>NZ_JBVJJA010000082.1:0-17095 GCF_055586005.1 Micromonospora sp. NPDC051924
GCTTTTTCTCGCACCGGTATCCCCGCCCCCCTTACCGCCAAGCGCGGCCCCACCCCCCCCCCCCCCCCCCCCCCCACCCCCCCCCCCCCCCCCCCCCCCCCCCCCCCCCCGGTGCCCCGTTTCAGTGAGCAAAATATCGACTGGAGCCTAAGCGAGTAGAGCCGAGACTGCTACGGATTCGCCGGTGTCCGAGACCCGCAAACGGGCACCATCAGCGACGCCGAGCCGGTCCAGCACCTGCGCCACCTCTCGCATGGCCTCGTCTCGATGGATCGAAGAAACCACTTCCAGGTCCAGGTTGCTACCCTCCTCGCCTACGCCGGCTCCAACAACCTCGAACTCCTCGAGATCGGCAAACTCCTCTTCGATCTCGTCTCTGTCTATCGGTAATCCTGGAGGGAAGTACACGTCTATGAACATGTTGATGACTACCCCATCAATTCTTCGAAGAAGGCGTCCATGCATCCAACGAACTTGCGTCCACGTGCGGGCTTACTGAAGCCAAGGGCCGGGTCCTTGTTTGTCAGTTTAGCGCCTCGCTGTAGATACCCTTCGATGAAGAACTCCTCGCCGCCACGGTTCGAGGCGTAGGACTTCTGCACCGCGATCACCTCAGGCGTCAAACCCGATGATCAGTCCGGTGTCGGTCGGGTCGTCGTGGGTCGCGTCGGCGGCGCAGATCGCCAGGACGGCGAGGGCGGCCAGGGCGAGGGTCGTGAAGCGGTGCCAGGAGTCCCAGCGGCGGACCTGGTGCTGGTCCAGGCCGACCTGGCTCTTCGCGGCCTGAAAGGCTTCTTCGACGGTCCAGCGGATGCCGGCGACCCGCACAAGTTGGGCGAGGGTGGCCGGGCTCGGGGTCCAGCAGCGGTAGAAGGCCAGCTCACCGGTGGTGGTGTTGCGGCGGATCAGGAGGCTGTGGTGGCCGCCGTCGTCGGGGTCAGCGTCGGTGCACACGTCGTCGAGCCACGCCCAGTCGTAGAAGCGCGGGCCCTTGGATCCGGCTCCCGCGCTGCGGCGCTGCCACGCCGAATCGGGCAGGTCGGCGGCGATCCGGTCGGCGCGAACTCGGGTCTTGCCGCCGTCGAGAGGGACCAGGTGGCTGCGGGACACCGCAAGGACGTAGCCGAGCTCGTGTCCGCGCAGATGGGCGCGGAAGGCGGCGCTGTTGCCGTATGCCTGGTCCGCGGCGGCCCAGCCTGCCGGCACCCCGGCGTCGAGGGCCGCGGTGATCATGTCCGCCGCCAACTCTGACCTGGTGGCGAACTCGGTCTCGTCGGGCACGCCGGCGGCTTGGCAGCGGTCCCGGTCGTCGGTCCACGTTGGTAGATACACCCGTCGGTCGATCAGGGTGTGCCCGCCCGCGCCGGCGTAGCCCAGGAACACCCCGACCTGGCTGTTCTCGATCCGCCCGGCGGTGCCGCTGTACTGGCGCTGCACCCCCATCGTGTGGGTGCCCTTCTTCAGGTCACCGGTCTCGTCGACCACCAGGACCGCGTCCGGACCGCCGAACCGGTCGGTGATCAGTTGCCGCAGGTCGTCGCGGACGGCGTCGGCGTCCCACACCGCCCGGTACAGCAGCCGCTGCATCGCGTCAGGCCGGGCGTGCCCGGCCTGCTCGGCCAACTGCCAACACGTCTTGACCTCAAGATCGGACAGCAGCCCCGACACGAACTCTCCCGCCGCACGGCGCGGTTCCACTCGCCCGAAACCGGCCCGCGAAGCACCCCAGCACCCCGGCCAGCACCCGCTCCCACCGAGCAACGGCTACGCTGTGGCACGCGGCCACCGCAAGATCTGATGTTGTGTCCACAACGCACAGACGATCACGCGGTGGCCGTCCCGCGTCCACCCCGGTTCACCAGCAAGATCTCAAACGGCGGCTGCCGTATTAGGACCGTTGACGTGGAGCACGTCGAGATCCATGTGTCTGACCAGGGCCGCCAGGCTGGTGATACCGATGCCGTCCCCACGCCGCCGGTAGATGAACTGCGAATACTCCCGCGAGCCTCGATCTCCGTGGCACCTATGATTCATCAATACGCAGACTGCCAGCACCGATGTTTCAGGCCAAGCCGCCTGGCTGGATCTGCAGTAGCTACACGAAATGGAGTATGTCACGCTGCCTGCCCGAACCAGCCCACGGTGGTGAGATGGGCCGCGCTGAGGATCACCGCGATACCGGATATGGCCTCAACGAGGGTTCCGATCTCGCCGCTCTATCCTCCATCACGATCGTCAGCACGCCGAAGAGGCTTGGCGACCGGCGGCGTGAACCTCGCGACATCGGCCCCAACGCCCACGAGCACGTCCAGGTCGTCGGTGGCGATGCTGCGAGGCTCCGCGGGCAGTTGCAGTGCCGGGCACAGCTCCTGGCCGGACTCGAGATCAATCAGGGACACTGTCCCATCAGTGCGGGCGATGAAGACTGCGGGCCAGGTGGCGATCGCGACGGAGGTGATCGGGGCGCCGACGACCTCCGGACCGAGCGGGCGGCCCGACAGGTCGCAGGCCCACGCCGTACGCCATCCCGACCGGCGCTCGGCGAGACTCCCGGCGACCAGACGCGTGCCGTCCAGAGCGGCGACGAAGCCGCCGTCAAGACCGGGCATCGGCGACGGCGGTGCACTCAACTGGTCCAGCCGGAACACCTCGGGCGGCCGGCCGATCGCCGAGACCACCGCGATCGGACCGCCCTCGGAGGGGCCGGTCACGAGCCGGTAGGTTCCTCGTTCCTTGCGGACCTCGTCGATCAGTGTCCCGTCGTCGGCCCGCCGCAGACGCAGCAGCTCGCGGTCGATGACCACCAGGACACGCTCGCCCCGGACCGTGGCCATGCCCACGTGCCGCACCTGGGGGACGCTGACCTTGATCGGTGGTTGCATCTGCTCGCGCAGGATGAGGTCCCACCGCTGCAGCCACGGGTGCGACGCATCCGGGGACCCCGCTCCGGTGGCCGCTCGCACCCTCGTCCCGTCCACCCAGGCCGCCAGCGACACGACGCCTCGCACCTGGGTATTGGTCGGCGCGGTCACCAGCGAACCGTCCTCGGCCCGGTGCGCTGCGATCGTCCCACCCTCGTCGGCGCAGACCACCACGCCGGACGCCGCCATGGCCAGCCGCGCGACCGGCTGACGGAAGCCCGCCGATCGCTGCGGCGGTGCGTCCGGGTCCCACAGCCCGACCATGCCGTCCTCGGCCGACCCCGTCAGCAGCCAATCACGCCCCTCCCAGCGCACCGATGCGAGCACCGGCTTGCGCACCGGCCCCGGCAACGACGGCCCGGCAGGCGTCGCAGCTGGCAGATCCCAGAGATGGACTCGCCACTTCGTCGGCACCGCCACGGTCTCGTTCACCATCGCCAGCCGCGGCCGGGCACGCTTGCCGCCCCACATGCGTCCGTGGTGCGGCGGAAAGTCATCGACGTGAGCGTCGACCCGGCCGCCCACCTGTGCACCGGTGGCTACGTCGAACATGACCAGCTCGCGCGGCCCCGTCACGACGGTCAGCACATCCCGCCCGTCTCGTGCCGACAGCAGGACCGCGGCGATACCGCCGGGAGCCTGCTGATCCGCGACCGGCAGCGGCAGCCGTTGCCCGCTGTGCGCGTCCCACAACGACACTTTGCGCCCGGCGGCCACCACCACGTGCCGGCCGGAGACCAGCCGCCCGGCACAGATCGCGAGCGACTCCGGAACGCCGAGCGTGCCCAGGGATCCCCCGGTTTCCAGCGACCATCGCGCCACCGCACCGTCGGCGCCGAGCGTCACCACGACCGCGTATGCGGCCGGCCCGGCCACCCGAACGTCCTCGACGCCCTGCAGACCCGTGCGCCAGCTCCGTAGCACCGTCAGGTCCGGCAACGCCCAGACTCGCACCGTGCCGTCCGTGTGCCCGGTGACCGCGACTGCACCATCCGCCGACGCGCCGACCGCCACGCACACGGCGGCTTCCACCGGCGCCGTCGTCAGCTGTCCCGAGACGATGTCCCACACCTGAAGACGATCACCGGCGGCGTCGGCGGGACTATGCCCGGCGACGACGGCTGCAAGCGGGCGCAGATCATCGCCGCCCGCATCCAACGCGAGCACCGGACCGGTACGCACGAGACGGCCCATGCGCGGGATGTCCTGACCGGTCGCCCAGACAGTCCGCCAAAGCCCCGACATCCATCCCTCCTCAGAGGCAACCTTACTGGTCACCGGTCATAGGACCGGGCATCGCGGGCCGTGACCCGCGATGCCCGGTGTAGTTCCGGCTATCGCCCTACAACGTCCGGGGCGCTTGCCCCATCTCGGTCAGTACTGCCGGAATCGCAGTCTCCGACCCGCCCAACCTGCGGCCGTGAACGCGCCCTTCGCGATGTCTTGCAGCATCCGGCCGCCGTACTGCTGTGGCTGGTAATGGCCGGACCAGTTGTCGTAGGACGTGATCCTGCCGTTGTTGGCGGTGAACCGACCCGCCATGAGCACCGGGTTGGGTCGCCCGGCAGCGTCGAATCCCGCCAGGCTCGTGTGACCGGGCCAGACGTCCTGGTCCCACAGGTCGGCGAGGTCATCGTCGTGCACGGCCCGTACCTCGTTGTTCGGCGTGACCACGAAGTGGTGGTCACCGTCGCGGAGGGGTCCCATACCGTCGTTGCTGCTGCGCACCACCGAAGGATCGGGGAAGGCGTCCTGCGGACCGGTGTCGACGTTGCGGTTCGGGAAGTTCGGGTCGTTCTCGTTCTTCCACTCGACCTCGCAGTTGTGCACCAGGACCGGTTTGTCCCCGGCGAGCACGTAGTACGTGTGGACGCCCTCGACGGTGAGGTTGTGGACTCGTTCATGGCGAACGGTCTTGGTGATGGCGGTGACCTGGACCCAGGTGCCGGCCGCGGTCTGCAGCCACATGCCGGGCTTGAGGTCACCGCCGGTGACCCACTGTCCGGCGTCGGGCAGCCAGATCAGGTGCGCCGCTGTGGAGGTGATCGACCCGGTCTTCGACCCGGTCTTGCCGTCCACGTCGACCGTGATCGTGACCAGCGTCTTGCTGCCCTCGTGGCTGCGGACGTTGGTAACCTCACGACCCTGGTTCTGACCCGACTCCACGTCGGTGCCGAGGACCTGGTCACCGAGCTTCAGGTCCTCGATCGCCTTGGTGGAACCGTCGGCGAGCAGCACCTTGGTGCCCGGCACGAAGCTGTTGCACTTCGCCGGTGTCGTCGGGTTGTCGGTCTTCGGCTTGGGGGTGTTGGTCGGCGTCTTGCCGAGGTCGGTGGCGCCTTCCACGCCCTTTTCGAGGCTCTTGGCGTTCTCGGCCGCCTTCTCGATGTCACGGGCGGTGTCGATGCCGTCGGCGATCTTCTTACCCGTCTTGGCCAGCTTCGCCGCCGCCACCGCGTTACCGGCGAGGGGGATCGCCGAGGCCAAAGACATCGCCGCGTCGACGTAGTTGCCCTCGGCCGCGTACCAGATGCCGTTGGCGACGTCGGCGACCTCACCGATCACCGGCACCATCCCGGCGACGTCCAGGGCGGCATGGCCGATGTCCGACCACGACATCCCGAACAGGTGCCCGTCCAACTCCACGAAGCTGATCGGGTTCCCACCGGCGAACGCGTACCGGTTACCCGTGAACGCATCCGTCGCCAGACTCATGTCCGCCATGGCACCGCCGTAGGCATCCCGCGTCAGGAACCGGTTCAGACCCGGGTCGTAGTTGCGGAAGCCCATGTCGTAGGTGCCCGAGTTGGCATCCCACCGGGATGCGTTGAACCGGAACGGTTGTACGGCTCCTCGCCCTCCGGCGTCGAACCCGGCTTGTCCACACCCGTGAACTGCGACTCGTCGTCCTTGCCGTACGCCGTGTAGCCGTACGTCGCCCGGGTCTTGCCGTCCTCCTTCGTGATACCAACGACGTCACCACGCGGGCGGTAGATGAACTGCGAGTACTCGCGAGTTCCGTCGTCCTTGTGCTTGATCTGGGTCAGCTGCTGACCCCACGGCGCGTACTGGTACGACTTGGTCGCCTTACCGGCGACCTCCTCCCGCAGCACCTGGTTGTCCATCCCCAGGTAGGTGAAGACCGTCGTCTTCGACGCCGTCGTCTGCGACACCGTCCGGTCGAACGGGTCGTACACGTAGGTCGTCGACTTGGCGTTCGAGCCGATGCCCGAGGTGGTCTTCGCCGTCCGGTCGAAGCCGTCGTAGTAGTACTTCTGCGCCCGCTGGCCACCGACCGACACCGTGTCGAGGCGCCCGAGCGGGTCGTAGTTGTAGGTCGACGTCACACCCGCCGTGGTGGTCGAGTGCAGCCGGTTCCGGTCGTACTTGCTGGTGCTGGTCGTCCCGTCGACGGTCTGCGACACCGTGTTGCCGTTGGCGTCGTAGGTGTAGGTCTCCGTCGAGGTGCTGTCACCGGTCTTGTCCAGCTTGGCGATCCGGTCCTGCGGGTCGTAGCTGAAGACGTACGTGTTGTCGATGTAGTCCGACGCATTGTCGGCGTTCATCAACTTGAGCACATCCCGCGACGGGTGCCCGTTGGCCTGGTACTGCAGGTTGTGCTCCGCGACGGTGGCGCCGCCGGAGGTCTTCTCCAGCTGGTGCTTGGTGGCGCCGTCGAGGTAGTACTCGAAGTTCACGGTGTTGCCGTTGGGCTTGGTCTGCTTGAGCATCTGGCCGCGGGCGGTGTACGTGAACGTCGAGATCTGCTGGTTACCGGCCGTCGGCGAGTCGGCGTTGGTCACCTTGGCGACCATGTCCCGCTCGTCGTACTCGATCTTCGACCAGGTGAGGTCGTGGGTCGAGGTGAGCGGGTTGCCGTTGTCGTCGTAGGTCAGGGCCGTGGTGTTCTTCGGCGTGCTGTCGGTCGCGCCGACGAACTCCTTGACCGTGGAGATCTGGTTGAGCTGGTCGTACGCGACGTCGTACCGGCTGATCTTCGCGCCCGGGCTGAGGTCCTTGACCTCGACCATCATCCCGTTCGGGTTGTACCGGTAGGTGAACTCCTTCTTCTCGTTGTCGACGTCGGCGGAGTTGTCCCGCACCAGCCTGACCGCCTCGGCAAGCACCGCCGCAGGTGATGGTGAATGTGCTCATGAGAGAACAGAAGGGCCCGCCGGCAATTCCCTAAGGCTCTAGCGGCAGTGTCGTTTGAGACATGCTCCAAGTGGTCGGTGATCTGATGCCGACTCAAGAAATTTTCCAATACACCCGACTCAAGACACAACGTGCTAATGGGTGGGGACGCGCTACTCCCCCACCCCGGCGACAACTCGGACAGGGCAGTCCTCGTCACGGGCCTCGCTCGAGACCACCGATGGCCCCTCCGAACGACCCCCCAGCCCGGCGCTTGTCCACGCCGGTGACCTGCGGCTCTTCGTACGTGATGACGGCAGCCCACGACCGACGGCCTGCTCACTGGGCCTCGACGCGACGGTGCACCCGCCCCTGGATGGGACGGGTGCACCAGCCGTTACTCGAACGCGTCGGGGCTACTGACCAGCGTCACGACGTAGCGTCTCGCCGATCAACTCCTTCTGCTGGTTGATGGCTCGCATGCAGTTGTCGTTCGCTCGCTCCGCTGCCAGAACCGTTGCCTCGTCCGTACCCACGGGGAACTCGGGCAGGTCCTCACAGTCGCGAATGACGTCGTAGCAGGCGGACATCGTTTCCTGCGTGGTGGCCGTCTCCAAATCGGATGAGTCGAGCCCGATGCAGTAGGACAAGGCGTTGAACAGCTGCCAGAGCGACTGCAGTTCGACCTCGTCGGACAGCTCAAGGAGTTCGTCCTCGATCTCGTCCGCCTCCTCCGTCGGTTCCGCACCGTTGGCCACGGCACGGATGTCGCTGATGGCGGCGTCGACCACCTCGCCGGGGCGTCCGATCAGGAGCTCCCGAGCATCGCTCGGCAACGCGTCGATCGTCCAGTCGAGGACCTGTCGCGTAAGCTCCATCCGACCCGCCGGAGAGAGCCGGCCGACAAGCTCGGCCTCGTCCACCATTTCACGATCCCACAGAGTTCTCACCGATCAGCCCCATCCGACAATCCTGACACCAGGTGTCGACGATACTCGTGCCGCACATCCCTGGAAACTCTTGGTCCCCGGCACACACGGTTTACGGTGCGGAGCGATCCGACCACCGCCAGATATTTCTCCTCTCTTCAGGGCATTCAGAAGAATGTGTTCGGCGTGAGTCTGCTTCGGCAGCAACTGGGTGAAACGCTTGCCGCTCACCCGCTCGTATCCGAGCGACTCGGCGAGGTCCCGCATCGCCTTGGAGGTCCGGTTGCTGCTGACGGCGTAGTACTTCTTGCCGCCGATGTGCGCCGTCGCCACAGTGATCTTGTCGAGGGCCTTCTCCTGCTTCGCCACCGGCAGATGGGAGGCGTATTCCTTGTGCAGCGCCTGCGCGTCCTCGAGCAGCTTCTGGTCGGTAGGGCAGTTGCTGTTGTGGACCAGAACCGGGCTGTCACCAGCCAGGACGTAGTAGGTGTGAACACCCTCGATCGTCAGGTTGTGGACCCGCTGGTGACGAGTCTCGTGCTTGATCGAGCTGATCTGCACCCAGGTGCCGGCCGAGGTCTGCAGCCACATGCCGGGCTTGAGCTGCTCGGCCTTGAGCCACATGCCGACATCGGGCAGCCAGAACGGGTGACCCCCGGTGGCCACGATGGTGCCGGTCGCCGATCCCGTCTTGCCATCGGTGTCGACGGTGATCGTGTACAGGTGCTTGACCCCGTTACCGGTGATCAGGTTGGTGACCGGACGCATCTGGACGTCGCCCGTCTCGACGTCCGAGGAGAGAACCTCGTCGCCGAGCTTCAGTTGCTCGATCGGCTTGCTGGCGCCGTCAGCGAGCATCACCTTTGTGCCGGGCACAAAGCTGTTGCACTCGACCTTGGGCGCCGCCGGCTCGTCCGCCGCCTTGGTCGGCACGTTGTCGGCCTGCTTGCGCACGTCGTTGCCGGCCTCGACGACATTTTCCGCCTTGCGGGCGTCGTTGAGCTTGTCCGCCGCCTCGACGCCCCGCTTGCCCCACTTCGCCGCCGTGGCCACGTTGCCCGCCAGCGGGATTGCCGAGGCCAGGGAGAACGCGGCGTTGACGTAGTCACCCTCGGCGGCGTACCAGATGCCGTTGGCAACATCTGCCACCTCCCCGATGACGGGCACCATGCCCGCCACGTCCAGCGCCGCGTGGCCGATGTCGGACCAGGACATGCCGAACAGGTGGCCGTCGAGCTCTACAAAGGTGATCGGGTTACCGCCGGCGAAGGCGTACCGGTTGTTGGTGAACGGGTCCGTCGACAGGCCCATGTCCGCCAGGGCGCCGCCGTAGGCGTCCCGGGTCAGGAACCGGTTCAGACCCGGATCGTAGTTGCGGAACCCCATGTCGTACGTCTTGGAACCGACGTCCCAGCGCGATGCGTTGAACCGGTACGCGTTGTACGGCTCGGCGTCAGGGTTCGCCTCATCCGGCTTGTCCTCACCGGTGAACTGCGACTCGTCGTCCTGGCCGTACGCGGTGTAGCCGTAGGTTGCCCGGGTGTTACCGTTCTCCCTCGTAATGGCTTCGACGTCGCCGCGCGGCCGGTAGGTGAACTGGGAGTACTCGCGGGTGCCGTCGTCCTTGTGCTTGATCTGGGTCAGTTGCTGACCCCACGGCGCGTACTGGTACGACTTCTCCGCCTTGCCGGCGACCTCCTCCCGCAGCACCTTGTTATCCATGCCGAGGTAGGTGAAGGCCGTCGTCTTCGAGCCAGCAGTCTGCGAAACCGTTCGGTCGAACGGGTCGTAGACGTAGGTCGTCGACTTCGCAGTCGAACCGGTACCCGCAGTGGTCTTCGACGTGCGGTCGAAGCCGTCGTAGTAGTACTTCTGCGCCCGCTGGCCGCCAACCGATTCGGTGTCCAGCCGCCCCAGCGGGTCGTAGTTGTACGTCGACGTGACGCCGCCCGCGGTGGAGGAGTGCAGTCGGTTCCGGTCGTACTTGTTGGTGCTCGTCACCCCGTCCACGGTCTGCGACACGACGTTTCCGTTGCTGTCGTAGTCGTAGGTCTCTACCGCCGAGGAGTCCCCGGTCTTGTTGACCCGGCTGACCCGGTCCTGCGGGTCGTAGTCGAACGCGTAGGTGTTGTCGATGTAGTCCGACGCGTTGTCGGCGTTCATCAGCTTGAGCACGTCCTTGGACGGGTTGCCGTTGGCGGAATACTCCAACGTGTGCTCAGCCACCACGGTGCCGCCTGAGGTCTTCTCGACCTGGTGCTTGGTGGACCCGTCGAGGTAGTACTCGAAGTCCACCGTGTTGCCGTTGGGCTTCGTCTGCTTGAGCACCTGCCCGTCGGGGGTGTAGGCGAACGTCGAGATCTGCTGGTTGCCCGCCGTCGGCGAATCGGCGTTGGTCACCTTGGCGACCATGTCCCGCGTGTCGTAATCGATCTTCGACCAGGTGAGGTCGTGGGTCGAGGTGAGCGCGTTGCCGTTGGCGTCGTAGGTCAGGGCGGTGGTGTTCTTCACCGTCCCGCCGGCAACCTCCTCGACCTTCGCAATCTCGTTGAGCTCGTCGTAGCCGATCCGGTACGTGTCGATCTTCGCCCCCGGGCTCAGGTCGTTGACCTGGGTCATCAGCCCGTTGGCGTTGTACCGGTAGGTGAACTCCTTCTTCTCGTTATCGGCCTCGCCGGTGTTGTCGCGCACCAGCCTGACCGCGTCGGCGAGCACCTTGCCCGTCGCCTGGTCAGTGAGGGTGATCTTCTGGACACCGTCCTCTAGGAAGGAGTAGCTGCCCAGGCTGATCCAGGCGCCGGTGTTCTGCGTCTGGTTCACCGTCTTGGTGACGCTGCCACCGTTGTAGGTGATGGTGAACTTCGCGTCCGTCGCGGCTCCGCTGACCTGCGGATGCCGGACGAACACCTCGTAGCTGCCATCCCGCGGGATGTTCAACTGCCAGTTGAACTGCGCCGACCCGCTACCAGCCGGGGCCGAGGAGACGTCGTAGCCGTACTGCCCGGTGGCCGCACCCGAGGTCCAGGTGCCCTGGGTCGCGGTGTTGTTCGAGTCGGAGTTGTCGACCAGGACCACGTCCTTGCCGACCGGAACGCCGTCGTCCGACCGCGCCTTCTGGTTACCCGAGGGGTAGTAGTCCCAGGTCATCGTCCGCGAGACCGACCCTCCGGCCGAGGTCAGCGTGTTCCTCGTCTGCTGGCCCAGGTCGTTGTAGTCGAAAGAGTTGACGATGTCCCAGGGGTCGGTGGACGTCTTGGTCCATCCGTTGTCGTAGTAGGTGTAGGTGGTGTCGTTCCGGACCGTCTGCCCGTCGGACGGGGGCGCGCTGACCTTGGCCAGGTTGCCGACCTCGTCGTAGGTGTAGAGGGTCTTGTCAGGGGTGTTGTAGCGGCTGTCGTCCTTGTCGTAGGCCGACCAGACCTCCTTGGCCCGGTTCAACGCGTCGTAGACCGTGACTTGGGCGAAGTCGTCCAGGTCGGTGGCCGTCGCGGTGCCCCGCGGCGTGACGACCTTGGTCTGGTTACCAACCTGGTCGTACTCGTACTTCGAAGTGCGGTACGTGATGGTGCCGGCGGCGTCCTTGGCGTACGGCACCTTCGACTCGATCAGCATGCCGCGGGCGTCGTACGTCGACAGCGTCTCGTTGCCTTCGGCGTCGGTCTCGCCGATCTCCAGCCCGTCCCGGTCGTAGCGGGTGGTCGTCACCTGGCCGGCGGCATCGGTGGACCTGACGATCCGGTGGACCAGGTCGTACTCGAACTTGGCGGTGAAGTCCGCCGGGTCCGCCGTCTCGTTCTTCTTGGCGTCGACCAGCGTCAGCAGGTTGCCGACGTTGTCGTAGACCGAGGACACCTTCTGGCCCTTGCCGTTGCGGACCTCGATCGGCTGGTAGATCTCATCGAAAACGGTGGTCGTGGTGTAATCGCCCACCGTGCTCGTCAGGTTGCCCTCGGGCTCGGTGACGCTCAGGACGTTGCCGACCTTGTCGTACGTGGTCGTCGTCTTGCGATCGGGATCGGTCGCCTCGTCCTTCGGTGCCACCGACTCGATCATCTGGTCGGCCTTGTCGTAGGCCGACGTCGTCGCCGTGCCGTTCGCCGCGTACGCCGTGATGATGTTGTCGTTGGCATCGTAGACCGGAGCCTGCGTGGTGAGGACACGGCTACCACTCACCGGCTCGACCTTGGTCAGCGGTCGACCGAAGGTGTCGTAGGTCTGCGTGACCTTGGCATCCTTGGCGTTACGAACCTCGGTTACGTTGCCGCGCGGGTCGTAGACGAAGTTCGATGAGGCGTTCAGCGCGTCGCTGATCGTCTGCGGGTAACCGCTCGGGTCGTAGTTGCTATACGTGGTGACGTTGCCGTTGGCGTCCTTCGCCGTGAGCAGTTGCCCCCACGTGTCGTAGGTGTTGATTGCGGTGTAGTCACCGGCCGTGCTGGTCGAGTTGCCCATCGGGTCCGTGACGGTGGCCAGATCACCCTCGCCCGTGTAGCCGAAGCTCCACTTGCGCCCCTCGGGGCTGGTCTTGGTGAGCAGATCCGCAATGTAGCCGCCCAGCTGGTACTGGTAGGTCAGTACCGTGCCCGGCGTGCCGTTCTTGACCGCCTCCGCGTCCTTGGTCTCGGTCGGGTAGCCGGTCTTCGGGTCGAACGCCCAGGTGGAGACAGCCCCGTTGGCCTCCTCCAGCCGGATGACGTTGTGGTCGTCATCCCAGCCGAGCTTGTTCACCTGGTTCTTCGCGTTTGTCGTCTGGTAGGTGCGGCCGTAGCCGTCCAGCAGGTACTGGCTGGCGTGGTTCTCCGCGTCGGTGACGGTGGCGTTGATGTTCTTGCCCTGCGGGCCGTCCGGGTCGACGTAGCCGAACTGGGTCAGGTAGCCGAGCCGGTCGGTGTAGGACTTGGTGGTCCAGTGGAACTGCGGGTCATCCCCGGTCTGCGGGTAGTTGTAGACCAGGTTGGTCGCGTTGCCCCGCGGGTCGGTGACCTTGACCAGCTTGACGTTCTTGTTGCCCTGCGTCATGTCGTAGGCGAACTTGAACGTCTTCAGCGCACCGTTGGTCGACCCGGCGCCGTCGACCAGCTCACCCAGCAGACCCTTGTCCGTGTAGGTGAAGGTGAGCTTGCGTCCCGAGATGTCGGTGATCTGCGAGACGTGGTCGATGATCTTCGGGTTGGTCAGGTTCGTCGCACCGGACACCCGGTTCCAGGTGGTGTCGTCGATGTAGTCGTACGTCTGACCCTTGGCGAAGTAGTCGATGGTCAGCGTCTGCCGACCGGTTGGGTCGGTGAGGTACTTCAGGAACTTCGTCGGCTTGTTGTTGGACTTGCGCTCCTCGTAGGTGAAGAGCATCTCGTTGCCGTTCTTGTCGACGATGCTCGAGATGAAGCCCTCGCAGTCGTAGAAGAACTGCGTCCGGTCCGGCCGGGTGAGCACCCAGGCCTTCGGCTCATCGGTGTTGGGCTTGCAGTCCACGCTGCTGTACTTCTGCAGGTAGAGGTGCACGCCCTTCGGGCTCTTCCACTCGTTGGCCGCGGCGTCCCAGGTGAACCAATGGCTGGTGCCGTCACCGTCGGTCAGGGTGACCTTGGTCGGGTTCGGGTTGGGGTGGAAGTCCAGCGGGGCACCGAGGCGCATCATCGATGACGCCTGCAGCGACCAGCCGTACCCGGCGACCGTGTCGGTGGTGTCCAGCGAGTTGTACGCCAGGCGGACGAAGCTCGACAGGCCCCGTGAGGGGTTGCTGAACGCGTCGTACGACCAGACGGTGTTGCCGGAGTACAGGTTGTTCATCAGGGTGCCGCCGGCGCCGGTGTTCTTCCCCGCGTACGAGTAGAACTTCTCCAGACCGAGCTGGTCGGAGGTCGGCTCCTCCACCGAGACGTTCTGCGGCAGCGCCGGGATCGCCGCAGTCTCCGACAGCTTCTTGCCGGTCAGCTTGTTCCGCAGGTCCCATTGCAGGACGTAGTCGGTGCGCTTGTTCCCCTCCGTCGACGACGGCGGGGTCTTCACCTGCGCGGACACGTCGACCGTGCCGCCGGCCGGCACGCTCTTCGGCAGCGCGGTCGCCACCTCGTAGCTGGCGTCCGCGCCGTCGGTGACACCGTCGGCCCGCTTCCAGTCGTAGGCCAGCTCCCAGTCGGTCGGGTTCCACGCCGCCAGGGTCGGGTTCGACAGCGTCACCGGGAGCGTGTACGTGGAGTTCGCCGTGGCCAGCGCCGGGGTCGAGGCCGCGTAGTAGGTCGACTCCGCGGTCTGCTCCAGGTAGGTGACCTCCAGCGTGGGCCGCAGCAGCGGCTCCTGTGCCTCGGACGACAGCAGCATCGCCCGCGCGGTCTGGTTCACCTCGTCCCGCTGCCGCAGCAGCAGACCGAAGTTCTTGGTCGAGTCCTTCACCCAGCCGTCGACCGCGGGGGTGACGTCCCAGGAGGCCCACTCGGGGTCGTTGGTGAACCCGTTGTTGCTGGCCTTCCAGGAGGTGTCGTAGTCACCGCCGGGGGTGGTCCAGGCGTTGGTCCCGTTGTAGGTGTTCCAGGTCGCCGTGGTCTCGGTGAAGTTCTTGGTCAGCTTGTAGACGTCGACGTACTCGTCGGTGTCGGTGCCCGGGTAGAGCGAGGTGTTGTACAACCGCAGGTCGGCGTCGACGACCTTGGCGTTGGTCGGGATGCCGGTCAGCGTCGGGAACTTCACCAGGCCGTGGGTGTCCCCGTAGTAGGACGAGTTGTTGCCCGGGCTGACGTACGGGTCACCGTCGTAGACGTCCACGTTCTCCGTCGGACGGGTCTGCGACAGCGTGGTGTCCGTGGTGCCGGTGCGGTAGATCCGGGTGATCTGGCCGGCCTTCGGCAGGATCGCCGACTGGGTGGGACCGGCGAGCACCTGCCCGTCGCGCGTCTTGACCGCGACCATGTAGTAGTAGAACTTCCGGGCCAGCGGGTCGGTGTTGTCCGCCGCCGTCGGGATCGCCGTGGTGTCCTGGTACGTGCGGGTGCTGGTGGACACCGGCGCGATCAGGGTCGCCGCCGACGGGGTGAAGTTCTGGTAGATGCTGCGGTGCACCTGATACTCCACCGCGTCGTCCGCGGTGCTCGTCGACGGGTCCACGTACGCCGGCCAGTCCAGCACGGCACCGGTGGAGGTGAGCGTCGTCGGCGGGTTGACCGGCACACCCGGCCGCCCGTAGGTGATGACCAGCTTCGGCAGGTTGTAGTCCCGGCGGGCGTTGTTGTAGGCGAACTCGGAGGCCTCGAAGATCGGGCCGCCGCGGCCCTTGGTGCCCTCGTCGACCGCCTTCACCATGAAGCCGTTGTTGGTGTAGGTGCCGTTGACCCAGTCCTGCACCACGTTGCGGACCGGGAACGAGCTCCACACGTTGGAGACGGCGGCCTTCTTGGTGGTCGCACCCCACTTGGTGAACCGCACCGCGTCGGCGATGACCGACTTACCGGAGACGTCGCCGAGGACCACCTTGCCAGTGGTGCCGGCCACGAACGGGTGCACGCCGAGGGTCTTCCACTCGCCGAGGCCGCTGCCGGTCTGGTCGACGGTGTAGGTCTTCGACCCGCCGTTGTAGTAGACCGTGTACGGCGCGTTCGTCGGCCGGTCGGCCTCCGAGACGTAGTGCACCTCGACCTGGTAGTCGCCCGACTCGGTGATGGTCGGCACCCAGGTGTGGGTGTGCCCCGTCGTGGTGTCGTTGTTGAAGCGGTAGTCGCCGTTGATGGCCAGCGGCGTCAGCGCGGTGTTGGTCGAGTACGACCAGGTGCCGACCACCGAGGTGCCGGAGTCTCCGTCGTCCTTGGTGACCATGTTGCCGGCCGGCTGGGCGGCCATGTTGGCGTTCATGTTCGACCAGGTCGCGGTGCTCTCGCTCCACGGCTGGGTGACCCGCCGCGCCTCCATCGCCACGTCGAAGCCCCACGCGTACTGGGTCTGCGAGTAGTACATCTGCAGCTGGGCGTCGTCGATCGGCGTGTTCTGCGGAATCGAACCGACGTCGAACCTGATCAGCGTCCGGTACGAGTTCGACGCGTCCGTGCCGACCTTCAGCTGGTAGGTGTCGTTGTAATTCGTGGTGGTGGCGCCGGAGTAGATCTGCACGTCCTGCGCGTCCGTCGGCACCGGCTGCAGCTTGATCGTCGGGTCGATCACCACCGGATAGACCCGGGCCTGGTCGGCCAGCCAGCCGGCATCGGCGGTGAGGGTGACGGTCGACGTGCCGCCGGACTGGGTCACCTGCTGGGTGACCTTGTCACTCCACACCTTGCCGTGCGGGGAGGACTTGTCGTCCTTGCTGTCGTACATGAACGGCGCCGGCATCACGAACACCGGCGCACCGCCGTCGCGGCCCAGGAACGCGATCGAGCCGTCCTCGCGCTGCTGCGCGGTCAGACCCGCCGTGTCCAGGGTGAACGTGTACGACACCGGACCGGCCGGCGCCTGCCGCAGGACGATCTTCTCCTTCAACGCGGTGCTGGTCACGTCGTAGACCACGTCCGCGCCACCGGCCACACCCGGATACGTCACCGTCGACCCGGACACCTTCGGCGTCACACCCTTGGCGGCGCCCGCCAGGCCCAGCTCGATGCTCCGGCCGTCCCGCTCGAACCGCACCAGCTCGTCCGAGCTGTCGCCGAACAGGCTGGTGAACGAGTTGGTCCGGTTGCCCTGCACGTACCCGCGCTCGTTCGCCGGGCGGACCGTGGTGTCGATGGGCTGCCAGTCGCCCTTGCCGTCCTGGTAGTGCAACGGCACCGCCGAGATCTCCGCCTGCAACCGCCCGTCCGACAGCTGATAGACCTTGCTGTTCTCGGTGCGCTTGCCGGCCAGTTCCTTGACCCGCTTCTGCGCCGGCCACTTCTTCCCCGCCAGCGGCTTTTCGTCGCGGAACAGCCCGGCACTGACCACCTCGGGCTTCGCCCGGTGGCCACCTCCGTCGACCAGGCCGCGGGCCGCGTCACCGAGGCGGCCCAGCAGGCCGCCCTCGTCCTTCTTCGCGCTCTGCGCGGCCTGCCCGGTTGCGGGGGGGGGGGGGGGGGGGGGGGGGGGGGGGGGGGGGGGGGGGGGGGGGGGGGGGGGGGGGGGGGGGGGGGGGGGGGGGGGGGGGGGGGGGGG
>NZ_JBVJJA010000083.1:0-16655 GCF_055586005.1 Micromonospora sp. NPDC051924
GAGGTGAGGGGGAACCCCTAAAGAAAACGCATTGTTTGGCAACAAACGGGGGAAAACCCCCCCCCCCCCCCCCCCCCCCCCCCCCCCCCCTCCTTCCCCCCCCCCCCCCCCCCCCCCCCCCCACCAGGCTCCAAGCATTGGCTTGCCTACTGAACGCCTACCCTCTGCTTGTTGTAGTTGCTGCCTTCACCGTCCGGCTTGTAGTTGCTCTCCACGTTGCCGGCGATGTCGATCGAGAACCAGTTGACGGTCGTCTCGCTGTTCACCGTGATGCTCTGGACCCCCTCGCGCATCCCCGCCAGCGCTAGCTTCGGCGAGCTGTACGTCGGCCGGCTGCCATCCAGCGTGAAGTACACATTCGCCGGCTCACTGGTGCTGAACGTGAACGCCGTAAACCCCGCCTCCTGCTTCACAACCTTCAGCGACGTCTTCGGCTGGATCTTGTCCGTCGCGTACGCCCGGGCCACCTCGAGGATGGCGATGTTGCCGTTGGCGAACTCCATCGCCTCCTCGTGCCCCTCGGCGAACGGCGGCTGGAAGCCGACCGCGGTGAACCGCTTGGTCGCCGGGTCGTAGATGTCCGCGCCGACCTCGAAGTCCCAGCCGATGATGCCCCGGTTGTACCAGTGCTCGTCGGCGCTGTTGCCGGCCGCCGAGTACAGCACGTCGGTCACCGGTCCGGTGCGGCCCGGCCAGATCGCCGTGCCCCGGTATTCCTGGACCCGGGAGAGGATGTAGTCCGAGGAGGTCCAGAAGTACGCCTCGGTGCCCTGGTCGACCCGCGGCAGCACCTCCCGCCCGGCGGCCTTGTACGCCCCCGGCGGCCACATGAAGTACCCGCCGTAGGAGTGGGTGTTCATGGAGAGCTTGATGTTCGGGAAGTGGTCGACCAGCCAGACCTCGTTGCGCGCCTCCGGCTCGGACAGTTCGCTCGGCCCGGCGAAGGTGTCGCTGGTGCAGTTGGTCGCCGACGCGCCGACGTAGCCGTCGAAGACGGAACCGACCGAGAAGTTCCGGTTGATGTCCACGCCCCAGGAGTTGCGGCGGCCCGGGTCCGCGTTGGTCTCTGGGCAGTGGTTGGTCATGTTCCGCCGCTGCATGTTGAAGTCGTACATGCTGTAGTGCGCGCCGTCGGGGTTGACGACGGGCAGGATGAAGATGTCCAGGTCGTCGACGATTTTGCGGGTGTTCGGGTCCTGCGCGTAGTTGCGCAGCAGCCGCTCGGCCGACTCCACGCAGACCAGCGGGGTCACCCATTCCCGGGCGTGTTCCTGGCAGTAGAGGAAGACGCCGACCTTCGAGCCATCGCGGTGCTTGCCGATCCGCAGCACCTTCATCTGGAACGGCTCGCGGGACACGCTCGCCGGCGCCTTCAGGTTGTCGGTCAGCTGGGTGACCAGGGCCGCGGCCACCACGCCCGCGCCGGCGTTGCCCCGGTACGTGCTCGCGGTGAGCAGTTTGGCCGCGTCAACGTTGCCGTTGACCGCGGCGACGACCTGCGCCGCCGTGCTGGTGATCGCGCCGGAGCCGTTGGTGGCCAGGCTGACCGTGACGGCAGTGCCGGACACGCTCACCGTCAGCGGAGCGTTCGCCACGCCCGGGTCGGCCAGCGACATGGTGATGTCGTTGCCGCCCTCGGAGCCGTACGCCGTCGAGGTGACGTAGACGGTGCTGGCCGCGGCGGTGCCCAACTGGGCCTGCGCCTTGCGCCGGTAGCCGTTGGTCTTGTACGGCAGGTCGATCAGCTCGGTCAGCTTGGGGAACTCTGCGGCCAGCCCGGTGAACCGCGCGGTGACCTCTGTGGGGTCCATGTAGTGGTCGACGAAGTCCGACACGTACGGGTGCTCGCCGGGGGCCTTGCGCGGGCTGCCCAGCCACTTCGCGACGTCGACCGTGACCGAGCCGCCCTTGTTGCTGGTGATGGTGGCCCTGGCCGGTGCGGCGTCGATGGCGACGGGGTTGCTGAACCGGTGGTACATGTACTGGCCGGCGTCGGTGAACCGGGACATGGTGGCGGTACCGCCGGAGCCGATAGCTGTGCCGGGCCCGCTGTCCCAGCTGGCCGTCAGCACGGTCGTGGAGTCGGTGCCGGCGCTGGATTTCACCTCGATGTTGAGGAAGAGTTGGTCGTTAAGGCTGGTGAACCATTCGGCCCGCAGCACGGTCAGGGTGTCGGTGCTGGCCGTGGCGGCGGTCGCGGCCTGGATCGAGGCGGACCGTTCGGCCATGTTCTGCGCGTAGTCGCTCTGGTCGGAGATGGCGTCCTGCACGTCGAAGCCCTGGTCCCGCAGCGCCTGGCTTTCCTGCGGGCTGAGGATCGCGTGCACCTCGATGCCGTTGTCGACGGGCTTGACGTATTCGGCGAGATCGACGCCGAGGTCGTTGAGACGGTCGATGCCCGACGTATCGGCGACGACGATGCGCATCAGGCCGACGCCGTTCTGTTCGCCGGTCGACGACCGGTCGGGGGCCGCCGCGCTGTCCGAGGTCGGATTGGCGAGGCCGGGTGCGCTGACGGCGAGCGCCAGCGGTAGCGCGAGCAGGGCGAGGAATCGGCGCGGTCCGTTGGCTCTTCCTGTACTCCTCATGAGAGTCCTTCCGGCGAGGCGACCCAGAAGGCCACGCAGTCGAGGTCGCCGGTGGCAACCTCGACTGCCGCAGCTACGCAAAGCGTGATCGCCGAATCACCATCAGTCAAGATCGATGCGCAACCTCCAGCTACTGGGACACGCGTTAGAACGGCGCGGTCGCCACGGCTTGCGCCGGCAGGAACCAGTCGTCGCCCGCGTACGACGCGATCACGCGGGTGGCACCCTGCCGCTTGAAGCTGATCGTCGGCGTGTCCCCGCCACCCTCCGGGAACGTGTAGCGGGCAATCTCCCAGCTCCGGCTGTCTGTGGCAGCGGTGATCACCAGCTCGCAATCGGTATGGCAGCCGGCGAGCTTGGCGTACATGTGCAGCGTGCCCTGCGGGTCCGCCCAGACGTTCATGCCCACGTAGGCGGCTCGACGCTCCACGGTCACCGTCGCCGTCGCCTGTGCCGGCGCGTGCACGTCGTCGCCGTCGAAGGTGGCCAGATACTCGTAGGTGCCCGCCGCCTGGGGGTAGTCGTAGAACCAGTTGCCGGATGAGCCGAGCACGATATCGGGCAGGGCGGTCACCTCGCCGTTGAACGTCCGCTGCATGTGGATCACTGAACCCGTCGCGTCAACGTAGTCGTCGAACCACAGGCTGACTGATCCTGAGATCGTGCATCCGGCGCAGGACGGGTTGTTGGCGCTGAGGTTGAGGTGGGAGGGGACCCGGGTCACGGTGACGGTCGCCGTCGCCTGTGCCGGCGCGTGCACATCGTCGCCGTCGAAGGTGGCCAGGTACTCGTAGGTGCCCGCGGCCTGTGGGTAGTCGTAGAACCAGTCGCCCCACGACGTGGCCACGATGTCCGGTAGCGGGGTTACCTGCCCGTTGAACGTCCGCTGCATGTGGATCACCGAGCCGGTCTTGTCGGCACCGTCATCGAACGACAGCGTGACCTTGCCCGTGACCGTGTAGCCGACGTAGGCCGGGCTGCTGGGAGTGATGGTGAGGTGGGATGGGACGGTGCCGGCCGCTTGGGCGGCCGGCGGTGCCACGAGGACCGCCACAGCGGCCGTGACGATGAGCAGCAGCGCGGAACGAATTCGAGACCGCATGCGTGACCTCCCGTTTGTGGGCGCTCCGCCTGCCAGTCTCGACTCGCTGTTTGAAGCAGGTCAATAGTTGATGCAGGTCAAAGACCGGCGGTCCGTGTCGGCGCGCTCCGCCTCCCGGGTGGCCGCGCCGCCCGCTACGCCCCCGCCACGCTGACCTGCTCTGGCGGGACGTCCGGCTCGCTGACCCGCCGCTCATCCCCGTGCCCCGGCCACCACGCCGCGTGCCCGATCAGCGCGGTCAACGCCGGGACGAAGAACATCGACATGACGAACGCCGACAGCACAATCCCGATCGCCACCGCGAACCCCATCTGCTGCAGGAACGAGATCGGCGCGAGCATCAGCACCCCGAACGTCCCGGCCAGGATCAGCCCCGCCGCCGCGACCGTCGGCCCGGCGTGCTCCACACCGATCGCGGCGGCCTGATGTGGCTCGTTGCCCTCGCGCGCCTCCTCGCGTAGCCGGGCGATCATCAGGATGTTGTAGTCGGTGCCGATCGCCACGACGAACAGGTAGAGGATGATCGGCAGCTGGAAGGTGATGCCGGGCTTGCCCTGCAACCCCTGGAATAGGTAGACGGTGGCGCCCAGGGTGGCGGCGAAGTTGAGCAGCACCGCGATCACCAGGTAGATCGGCGCGACCAGGCTGCGCAGCAGCAGCGCGAGGATGAGCGCGATCAGGCCGGCGGCCACGGGCAGGATGACCGACAGGTCGCGGTTGTTGGCCGAGTTGATGTCGGCGAAGATCGCGGTGGGTCCGCCGACCAGTGCCCTAGTCCCGGCCGGGGCCGCCTGGTGCATCGCGTCGCGCAGGTCGTCGCGGACGAGGGTGATGGCCTCGTTGGAGACCGGGTTCTCGTTGAGCAGCAGATTGACCCGGGCCACGCTGGGGTCGCTGCTGCGCTCCGGCGGCTGCGCCCGGCCGACGCCCGGCGCTGTGGTAGCGGCGGCGGCGAAGTCGGTGATCTGCTGCTCGGTGAGCGGCGTCCCGTTGCCGGTGGTCAGGTAGACCTCGGTGGGGGCGAGCGCGCCGGCGGCGAAGCCGCGTTGCAGGTCCTTGGCGGCCCTGGCCGACTCGGTGTCCTGCGGGAAGCCGGCGCTGAAGTCGTAGTCGGCCTTGTAACCCAGCACGCCGGCGGCGAGCGCGACCAGCAGGGCGCCGGATGCCGCGGCGACGAGCGCCGGACGGCGGCCGATGGCGGTGCCGAGGCGGTGGGACATGGTGGCCTTCGGGACGCGCTGCCAGGCCTTGGACGGCCAGAAGACATACCGGCCGAGCAGTGAGACGACGGCCGGAATGAGGGTGAGCGACGTGACCAGCATGACCCCGACGGCGATCGCGAGCGCCGGACCGAGCGAGCCGAAGAAGCCGAGGGACGCGAGCAGCAGTACGAGGAAGGCGACGATGACGGCGCCGGCGGCCGAGGTGATGACCTCGCCGACCCGCTGGACGGAGACGATCATCGCGGTGCGCTTGTCGTCGCCGGCACGCAGCCGCTCGCGGTAGCGGAAGAGCAGGAACAGGATGTAGTCGGTGCCGATGCCGAACAGCACGATCAGCAGGATCGTCTGCAGGTCCTGGCTGACGTTGAGGTCGAAGGCCTTGCCGGCGGCGGCGACGAGCCCGGTCGTGACGGTCATGACCAGGCTGATGGTCACGACGGGCAGCAGCGCGGCGATGGGGCTGCGGAAGATGATCAGGATCAGTCCGATGATCAGGATGATGGTGGCGACGCCGACCACCGAGAAGGCCTTGTTGAAGGTGTTCTCGTTGTCGACGAAGCTGGCCACGTCGCCGGCCACCCCGGCGGTCAGCCCACTGCCGGCCAGTTGCGGTCCGATGCCCGCGCGCAGATCGCGTACGGCATCCAGCAGCGCCGGGTCGTCCGGGGTCGGCGCGTCCAGTCCGACGCTGACCACCTGCACGGACTTGTCCGGCGCCACGGCCGGCGGGCCGGTCAGGTAGCCGGAGGTGTGCGGGATGTTCCTGGCCTTGAGCGACTGGGCGACCTGGCCCACCTTCGCCTCGTCCGTCGACGTGAGCGGCTGCCCGTCGGCGCGCTTGACCACGATGGTCGCCGTCGCCGTGGCCTGCTGCGGGAACGCCTTCTTGCCCAGTTCGGTGGCCTGCACCGACTCGTAGGAGTGGGGCAGGAAGCTCTCCTGGTCGGCGGAGGTGATGTCGGACAGCGACGGTGTGGTGAGGACGATGGCGACGGCGGCGAGCAGCCAGCCGCCGATCACCCACCACGCTTTGCCGACGACGAATCTGCCCAGCCGCTCGAACATGGTGTCCCCCGTGTCTCGGCTCCACTGAAGTACGGTCTGTCACCCTGGCGGCAGCCTTCGCTACCGGCTGTACAGCCTACCGTCGGCACGCAATCCTTTTCGGACGCCTAGCGGCTGCTGCCCGCTTTCCGGGCGCGGCGCGGTCTGGGGCCGGCCGTCGCGAGCGGCGGGATCGCCATGAGGGCGTTGAGGTGTTCCTGCATGCGTTCCAGTGGGCCGTCGGCGCTGTGCAGCCCCTGGTGGAGGTCGCGCAGCACCTCGTCGGATCCGTTGGTGAAGGCGAGGATCTCGGCGAGGGAGAGCTGGTGGTTGAAGATCTCCGCCTCGTTCCGCCAGTCGTGGAGCAGGCCGGCCAGCGTCTCGTCCCGCCGTGGGGACAGCACGGCGGACGACAGCGCGGCGTTCACCGCCGACAGGCTCATCCGGGGGTAGACCTGCCGGCGGGCCGGCTGCGTGGCTCCCACGGAGAAGGGTGGCGAGGTCAGGATCTTCCGGTTGTCCTGCAACTCCTCGCCGATGGCCTGCAGGGCCTCGGCCCGCCGCTCCCGTCCGGCCGCCCAGCGCTCGGCGACGATACCGGTGATGCCGCCGAGCAGGCCCAGGATCTGCACCGCCGGCTCGAAGCTGGCCATGCCGGCCGACCGGCGCCACCAGACGGCGCTGACCACGAAGGCGACCGCCAGGCTGCCGGCGGTGACCGCCATGATCCAGGTGCGGGGCGCCGTCACCCACGACGGCAGGGACGCCGGGCGTGGTGGCCGCCCCGGTCCGCTCGTCATTTGCCGGGTCGGCGGAACACGTCCCGGGCGGCCGTGTCGTGGCCGTTGCCGCTGTCGCTGCTCGACAGGAGCATCAGGTCCATGCCGAACCGGCGGACCCGCTCGGAGGCCTGGAACTGGGTGAAGGCCTCGTTCTCCACGAAGAGGCCCGCCTTGGCCAGCGCGGCCGCCAGGGCCTTCAGCTGGTATTTCCGGGTGATGAGCAGGCGGATGGTGTCTCCGCGCGGGAAATCGATCCGGCTGCGGTTCGGGAGCACGATCTTCAGGTCCTCGGCCGACTGGTTGCCGTAGATCACCTTGATCACCAGCGACCGGCCCTCCTCGACCACCCCTTCGAACCGGACGTGGTTCATGTTCACCGAGAGGTCGGTGTTCTGGCGCAGGGCGCTGATGACGAACTCGCGGAACACCCAGCTGGTCTCGTACTCCCGGGCCGCCTGCTGCGCCATCCGGTCGTCGAGGTGGGATGCGGTGGCGACCTCCACCAGGAGCCGGTCCTGCGGGCGGAGCAGTTGTGTGCTGAGCCGCTCGACCAGGTCGACGTCCTCGTCGAAGTTGGCCATCGTGTTGCCGAGCAGCGAGAACAGCACCGGCTCGTCGCCCATCAGCCGGTCACGCAATTCGTTCAGCTCGGCCACGTTCTCCTCGACGGAGAAATCGAGCTGCACCGGAAGCAACTGGTTGCGGAACTGCCGGAAGAAAGGCAGTGACTTAATCGGCTTGAGGCCGAGACGCAGCATCTCTGCGCTCATGTCGACGGGCACGTAGTACATCTCGGGGTTCGACGGCTGCAGGTCAGCCAGGACCACCGCATCCTTTTCCCCGGTGCCCGGGCCCAGGCTGATGTAGTGATAGGGGCGGCCGTTGTGCCGGGAATGCAGATTCCGCCAGCGCCGGCTGAAGGTTTCGATCCCGTCCCGCATCACCGGATAGTTGGGGTCGGTGCAGGCCCGCTGCCAGTTCACCGCCGGTTCGATGCCCCAGTAGGAGTAGCCGGACACGATCCGCTTCTCGTCGCCGGTCGAGGAGAAGGGACGCTGCAGCTCGGCGGCCAGCTCGTTGAGCTTTCGGGACTGGTCTTCCCCGACCAGGCACAGCGACCAGGAGAACTCGGTTTCCGAAATGACTTTCTCGAGTCTGCGCAGCAGCTTTAACTGCTCCCTGGCCTGCTGATCCATGTTATGCAACCCCCGGCGAGGTCGGACCGTCCCCATGTTCCGCTCGCCAACCTTAACAGCGTCAAAGTCTTTCCAGGTAGCCGCTTTGATCGGGTGCAGGATGGCAAGCGCCGGACCTTTTGACGGCAATTGCGGCTATCCAGAAGCAACCGTACGGGCCGGGCGCGCGGTCAGCCTGCGGCCGGCTGATCGGCGTACACCGGGTCTTTCCTGCCAGCGCGCTCCGGGCACTGGCCGGCCGGGCCGCCCACCATGCCGATCCGGCCGTCCGAGCACACGGTCAGGTAACCCCGGCCCGCCCAGAACCCGGGAACGCAGACGAACCAGCGGCACACGTCGGGGGCCGGCTCGTGGACCAGCACGCCGCCGCAGTAGTTGTAGCCGTACGGATTCTCCGGTGCCCCGCACCGCTCGACGCCCGTGGACGGCGGCCGGACGGGCGAGCCGGTCGGGCCGGGTGCCGGTGAGGTGCGTCCCGGTGTCGGTCGAGGAGGACCGGAGTCGGCCGGACCGCGCCCCGGTCCGCCGCCTTCGCCATCGGGAGCCGCCGCGCGGCGAGCGGTCGTGCCGGGCGCCGGACGTTCGCTTGCGGCGCCGGGAGCCGACGTGCGGGAAGCGGGGCCGCCGGGCGCCGAGGGAACCGATCCCGCGCCCGGGGCATCGGGGTCCGCGGTGGGGAAAGCGGTCGTGCCGGACGCCGAGGGCGCGACGCTCGACCCGGGCACGGTACCCGGGGTGACCGGGGCACCGCCCTCGAACCTGCCCTCCGTTCCGGGTCCGGCCCAGTCGGCGGTCATGACGTACGCGGACAGGCCGAGCACCGCGACGGCGGCCGCCAGTAGCGCGAGGTGGCGCGGTCCCGGCGCGGGCTCCGCCGGAGCCGGCGGCCCGGACCGTCCGTTGGCAGCGGCGACCGGGGCCTCCGAGGCGGCATGACGTGGGGTGTAAGCCGGCCGGCTGGTCGAGGACACCGCCGCCACCTCCTCCTCTTCGGACCCGGGTCCCTTTCGCGTACCCAGGAAGGCGGCCTCGCACGCCCGTACCGGTGACAAGGTCCTCGATCCGGCGGCGGCCCGGCGCGCGGGTCCGTAGCCTGGCGGCGAGGCACAGTCGGGTCAGCTGACGGGAGGCATCGTGGCGAATGCGGTCTGGGAGGCGCTGGATGGCGTCGGCGAGGTCGAGCTCACCGTCACCGGCCGGAAGACTGGGCGGCAGATCTCGCGCCCGGTGTGGTTCGTGCTGGAGGACGACAGCGTGTTCCTGGTGCCGGTGACCGGCTCGGACAGCCAGTGGTACAAGAACGTCCGGCAGACCCCGATGGTCGAGCTGACGGTGAACGGTACGGCGTTGAGTTCGAGCGCCACCCCGATCACCGACGCCGCCCGGGTCGACCACGTGGTGGAGATGTTCCGGGCCAAGTACGGCGCGGACCGGATCGAGTCGCACTACCCGAAGCACGACGTCGCGGTCCAGGTGCCGCTGGGCTAGGGAGGGTCGGGACGCCCCGACCCTCCCCGGCCAGGTCATTCGTTCCGGGCGGTCTCCGGGCCGGTGATCCGGCGCAGCAGCGGCAGCGTCGAGGCGACGATGCCCAGCGACACCGCCAGCCCGCCGGCGACCATGAGGTAGAACGACGCGCTCGGCGGCAGCAGCGTGTAGTGCAGCTGCGACCGCAGGAACAGGTGCGCGGCCAGGAACCCCATCCCCGTCGCCACCACGGCGACGAGCAGCAGCGGCACGACGGTCTCCAGCGCCACCACCCGGCGCAGCGTGCGCAGCTGCACGCCGGTGAGCCGCAGCATGCTGAACGGACGCTTGCGGTCGCTGAGCCCGCCGGCCACGCTCACCGCCAGGCTGCAGCCGGCGATCGGCAGGCTGGCCAGCATGACCACGTTGGCCAGTTGCTGGAACTGCCGCAGCAGCCGCGCGGAGTCCGACTCCCACTCGGCGGTGCTGCTGGCGAACCGCTGTGCCGGGAACGCGTTGATCATCATGGTGCGGGCCTGTTCGAAGGCGGCGCGGCTGGTGGTGTTGACGACCACCGATCGGATCGGCTGCCGGTCGACCTGCGCGGGGGCGGCGTCGGCGGCGGGCCAGACGTAGCTGTCGTTGGTCAGGTCCCAGGCGCGCTCGCCGATGAGGTCGTCGGCCACGGCCGCGACCTGAGCGCCGGCGGGGCAGGTGCCGAACACCGCCAGGCGGTCCAGCTCGGCGCACGTGATGATGCCGGGCCACCATGCCCGGTAGGCGGCGGCATCCGCCGGATTCCCCCGGACCTCGACCGGGGGTGGTGTGTCGACCGGGTTGGCGCGGACCAGGGTCACGCTGCGTACCCCAGGGATGGTCGCCAGTGGTGGGATCTGGTCGGCGGTCGGCGCGGGGCCGTCCTCGGGCGGGAACCACGTCGACAGGGACGTGGCGGCCACCGAGTCGGTGCGCGGCTCGCCGCGGTTGGCGACGTAGGTGGTGATGACACCGGTGGCGACGCTGGTCACGAAGAGCGCCACGATCAGGCCGCTGACCGACCGGAACGCCGCCTTGGGGTTGTCCGCGAGGCGTCGCCCGGCGATGAGGGTGGCGGGCCGGCTGGCCCGCCCGGCCAGCAGGCGGGCACCGAGCATGGTCAGCCACGGGCCGGCCAGCAGCAGCCCGGTCAGGATCAGCACAAACCCCGAGAGGTACGCGGTGAGCTGCCCGTTGGTGGTGGGGGGACGCCGGCCGACGAAGTACGTCAGCTCGGCGATCCCGGCAGCCAGGGGGATCAGCCGCCAGGCGCGCGGCGGTTTCGGGGTGATCCGCCGGGTCACGCCCAGCGGGGAGATCTGCACCCGGCGCAGCGCCAGCCAGGAGGCCAGGACGGCGCCGAGCGGGATGCCGAGCGCGACTTCCAGGACGTCGACGAGGGTGAGCGACAGGTCGGTGGTGAAGAACGGGTCGCCGGTGAACGGGATGGTGGCGACTGCGGGTCGGAGCGCGAGGAACAGGCCGAACCCGACGAGGGTGCCGGCGGCGGCCGCCAGGGTCGACTCGACCGCGGAGATGCGGGAGATCTGCCGTGGTGTGGCGCCGACCAGCCGCATCGCGGCGAAGCGTTGCTCCCGTCGGGTGGCGGCCAGCCGGGTGGCGGTGCCGATGAAGATGAGCACCGGGAACAGCAGCGCGGTCGCGACGATGGACAGCACGAGGGTCATGCCGTCGTGCCTGATCCCGACGTAGCAGCCCCTGCTGCACTGGTCCGGCGCGGTGGTCATGATCTGGGTGACCTTCCTGGCTCCCAGGTGCTCCAGGTCGGTCGGGGTGCGGCCGATGACGATCAGCAGCGAATCCGGCGACGGCAGCGCCACCTGCCCGATGGTGCCGACCTGGTGGCCGGGGAACCGGTCGCCGAGTTGCGCGGCCGGGGTGGTCCGCAGCAGCTCGCCGAGGGCGGGCGAGACGTAGTACTCGCCGGGGCGGGGCAGGCGCGGGATGCCCGGCGGGACGGGCGCGTCCGGACCGGTCGCCGCGACCTCGACCCGGCCGATCGACTCGCCGTGGTAGTAGTCCTCCCGGATCAGCCACCACATCGGGTCGACCGACGGGTCGGCGGCGGCCGGGGCGACGGCGGTGTTCAGCCAGGCGTAGCGCTGATTCTGGGCGTTGACCGCGTTCATGCCGGCGAGGGTGGTCAGGAGCATGCCGACGCCGAGCGCCACCGCGGCGGCGATGATGACCAGCCGGGTGGCGGCTTCCCGCCCGCCGGCCAGGGACAGCCGGAGCGCGAACCGGATCATGAGTGCACCAGCGCGTTCACCTTGCCGTCGCGCACGATGACCTGCCGGTCGGCGTACGCGGCGACCCGGGCCTCGTGGGTGACCAGCACGACGGTGGTGCCCTGCTCGCGGGCCGAGGAGACCAGCAGGTCCATGACCTGCTCGCCGGTGAGCGTGTCGAGCGCCCCGGTGGGCTCGTCGGCGAACAGCGCCCCGGGGCGGGCGACCAGGCCGCGGGCCAGCGCGACGCGCTGGGCCTGGCCGCCGGACAGCTCACCGGAGCGGCGGTGCTCCAGCCCGGCCAGGCCGAGTCGCTCGAACCAGGGCCGCGCCTCCTTCAGCGCGGCGGCCCGCTTGACGCCGCCGAGCAGCAGCGGCAGCGCGACATTTTCCTCGGCGGTCAGCTCCGGCACCAGCTGCCCGAACTGGAACACGAACCCGAACTGGTCGCGGCGCAGGAGGCTGCGCTCGGTCTCGCTGAGGGTGTCGATCCGGCGGCCGTCGAAGTGGATCTCGCCGGCGTCGGGCACCAGGATCCCGGCCAGGCAGTGCAGCAGGGTGGACTTGCCGGAGCCGCTGGGGCCCATGATGGCGACGATCTCGCCGGGGGCCACCGAGATGCTGGCGCCGCGCAGCGCGGGGGTCTCGCCGAAGGACAGCGCGACGTCGCGCGCCTCGATCGCCTTCATCCCTTCACCACCGTGCGGAGGGCATCCAGCCGGGCGGCGGTGGTGTCGATCCAGTGCAGGTCGGCTTCCAGGTGGAACAGGCCGTGGTCGGCCAGCATGGCGTCGACCAGGTTGCCGCCGCGCTTGATGTCCGTGAGCTCCTTCATCCGCAGCAGGTGGGTGGCGCGCTGGGTGTCGAGGTATTCCTCGGCGGGGCGGTCGAGCATGAGCGCCAGCACGACCTTGGTGAACAGCACGGTCTGCAGGTTGGGTTCGGCCTGCACCGGCTCGGTCAGCCACGACTCGAACTCGGTCGCGCCGCGGTCGGTGATGACGTAGCGCTTGCGCTCGGGGCCGACGCCGGGCTCGATCTCGCCGACGACGATCTTGCCGTCGCGGACGAGCCGGCCGAGGGTCGCGTAGACCTGGCCGAACGGCAGCGACTTGCCCCGGCTGAAGAAGGTGTCGTAGTCGCGCTTCAGGTCGTAGCCGTGGCTGGGCTCGCGTTCGAGCAGTCCGAGCAGGGTCATGGGAACACTCATGAGTGCACCATACCCTCAGCGTATACCTCGCGTATATATCCCCCGCGTATGTCAGTTCGCGGTGTCCCGCCCGACGGTGGCTGCGGCGGCCGGCCGGCCGGTCGCCGTCACCGGGGTCAGCTCGAAGTGGACGGTCCGGCCGGTCTTGGCGCGCCCGAGCCGGTGCGTCAACGGCACCAGCACCCCGTGCAGCATCGGGTGCTTGCGGATGAGCGCGCGGCTGGCCGCCCGGTATTCGGCACCGCTCAGCCGCCGGGCCACCGCCTCGATCGCGGCCCCGGTCGGCTTGCCCAGCGCCGTCGAGGGGGCCAGGGTCACCCGCGGGTTGTTGGCGATCCGCCGGGTCTTCCACGCCTTCTCGAAGCTGCGCACGTACGCCCGCTCCCCCGCCACCGCGACGCTCACCGCCGTCGGCACGGCGGTCCCGTCCCGCTTGACGGTGGTCAGCACCACGGTCTTCTGCCGCACCAGCGGCGCCCACTCGGGTGCCGGTGCGGGGTCGACGTAGCCGACAACCCAACCGAGTTGCCGCAGCCGGGCCGCCAGCGCGGCCAGGGCCAGCACGGCCGACAACCCGACCGCCCAGGTCTGGGCGGCGCTGCCGCCCAGGTCGGCGTCAACCACGTGCGACACGGTGTGCGCCGCGCTGCCGACGACGTACCCGGCCAGGGCGACCGCCAGCCCGTCGGCCCAGATCAGGGCCAGCAGCAGGGTCGCCCCGATGCCGAGCTGGAATGCCCCCACGTCGTGCACGAAGTGCACGTGCGGCGGGAACGCCACCGCCGAGCTGAACGAATCCGGCGCGGTCAGCGCCCACACCCCGACCGCCAGCGACGCCACGCCGAGCAGCGCGACCACGACCCGCACCATGCTTCTCATGCCCGGATGACGGGCCACCGGCCCGGCGTGTGACCGGCCGCGGCCTGGCACCCGGGTGACACTCAGCGGCGTGCGAGGTCCGGTGCCTCGGCGAGGCCGAGATCGCTGAGCGGAGACCGCGGTCGGGCGGGTGAGCGGCGGGACAACAGACATCCAGTCAGCGCGGCGGCGAGGCCGGCCAGCCCGGCCGCCGCGAAGCCGCCCGCCGGCACGGAGACGTCGATCGCCACCCCGACGATCGGGGCTCCGAGCGCGAAACCCGCGCTCAGCGCCGAGGATTGCAGACCTGTCGCCTCGCCCCGCACGCTGGCCGGCGCCAGCCGGCTCACCGCGTCGGCCACCGTGGAAAGGGTCGGCGCGGTGAGAAGCCCGGCGCCGAGAACGGCCACGCACAACCAGGGCCAGTCGTGGGCAAGCCCGGCGGGAATCGTCACGAGCCCGAGCAGGCCGAGCAGCAGCCACGTGGGCAGCGGCCGGGGCAGCGCGCCGAAAATCAACCCGCCGGTGACGGAGGCCACGCCGAACACGGCTACGACCACGGCGGCCCAGGACACCTGACCTGCTTCTTTGAGCGTGGCGATGATGGCGAGGTCGACGCCGCTGAGCAGCGTCGTGGTACCGAACGCCATCGTCAGTACGGCAATCATGCCGGCGCCCAGCCACTCCCGGCGCGGGGGCCGCCCGGCCGCACCGGCATTCGCCTCGTCCTCGGCACGCAGCGGCGGGTTGAGCAAGGCGATCCCGGCTCCGCCGGCCACGATCGCGGCGCCGACCCCCCACGCCACCACACCGGGGGACATCTTCGCCGCACACAGGATCACCACCGGTGGTCCCACCATGTACGACAGCTCGCCCTGCACCGCTTCCAGCGCGAACGCGGCCCGGCGCTGTCCCGCCGTCGTCATCGCGGCGATCGCCTGCCTGGTCACCAGCTGAGCCGGCACCATCAGCAGACCCGCCGCGAAGGCGGCGCCCAGCAGGATCCCGTACGGCAGGACCGGCACGCTCAGCCAGAACACGACCTGCGCTACGACAGTTACCAGCAGCACGGTACGCAGGCCCCGCCGGTCGATCATGCGGCCCAGCAGCGGCCCGCCCAGCGCCAACCCGACGGTCAGAGCCGCCGCGACACCACCCGCCGCGGCGTAGCTCATGTCCAGGCCCAGCACGACATACATCGTCAACGCCGTCACGTCAGCCGTGATCGCGGCACGGGCGAGCAGCGAAACGCCCAGCAGCAGTGCCATCCCTGGCACGGCGAGCACCTGTCGGTATCTGGTCACCTGCCGGACGTTAGGTCACCCGCCAGGCCATAGGAAGTGGTTAACTTCTTGGAGCTGGCATAATGAACGCTTATGGCAAGGGATCTTGAGATCGTGTTGCTGCGGTCGTTCGTCACCGCCGTGCGGGCGGGCAGCATCAGCCGCGCCGCGACCACGCTCGGACATACCCAGCCCGCGCTCAGCCAGCAGTTACGCAAGCTGGAGAGCGCCGTCGGCCGCCCGCTGCTCTACCGGTCGCCGTCCGGCGTCTCGCCGACCCGGGCGGGTGAGGAGCTCCTGCCGTACGCCGAACGCATCCTCTCGCTCTCGGCACAGGCACTCACCGAAACCGGGCGCGCGCTTACCGGCCGCTGCGGCGTCGGGTTGCTCGAAGACCTCGCGGCGTCCCAGCTTCCACAGGCCCTCGCCGACCTCGCCCGGCTGCACCCCGGCGCGACGCTGGAGGTGCTCACCTTTTCCAACGCCGCGATGCGGGAGGCCTACGACGCGGGCCGCGTCCAACTCGTGCTCGACGAGGTGCCGTACGTTCCCGGGCCGCCGCGCTGGACGGTACGCCGCCCGCTGGTCTGGGCGATCGGCCAGGGTGTGGACGTGACTGCCGATCCGCTGCCGGTGGTGCTGTTCTCGAACCCGTGCTTCTGGCGTACCTCAGTGCTGGAAACGCTGGAACGTGCCGATCGACGTTGGCGGGTGGCGTTCGAAAGCAACAGCCTGCTCGGTGTGCTCGCCGCCGTACGGGCCGGGCTCGGCGTCGCGGCGCTCATGCCCGCGAACCTCGAACCGGTCATGGCCTGCCACGACGCGGACGCCCTGCCCACCCTGCCGGACGTCGAGCTCGGTCTCGCACGGCACCCGCGGACCGAAGGTGATCCGCTGATCGATGCCGTGGAGACCGCGCTACGACGCATGATCTGAGTTTCGCGGCTGGACGGCGCGCCGGTTGCCGTCCAACCCCAGACGGGCTGCCACCCAGTTACCTGCAGAACTTCAGGCAGACTGCTTAGGGCTTGCAGAGGAACAAGTAGCAACTTCGCATACGCTGACTGTCTAATGTGGTATGCGACTGGTGTCGGAGGCCGAGGCGTTACTGGCAGCCAAGTTCCAGGTGATCTTGCCGCATCTGGATGAGCGGCAGCGCCGTCTGCTGATGGGGGCCGAGGCCCGGATCCTCGGGCACGGCGGGATCAGGCTGGTGGCCCGAGCGGCCGGTGTCGCGGAGGGCACGGTGTCGAGAGGCGTATCCGATCTTGACGCTGGTGCAGAGCCGTTGGGTCGTGCCCGCAGGCCCGGTGGAGGGCGTAAGCGGGCGGCGGAGCTGGACCCCGGGCTGCGTCCGGCGCTGCTGGCCCTGGTCGAGCCGGATGAGCGGGGTGATCCGATGTCGCCGCTGCGATGGACGACGAAGTCGACCCGCAGGCTGGCGGCCGAGCTGACCCGACGTGGCCATCGGATCGGTGCTGACACCGTCGCCGACCTGCTGCGTGAGGAGGGGTTCAGCCTGCAGGGCAACGCCAAGACCGTTGAGGGCGCCCAGCATCCCGACCGCGACGCGCAGTTTCACTACCTCAACGAGGCCGCCCGCGCCCACCGGGACGC
>NZ_JBVJJA010000084.1:0-16403 GCF_055586005.1 Micromonospora sp. NPDC051924
CCCCCCCCCCCCCCCCCCCCCCCCCCCCCCCCCCCCCCCCCCCCCCCCCCCCCCCCCCCCCCCCCCCCCCCCCCCCCCCCCCCCCCCCCCGCTGCCGTCTCCGCGGCTCATTCCCCGACGGTGCCGAACGCCGGCGCACCAGCGCTGTCGTACGTCAGCATGGTGACCCCGCTGCCGGAGGTGCGGCTGTCGGTGAGCCGCAGGCCGGCCGGCGGGACGCCGTCGGCGAAGAGTCGCTGCCCGCGGCCCAGGACCACCGGGAAGAGCAGCAGGTGGTGCGTGTCGATCAGCCCTTCGCGCATCAGCGACCGGGCCAGCGCGCCGCTGCCGTGCACCTGGAGCTCGCCACCGGAGCGGTTCTTCAGCTCGGTGACCGCGGTGGCCAGGTCGCCGTCGAGGCGCTGCGAGCCCGACCAGGTCAGCTCGTCCGCCCTGTTGGTGGCGACGTACTTGGGCAGCCGGTTCAGCGGGTTGTCGGGGCCGCCCTCGGCCGGGTCGGTGACGTGCGGCCAGTAGGCGGCCATGATGTCGTACGTCCGGCGTCCGAGCAGCAGGGCGTCGGCCCGGCCGAGGATCTCACCCATCCACCCGCCGACGGTCTCGTCGAAGTGCGGCGGCAGCCAGCCGCCCAGGTCGAACCCGTTGCTGCGGTCCTCGTCCCGCCCGCCCGGAGCCTGCATGACGCCGTCCAGGGTCAGGAACGTGGTGACGGTGAGTCGCATGACGTGTCTCCTCCGCTCGGGCCGGCCCTGCGCCGGCTCTCATCACGCCGACGGCCGGAGGCGGACCGATTCGACAACGAGGACTCGGGGGACGATGTGACCCGCACCACATGTCCTCAGCGGCCGTCGGCGGACGGCAGCGGCACCATCCGCTCCCGACGAGCAGGGCCGCCAGGACTTCCGCCATGGGCCCACGGTACGACAACCGCGTTCCGCCGCCGTGTCGTTGACTGACCGACCGGCGACTGCGGCATGATGCCTCCGGCCGACGAACCGGCCGGAGGCGAGGGGCGGGATGACGAGGGACGACCGGCCGGTGACCCCGCGGGCGGGCGGGCCCGGGTACGCCACGCCGCTCGCGCTGCTCTGGCTCATCGGCACGGTGGCGCTGGCCTGGTGGGCGTTCTGGATCAGCCCTCCGCCGATGTTCATCGGCGCCCCCGTACCCGACCCGCACGAGGTCGCCCATCAGCGGTGGCTGCTGCGCGCGGCGGCGGTGACCGCCACCCTGCCGCCGCTGCTCGCTCTGCTGGCCTCGGCCCGCGGGCGTCGCCGCGGTCCGGCCCTGGTCTGGTCGGTGGCGCTCCTGCTCGGCATCGCCGTCGCCGTCGCCCTGCTCCGCGCCGCGGCCGGCTGACCCCTCCGGCCGCACCGCTAGCTACGGATCGAGTGGCGCCTGGCTGGCCGGGCGCTGTCCCGCCGCCGAGTTGCGTCGCTGTCCGGAGGACGGGCACATCTCCGTACCGTGGCACGCCGGGTCGGCCCTGACGTGGCTGCGCGAGCGCGCCGACGAGGTGGACGCCCGGTAGCGGAGGAGTTGGGTGAGGCGGCGGCCACGGGACCGGCCGCCGCCTCGCCGCGCCGTCGGGCGCGGATCGCGACGCCGTTCGGAAAACCCAGGGGGGAGTGGTCTTCCGGGCGGCGCCGCGTGCCGACGCCGGGCGGGCGGGAGGGGGGTGGGTGTGCCCGCCCGGCGTCGGAGGTCAGTTGGTCGGTCGGGCGGTCGGCTTGTGGCCGGCGTCCGGGGCGTCGGTACCGGCCGTGGTCGGGCGGGCGCTGGGCTTGCCCGCCGGGTGGCTCGGGGTGGCGGTCGGCCGGGCCGCCTCGCTCGGCTTGGCCTTCGCGCTGGCCAGCAGCGTGTCGCAGTACGCCGCCACCTTCTCCTTGTCGCCGGCGGCGGTGATCAGCGCGCGGAACGCCGGGTTCTCCAGCGCCTTGCCCGGGTTGTCCCCGGCGCCGGCGGTGAACGCGTGGCAGAGGCCGACCAGGTTCGGCGAGGGGGTGCCCTTGGCGCCGGCCGGGCCCTTGCCCTGGTCGGCCGCCTCGGACGGCTTGCCCGTGGCATGCGCCGACGGGGTGGCGCTGGCGCCGGTGAGCGGGTTGGGCAGGGTGCCGGTCGCGGCGGCGAGCGCGACCCCACCGGTGGCGGTGACGGCGACGGCCGCCGCGCCGACCTTGAGGGTGAGGAGTTTCGCGAGGGCGAACTGTGACATCGAACGGCTCCGTTTGCAGGGTTGGACATGTGGACGTGCCGCCCGGCGTGCCCCCGAACAGCGCACCGCCCGGCAGGGGCGCCGGGAGGTGGGACGGACGCACCGGACGACCTGGAAACGGCGGCCCCCCACACCGGCGACCCCGCTGAGTGATCAGTCGGCGACGCCGGAGCCGTGCTGGTCGTGAGCCCGGTGCATGCGTTCCGTGCTCCTCAGCGCCACTCCTCCGCCGAATGTCACACCCGTCACGACCGGGCATCGCGACCCGACGGACAGCGACGAGGGCCGCGGCGGATCAGGTCGTGCGCGGCCCGATGCCGTCGGCGGGCGAGGGGGCGACCAGCAGGCCGACCTGCCGTCCGATGAAGCGGTACGCCACCTGCTTCGCCGCCCAGAGCAGGTGACCCCGGTCGGCCTCGGCGACCCGGCGCCCGTCGGCGTGCCCCACGCTGGTGAGCAGCACCCAACTCCCGGTCGTGGAGCTCACCGTGATGACGTCCCCGGGCACCCCGTTCTGGCCCACGTCGCGCCGCAGCTCCCCGCGCCGGTCGCGGGCCCACTGCTCGCTCCGGAAGAGCATGGCCGCCAGGTGCACCACGGCGTCGCTGTCGTCGGTGGTGTAGCTGGCGCGTACCGTCCGCACACAGCCGTCCAGCAGGTGGTCGTCGGCGAGCACGCCGGCGCAGCCGCGCAGGTCCCGGCCGCCGGTCCGGGTCAGGGTGTCCCCCGCCGAGCGGAACGTCCGCTCGGGCAGCGCCGTCGCGAGGGCCACGGGCGCCGGCTCGGCCCGCGCCACCGCCACGACGAGCGAGCCGAGCAGCGCCACCACGACGAGCGCGCGGCCGGCGACCGGGCGCGGCCCCCGCGCGTCGTCGGCGCGCGGGGCGGCCCGCCGGCCGGCGACGGCGAAGGCGGCCACCCCGGCGAGCGCCACGGCGACCCCGGCCCAGCGGATCCCGGTGGCCATGGCCCCCGCGGCCGGCCCGGCGAGGATCTCCGCCAGCGAGGAGTGCTTCCCGGGTACGTGCACCCAGGCCACCAGCCCGAGCGCGAGCCCGACGAGCACGGCCGCCACCCGGGCCGGTCCGCCGAGCCGGGACCAGAGCCGGACGGCGGTCGCCGCCCAGAGCGCCGGCAGGGTGATGAGCAGCCATCCCACGATGGCCATCCCGGTGCCGGTGCAGCCGGTCAGCGCACAGGCCTGCTCGTCCACCCGGGCCCGCAGCTCGTCACCGAACACGATGCGCAGCACCACCCACGCGATGAACCCGAGCGGCAGGAGCAGCGCGAGGACACGGGCGGCGCCGAGTCGGCGTACCGGATCGGGACGGCCGCCCGCGGCGGACCTCGCGTCGGCGTCCTCAGCCGGCGGAGCCGCCGGCACCTCGGCGGCCTCGTGGTCGTGCCGGGCCGCCATCTCCTCGCGCGCCCGGGCGACCAGGTCCTCGGATCCGCGGCGCCCGCCGCTCCTGCTCGACATGTGAGCGAGGCTAGGACAGCCGCGCTCCTCTGGGAGGTCGGACGAGCGGCCCGGTGGCATATGCTGCGCCCCGCGAAGCGGGGAGGCTCACATGCGACGATGGCGGACGCTCGGGGCGGCGGCCGCCCTGAGCACGCTGGCGCTGGCCGGCTGCGGTACGCCGGCCGGCCTGGACGGCGACCTGACCGACGACTGGCGAACGGTCGGCGCGGTCGCGCAGTTCGCCCCGAAGGCGGGCGACTGCCACCTGATCGCCGACCCGACCAGCTACCTGACCAGCTACCAGCCGGTCGACTGCGGCCGGGCCCACCTGGTGGAGACCTTCCACCTGGGCACGTTCACCGGCCCGCTGGCCGAGCGGCCCACCCCACCGAAGGTCGGGTCCGCGGCGCTCCGACCCGCGTTCGCCGAGTGCGACGCGAAGGCGACCGCGTGGGTCGGCGGCGACTGGCGGGGTGCCCGGCTGACCATCCAGGTGGTCCCGCCGTCGCCCCCCGGGTGGCAGGGTGGCGCCCGCTGGTTCCGCTGCGACCTGTACGAGCTGGACACGGTGGACGGCGGCGCGCACCGGTTCCACCCGAGGGACACCGCGATCCAACGCAGCGGCAGCCTGCGGGGCGAGCTGCAGGGTGCGTCGCCGCTGGCGTACGGCTGCCTGTACTACGACAGGTTGCACGGTCTACGGCAGATCGGCTGCACCCAGCGCCACGAGTACGAGTACGTCGGCTCATGGTCCGCCCCGGACGGCGGGTACGCGGACGCCGGCCGCGACAAGGGCCCGATCTTCGCCCGGTGCCGCACCCTCGTCGCCCGGTACGCGAAGGTGCCGGTCGACCGGATGCTGCCGTACCGTGCCAGCGCCACCTTCCAGCTGCCGTCCGAGGAGGCGTGGGCCCGGGGTGACCGGGGAATCCGCTGCCTCTACTGGTCGGAAGGGGCGAACATGACCCGCTCGATCCGGGACGGCGGCCCGCGCGTGCTCCCCATCACCTGACCGACGCGGGTCGGACCGGCAACGGGGTCAGCCCGAACGCGGCGAACACCGCCCGGTCCTGGAAGACCACGTTCCGGCTGATCCGCCCGGCCCGGACGGTGAGCACCTGCACGGTGTGCGGCAGGTACGCCTCCCCCTCCCGCACGTACGCGGCCAGCGCGGGCTGGCCGTTCGCGGCGGTGGGCACCAGCCGCCAGTCGGTGCCGCGCAGCGCGAGGATCCGGGCGATGAACCGGCCGTAGCGCTCGCGGCCGATGTACCAGTTGAGCACCGGCGGCATCTCCAGCACGGCGTCGTCGGTGAGCAGCCGGGTCAGCGCCGCCACGTCGGCCCGCTCGAACGCCGCCACGTACCGGTCGAGCAGCGCCCGCTGCGCCGGGTCGGCCGGCTCGGCGACCTGCTCCTCGCGGACGGCCAGCGCGCCGAGTCGGGCCCGGGCCCGTTGCAGCCCGCTGTTCACCGCTGCGGGGGTGGTGGCCAGGGCCTCGGCGACCTCGGCGGCGGACCAGTCGAGGACCTCCCGCAGGATCAGGATGGCCCGTTGCCGGGGTGGCAGCAGCTGCATCGCGGCGACCAGGGCGAGCCGCAGACTGCCCCGCGCGGCCACCACCGTGGCCGGGTCGAGCAGCGCGTCCGGCAGCGGCTGCAGCCAGGGCACCTCGCCCACCACCATGGGCGCCTCGGGATCCGGGTTGGGCGCCACGAAGTCGGACGGAAGCGGCCTGCGGGCGCGGCCGCGCAACGCGGTCAGGCAGGCGTTGGTGGCGATCCGGTGCAGCCAGGTGCGGAGCGAGGCGCGCCGGTCGTCGTACCGGTCGAAGGCCCGCCAGGCGCGCAGCAGGGTCTCCTGCACCAGGTCCTCGGCCTCGTGCACCGAGCCGAGCATCCGGTAGCAGTGGGCCAGCAGCTCCGGCCGGTACGGCCCGGTCCGCCGGTCGAAGTCCTCACTGCCCACCGTCACCGGTCCGCCCCCTCCGCCGCGCTCCCCCCATACCTACCGGGCCGGGACCCCGATTTCATCGCCGCCGGGCCGATGAGTTCGGCCCGATCGCCGAGTAGGTACCGGCGAAGCGCCAGATCGAGGAGAGGACGACCATGATCGACACCGCGACCGTCGACACCCGCGCCGAGCCGGAGGTACGGGAACTGCTGCACACCCTCGTCGCGGCCTGGGCGGCGGGCGACGCCGACGCCTTCGCCGACCGGTACGCCGACGACGCCACCGTGGTGCTCCCCGGCGGGGTGTTCCACCAGGGCCGAGCCGAGGTACGGCAATACATGGCGGCCGCGTTCGCCGGCCCGCTGCACGGCTCGACCTCCATCGACGAGCCGGAGCGGATCCGGATCGTCGGACGGGGTGACACGGCGGTGGTGGTGAGCCGCAGCGGCTTCCTGCTGCCCGGCGAGGAAAGCCTGCCCGCCGACCGGCTCCGCCGGGCAACCTGGGTGCTGTCCCGGGGCGCGGCGGGGTGGCGGGTCGAGGCGTACCACAACTGCCCGGCCTGAGCACCGGCCCGGCCGCCCGGTCAGCCGGGCGGCCGGGGCGCCGTCACTCGCAGATCCGCCAGCTCCCGTCCTCCTTGACCAGGCGGTACGCCTGGGTCTGCGAGGTACCGGTCTGCGGGGTGAACCGGACGTCCGCCGACCCGTACACCCGGCCGTTGGTGTTCTGCACGTTGAGGCCGACGATCTCGTAGCCGGTCAGCGTGGGCTGGGCGGCCTGCTGGCGGGCGAAGTCCTGCTGGCTGACCCGGTCGCGCACCTGGCCGCAGAGCTGCCCGTACGCGGTCGGGTAGTCGCGGGCGACCAGCGCCCCGGCGTAGGTGTCCACGGTGGTCCGGGCGGGACCGGTGGCCTCCCGCACCGCGTGGTAGATCGCGAAGCCGCCGAGGACGCCGCCCACGCAGCAGAGGGCGAGCACCACGCCGACGACGATGAGCACGATCTTCGTCGTGTTCGACTTCCTGGGCGGCACCATGGCCGGCTGGTACGTCATACCCCGGAGGGTAGGCGGAAGCCGCCAGCCCGCTGGTAAAGGAGATGAGCAGGGCGGCCCGGTCGTCCACCATCGACGGATGCCGCAGCATCGACCGGCGGAGCCGGACATCCAGCGCTACTACACCGAGGTCTTCGCCGAGGCGGACCGGTTGCACCGGAACCCGCAGGGCCGGCTGGAGGCGCGACGCACCCAGGACCTGCTCACCCGGCTACTGCCCGCGCCGCCGGCAGCCGTGCTCGACGTGGGCGGGGGCACCGGCGCGTACGCGGGCTGGCTGGCGGCCGCCGGCCACCGGGTGCAACTGGTCGACCTGGTGCCGGCGCACGTGGCCGCCGCCCAGGCGGCGCACCCGCGGCTCACCGCGACCGTCGGGGACGCCCGCGAGCTGCCGCTGCCGGACGACTCGGTCGACGCGACCCTGCTGCTCGGCCCGCTCTACCACCTGACCGGGCGGGCCGACCGGGTGGCCGCGCTGCGCGAGGCGGCCCGGCTCACCCGGCCCGGCGGGCCGGTGGTCGCGGCGGTGATCAGCCGGAACGCCGCGCTCATCGACCTGACGGCGCAGGGCCGGGTGGACGAGCGCAGCCGGCCGCTGCTGCGCCGGGCCTACGAGACCGGGGTGAACGACCCGGAGACCGGCTTCACCACCGCCTACTTCCACCGGCCGGAGGAGGTGGTGGACGAATTCCTCGCGGCGGGCCTGCCGGAACCGGCCCTGTACGGCGTGGAGGGGCCGCTCTGGCCGCTGCTGAACGCGCTTGACACCGCCCCCGACGACCGGCTCTTCGCCGACGCGGTGGCCTGCGCCGAGACGTTCGAGCGGGACCCGGCGGTGCTCGGGGCCAGCTCCCATCTGCTGGCGGTCGCGCCAGCCGGCTGAGCCGGTGTTAAGAGGCGGCCCCTTTACTACGTCAGGCGTTAAGAAGGGGCCCTTCCTTTCACCGGTCGCGCATCCAGAGCGGCAGGGCGCGGGTGTCGAGCCGGCCGTGGTCGTCGGCGTGCGCCGCCTCCCCCACCTGCCGGGCCGCGTCGACCAGCGGCAGCCGGGGCTCGGCGTCCAGGCAGAGCCGCAGGTCCTTGGTGAGCATGTCGACGGTGAACCCGGCGGTGTCCGGCGGCCCGGCCGCGAGGAACTGCCGGACGGGTGGGAAGGCCGCGCCGAGCGGCCCGGCCGCCATCAGTTCGTCCACCACGTCGGCCGGGAGGTCGAGGGTGGCGGCGAGGCGGAGCGCGTCGCCGATCCCGGCCAGGGCCAGCCCGAGGCTGAGGTTGCGGACCAGCTTCGCCGCGCTGCCGGCGCCGGTCGGCCCGACGTGCCGCACCTGCTCCGGATCGCCCCACAGGTCCAGCAGCGGTCGGGCCGCCGCGACGTCCGGCTCGTCTCCGCCGGCCAGCACGCCGAGGGTGCCCTCGGTGGCCGGGCCGACGGAGCCGTAGACCGGCGCGTCCACGTAGCGCAGCCGGTGCTCGCGCGCCCGGGACGCCATCCGCCGGGAGGCGTCCGGGCCGATGGTGCTGCCGTCCACCACCAGAGTGTCCGGATCCGCCCCGGAGGCCACCCCGTCCGGGCCGAGCAGCACCTGCTCGACCGCCGCCGGGTCGGCGAGCATCAGCACCACCACGTCCCGGCCGGCCGCGGCGGCGGCCGGCGTCTCCGCCACCGTGGCGCCCTCGGCGGCCAGGGCGTCGGCCTTGCCCCGGGTACGGTTCCAGACGATCAGGTCGTGGCCGGCCCGGAGCACGTGCCGGGCCATCGGCGTGCCCATCCGACCGAGTCCGAGGAAGGCGACCCGGAGCCGCCGCGTGTCGTCAGCCATGCGGGCAGTCAATCGCATGACCGGCCGCTCCGCGCGCCAACCGGTCGGTCCGGGAGACCCCCGCTCGGTGCAGCGACGCGCCGCGTACCGAGGGTGACCAGTTGCGCCAAGACATGCTATTCTCCGGCGTCGATCTAGGCCGTGCGGACCCGACCGGGTCGCTGCCGGAAGGACACCTCCCCCGATGCCGGTCGTAGCCGCCACGACCTCGCCGCCGGATCCGCTGGACCGGCCGGCCGGCGGCGCGTTCACCCTGATCTTCACCACCCTGCCGGCGCTGCTGCGGCTGACCTGCGGCCTGGCGGCCGCGGTGGTGGCCCTGGCGGTGCGTACCCCGCCGGCGCGGGTGGGGTTGCTGGTGCCGGCGGTCGTCGCCCTGACCGCCTGGTCCGTCTGGTACGCGTTGCGCGCGCTGCGGCACGGCATCGGCCCCGCCCTGGTCACCGGTGACGTCACGCTCACCACCCTGGCGGCGGTGGCGGTCCCCTGGCTGGTCGCGCCGGAGGTGCTGCCCGGCGAGGGGAGCTGGATCGCGGTGCTGGCCAGCACCACGGTGATCAACGCGCAGGCCACCGCCCCGGCGCGCTGGTCGGTCCCGGCCGGCCTGCTGGTCACCGCCGGGTACGTCGGGGGCGCGACGGCCGCGGGAAACCCGGTCGAGGCGCGGGCGCACGCGGCCACCCTGCTGGTGCAGACCGGCTGCACGGCCACGATCACCGCGGTGATGCGCCGCCGGATCGGGCGAGCGGACGCCGCCTTCGCCGACTACCAGCGGCTGACCCGCGAGGCGGTGGTGGCGCGGGCCGCCCGCGAGGCCGAACGGCGGCAGAACCGGGACCTGCACGACACCGTGCTGGCCACGCTGACCATGGTGGGGCTCGGTGCGGTGTCCGGCCCGTCCGCCGCGCTGCGCGAGCGGTGCGCGGCGGACCTGCGTACCCTCGCCGCCCTGGCCGGCGCACGCGCGACGCCGGCGGCCGGCACGGCGGCGCTGGACGACCGGCTGCGGGTGGTCCTCGCCCGGACGCCGGAGCTGGCGGTGACCGTGACCCTGGCACCGTGCGTGGTGCCGGCGGAGGCGGCCGAGGCGCTCGCCGACAGCGCGGCCGCGGCCCTGGCGAACGTGGCCCGGCACGCGCCGGGCGCGGCCGTCACGCTGCGCCTGACCCGGGTCGCGGACACCGTCGTGGTCGAGGTGGCGGACGACGGCCCGGGCTTCGACCCGGTCACCGTCCCGGTCCACCGGTACGGGCTGCGGGAGTCGATCCACGGCCGGATGTCCATGGTGGGCGGTCGGGCAGAGGTGACTTCCGCCCCTGGCGCCGGCACCCGGGTTCGGTTGGAGTGGCCGGGTGTCGACTGAATCCGGTACGGCGCTGACCACCGCCGCGCCCGGCCCGAGCCCGGGGGCGCTGCGCCACCGTGCGGCCCGTCTCCGGGCGCCGGGGTGGCTCGTGCCGGCGGCGGACCGGCCGGTGGACCCGTCCGCGGCGGGCGCCGTCGCGCACGCCTCCGACCGGGGCGCCCGGATCGCGGCGGTCACCATCGCGCTGGCCTGGCACCTGGCGATCAGCCTGCCGGCGGTGCTCGCGGCCGGGCCGGGGATGGTCGCCCCGGCGGTGGTCGCCGTCGGCTGGCTGGTGACCACGGCGGTCGGCGTCGGGTCCGGCGTACGCCTGCTGGGCGGCGGGCTGCCCCCGGCCCGGCGGCTGGCCGGGGTGCTGCTGGTCGTCGACGCGGCGGTCGTCGCGGCGGCCGGCGAGCGGTACCTGTTCACCACGGCGAACTGGGTGTGGAGCGGGCTGGCCTGGTTCTTCCTGCTGGTGCTCTGGCGGCGGCCGGTGTGGTGGCTGCTCGCGCTGCTCGGCGCGCACGCGGCGATCGCGCTCGGCGCCGTGCTCGGCTTCGGCGCCACCGCCGCGGCCGACCTCACCCGGTACGCGATGTACGTCTACGGCACCTCCTCGCTGCCGGTGGCGGTCTTCGTCGGCGCGGCGGCGATCGCCGCACTGGCCCGGGACCGGGCCCGTACCGCCGCGGCGGCCCTGGCGGTCGAGGCGCAACGGGACGCGGCGGAACGGGCCCGACGGGAGCGGCGGGACCGGCTGGCCCTGGTCAGCGGCACCGCCGAGGAGGTGCTCGCGGCCCTCGCCGCCGGCGACGCCGATCCGGCCGACCCGGAGGTACGCCGTCGCTGCGTGCTGGCGGCGTCCCGGCTGCGCCGGCTCATCGCCGAGTCGGACGACGTGCCGGACCCGCTGCTGCACGAGCTGCGCGCCGCCGCCGACCTGGCGGAACGGAACGGCGTGCCGATCGAGCTGGTCGCCATCGGCACCCCGCCGGAGCTGCCCGTCGGGGTACGTCGGCGGCTCGCCGACCCGCTCACCGCGGCGCTCGCCGACGCCCGCGGCCGGGCCCGGCTGACCGTTGTCGCCGGACCGGACGAGGTGGTGGTCAGCCTGGTCACCCCCGACCACGACGGGCCGGACGCGACCGGCCCGCCCGTGGCGGTCAGCGACGGGCCGGTGGAACACGTGCACGAGCGGGACGGGGAGATCAGATGGACGCAGACCCGGTGGCGGCGGACGTGACGGGCGGCCAGCCGATCGGGGTGGCGATCGTGGACGACCACCCGGTGGTGATCGACGGGGTACGCGCCTGGCTGGTCAGCGAGCCACGGCTGCGCGTGCTGGCCACGGGGGACGATCCGGACGAGGTGCTGCGGCTCGCCCCGAGCGCCGACGTGGTCCTGCTCGACCTGCGGCTGCACGGGCGGATGGTGCTCGACAAGCTGACCGAGCTGAGCGCCGGCGGGCACCGGGTGGTGGTCTACTCCGAGCACACCGACCCGGACACCATGCTCGCCGCGCTGGACGCCGGGGCGGTGGCGTTCCTGGCCAAGCACGAGGGGCGCGAGCACTGCGTGGCGACCGTGCTCGCCGCGGCGACCGACCGCCCGTACGTGCCGCCCACGCTGGCCGGGGCGATGGTGGGCGACCCCCGCCCGGACCGGCCGGCCCTGTCCGACAAGGAACGCGAGGCCCTGCTGCTGTGGTTCCAGTCCATGTCGAAGGCGTCGGTGGCCCGCCGGATGCGGATCAGCGAGCACACCGTGAAGCAGTACGTGGACCGGGCGCGGATCAAGTACACCCGGGCGGGTCGGCCGGCCGCCACGAAGGCGGCCCTGCTCGCCCGGGCGATCGAGGACGGGCTCGTCCGGCCGGAGGAGATCGGCATCTACCGGTCGCAGGCACAGACCGACCGGCCGACCCCCTAACGGGTGTCATGACAGCCACTGTGGTGTGCGACACGCTTTACGTACCGCAACCGTCCCACGGGAGGTCGTGACCGTGCAGGAGGACGCAGCGCCGTTTTTCATCGGGCCGCACCGCTTCGACGCGGATGACGACGCGACCCGTCCCGTGCTCGACCGGCGCTACGCGCTGGTCCCGGAGCCGGGTGAGCAGGTGCTCGGGCAGCACCGGATCCGGGTGGCGGGACACCTGCTCGGCCCCACCGAGAGCGACCGGGCCTGGGGTCTTCCCGAGCCGGCGACGGTGACCCTGACCGACCGCCGGCTCGCGTACGTCTGCATCGGCTCGGAGCTGTCCCTGGTCCCCGGGCGGGACGGCCGGAGGGGCGCCCGGCACCGGCGCCCGATCCGGCCGTCCCGCCTGGTCAGCGGCCAGATCCGCTGGCAGTGGCCGTCCCGGCTGGAGCTGGCCGACGGCCCGGACGGCGAGGTCGACCTGTTGGTGGTCTGCGACGCGCTGCGCACCATCCGGCAGCCGGCGCTCGCCCTGGGCGGCCCGGCCGCCCTGGTCACCGCGCTGGCCCGGCAGGTCCGCCGGTCCGTGGCGGCGTTCCGGCTGGTGCACCCCGAACTGGTGGACCTCTCCCCGCCGGAGCGGGACACCCTGCTGGTCCGGGTCGGCGGCGTGCCGGGCCCGGCGCGGGGCGCGGTCACCCTGCCGGGTTCGCTGCCGGTGGAGTTCCTGTCCCGGGACGACTACTACCGTCCGGCCGAGACGGAGACCCCGGCCTGGCCGCGCCAGGCGTCCCCGGCGCGCGGCCGCCCCGGCTCGGCCTGCTGAACCGACCCCGCCCGCCGGGGTGGCCCGTGCGGTTTGCGGCATGTCGCGGTCTCCCGGTCTCCGGAAGCCCCGACCTGCCGCAAGCGGAGTCGATCAAGCCCGGCCGGCGGAGTCGGTCGAGCCGGGCCGCCGGCGACGGCGAGCAGCCCGGAGGCGCGGGCTGGTCAGCCGGCGAGGGCCAGGGTCGGGCGGGTGCGGGCGCGCAGCCGGCGCAGCATCCGGGCGTCGGTGAAGCCGACCGCCCGGGCCGCGGCCTCCACGGTGCTGCCGTGCCCGATCAGGTGCTCGGCCCGCTCCACCCGCAGCAACTGCTGGTAGCCGAGCGGGGTCAACCCGGTGAACTGCCGGAACAGCCGGCTCAGCGTGCGCTCGGCGACCCCGCAGGCGGCGGCGAGGTCGGCCAGCGGCAGCGGTTCGGCGTACCGCGCGTCGATCAGGTCCTGCGCCCGGTGCACCGCGTCGGACAGGTGCGAGCGGTGCCGCATCATCGCGCTGGCCTGCTGCTCGTGGCCGTTGCGCCGGGCGTACACGACGAGGGCGCGGGCGATCTGGGCGGCCACCGCCGGGCCGTGCCGGGTGGCCACCAGGTGCAGCGCCACGTCGATCCCGCTCGCGATGCCGGCCGACGTGACCACCCGGTCGTCGACCACGTAGAGCACGTCCCGGACCACCCGGGCCGCCCGGTGCCGCCGGGCCAGTTCGTCCTGCACCTCGTGGTGGGTGGTGCAGCGCCGCCCGTCGAGCAGGCCCGCCCGGCCCAGCGCGAACGCCCCGGCGCAGACGCTCGCCACGGTGCCGCCGGCCGCGTGGTGGTCGGCCAGCCGCCGCAGGTCGTCCGGGCCGACCGGCCCGTCCGGGCCGTGCGCCGACGGCCGCCACCCGGGTACGACCACCAGGTCGTCCCGCCCCAGCGCGGGCCATTCGGTGTCGGCCCGCAGCGTCACCCCCTGCACGGTCGGCACGTCGGTGCCGGCCGCGACGTAGTGCAGCCGGTAGTCGTACCCGATGTCGGCGGCGGTGGAGAAGACCTGGGCCGGGCCGGCCAGGTCCAGCAGGTGCACCTGCGGGACCAGGAGAAAGACGACCCGGGCCACCGGGTCAGACTCCGACCGGGACGGCGGTCACCTCGGCGACGGTACGCACCGTGGCGAACCGGCCGGCCAGGGCGTACTCGGTGCGGGCGACGATGTCCGCGGCGGACAGGGTGCGCGGGTCGGCGAGGATCTGCTCCAGGGTGGCGTCGGCCGGCAGATCCCGGTGCGGGATGGGGAAGGTGACGGTCGCGTCGGTCACGAAGGTCATCTCGTAGCCCAGGTCGGCGCCGACCCGGGTGGTGGTCTCCACGCACTGCTCGGTGCGGATGCCGCAGACGGTGAGCTTCCGGATCCCGGCCAGGGTGAGGATCTGCTGGAGGTTGGTGGTGGTGAAGGCGTTGTGCGCCGTCTTCACCAGCGTCGGCTCCCCGGCGGCCGGGGCCAGGCCGTCGATCGGCCGGACGTGACCGTTGGCCGGGTCGAAGACGCCACCGCTGCCCGGCTCGGCATGCAGGACCCAGACCACCAGGTCGCCCCGCCGGCGGGCCACGTCGACCAGCCGGTTGACCTGGACGACGATGTCAGGCTGCGAGGCGTACGCCCAGATCGGGCGCTGCCGGAAGGACTCCTGGACGTCGATGACGACGAGTGCTGCTCTGCTCATGCTCTCGATCCTGGCCGGGCGGGCCGCGGGGCGGCAGGCACCATCAGGCCCCGATGCGGAACGATCCGGCCGGCTCAGGACGCGGCGGTGCGCCGGCCGGGGCGATCCAGTTCGGCGGCCTCGGCCGGGGTGGGCGCGGTGCCGCCGAGGTGCGCCGGCTGCCACCAGGCGTCATCCGGGCCGGCCGGCTGTTCCGGGTATTCCCGCTGGGCCCGGTCGACCAGCGCGGCGAGCCGGCCGCGCAGCTCGGCGGTCATGGTGTTCGCGTCCGGGTAGGCGGCCGGGTCCATCGGCTCGCCGACCAGCACGGTGATCGGGGTGTGCCGGCGGGTCAGGGTGCGCGGCCGGCCCTTGGTCCAGAGTCGCTGGGTGCCCCAGAGCGCGACCGGCAGCAGCGGCACGGCGGCCTCCTGCGCCATCCGCGCGGCGCCGTTCTTCAGGTCCTTCACTGTGAAGGACCGGCTGATGGTCGCCTCCGGGAAGACCCCGACCACCTCGCCGCGGCGCAGCGCGCCGACCGCCGTGCCGTACGACTGGGCGCCGGCCGCCCGGTTGACCGGGATGTGTTTCATGCCGCGCATCAGCGGGCCGGAGACCCGGTGCCGGAAGACGGAGTCCTTGGCCATGAACCGGACCAGGCGGCGGGACTCCAGCGCGCCGTACCCGCAGAAGATGAAGTCCAGGTAGCTGACGTGGTTGCTGGCCATGACGGCACCGCCGGCCCGCGGCACGTGGTGGCTGCCCTCGATGGTCAGGCGCAGGTCGAGGACCCGGAACATCGTCCTGGCGGCGGCGATCACGGGCGGGTACACGAGTTCCGGCATCCGGCAACTTTACCCCGAGTAGGTTACGCGACCGTAGGGGCGAGCGGTGCCGTTCGGCACCCGTCTGCCCTCGGCAGAGCGGGCTCGCGGGACCGCACCCCGAGCGGACACCATGGCGGGATGACCGAACGCGGAGTGCTGCTCTGGATCCACGGCGGCGGCTGGCGCGCCCGCTCAAGCGAGGACGGCGCCGCGCTGGCGCCGCTCGGGTTGCGGGTGGTCCCGGCCACCTACCGGTTCGTGGCCGAGGCCCCCTGGCCGGCCCAGCTCGACGACGTACGGGCGGCGGCCCGCGCGGCCCGGGCGGCGGCGGACGGCCTGCCGCTGCTGGTCGGGGGCGACTCGGCCGGCGGGATGCTGGCCCTGCACCTCGCCCTGCGCGGGGTGGACCGGCCCGGCGACGTGGCGGCGGCGCTGGCGTACTGGGCGCCGGTCGACCCGCTCGACCCGGAGTTCCGGCGGCTGCGCCCGCACGACGACCCGTGGGCCGGCCTGCTCGGTCACCCGCCCGCCGCGGATGATCCGGCCACCGTCGACGCGACCGTCGCCACCCACCTCGGCACCCGGGTGCCGGTGCTGCTCGTGCACGGCCGGGAGGACACGTCGGTGCCCGCCGGTCAGACGCTCGACCTGGCCCGCCGGCTGCTCGCCGCGGGCCACCCGGCACACGCCTGGCTCACCCACGGCGGGCACGCCCTCGAGCTGGCCCGGCCGGACATCCGGGCGGCCACCGTCGCGTTCCTGGACACCGTCCTGCCGCCCGGCTGAGCCGACTACGGTCAGGGGCATGCCCGACCTTGCCGCGATCGTCATCCACTGCCGCGACCCGTACCTGCTCGCCCCGTTCTGGAGCGCGGTGGCCGGGCTGCCCGTGGTCGAGGAGGACCGGGCGAAGCTCGCCGAGCGGTCGCTCGCCCCGACCGAGGCGGTGCTGCTGCGAGACCCGTCCGGGCACCGGCCGGACGTCTGGATCAGCCCCGCCGACGATCTGCCCGCCCCGGGCCGGATCCACCTCGACCTGGTCGGCGACGCCGAGGAGCGGGCCGCGGTGCTGGCGGCGGGCGCGACCGTGGTCCGCGAGCTGCCCCGGTGGACCGTGCTGGCCGACCCGGAGGGGAACGAGTTCTGCCTGCTCCCCCGCACCGAGGCGCACGCCGACCCGCTGCTGATCGGGCACTGAACGCGCCCCGGCGGGGGGGGGGGGGGGGGGGGGGGGGGGGGGGGGGGGGGGGGGGGGGGGGGGGGGGGGGGGGGGGGGGGGGGGGGGGGGGGGGGGGGGGGG
>NZ_JBVJJA010000085.1:0-16108 GCF_055586005.1 Micromonospora sp. NPDC051924
CGCACCAACAGTCGTACCGCGGCCACGTTCGTGTACATCTCCGCGGTGCCGAGATGCAACAACTCGATCAGCTCGTCCGCGTCCACATCTTCAGCGGTTCTTGTCATCGGCTCCTACCTATTCAAAGGGGATCTCGGGGAACTCGGGGATCTCCCCGATACCGGGAATCTCGATGCCGCCGCCTACCGGCATCCGCCAAGCCGAGATCTCGGGGATCTCGCCGACATCGCCGGCAAGCGGGTTGGGGTTGCCCGCTGCCGGCACCCGGAAGCCCGACTTGTTGCCCTGCCACTGGTACTTGACGTAGGGGCCCTGGTGCACGATATCCCGCGACTGGCTTGTGGCATCTCCCACCTCCCAGAAGGCGTTGACCGACTTGTCCGACGGGTTGAACGCACGCCATCCCCGACCGCCAGTCGCCGCCCTCGGGTTCATCTCCTCAACCTCAAGGCCGTTCGCCTTCGCCAACTCCTTGAACTCGTTTTCACCGATTCCCCGCATCGACTGTGGGTCATTGAAGCGGCGAACCGTGTTGTCGCTCTCGATGAGGGACGCCCCGTCGTTGGCGACCGGGTCGTCGTCGAAGAGCGGGATCATGCTGTTGATCTGCTTCTTCATGCCCTCGGGGCACCCAGCCGAGCCGACCGCGGGCAAGCCGCAGATCTCGCCCCAGACCTTCGTCTCCGTGCAGCCGTACCCCCAGAGACAGTCGAAGCTGTTCATCGTGTCGTCGTACTGCTTCTTGAGCGACGCGAACTGCGGGTCGTTCGTGTGCATGAGCACGTGCGGGCTGACATAGCCGACAGTGTCGGGTTGCGGCTGGTCGAGGCCGGCTGTCTGCTCGCAGGCGTTGGCGCTGCCGCAGCCGGACGAGCCCGATCCGCCGCCACCGTCCGCCACGATCATGTGTCCGTCGAGCTCGACGTTCGAGACAGGGTTGCCACCGCCGAAGGCGTACCGGTTGCCGGTCCAGGGGCTGACGCCGAGGTTGAGGTCGGCCAGGGCCCCGTTGTAGCTGTCCCGGGACAGGAACCGGTTCAGCCCCGGGCTGTAGGTCCGGAAGCCCATGTCGTAGTCGCCCGAGGCCTGGTCCCACCGCTTCGCGTTGAACCGGTAGGCGTTGTACGGCTCCTTGGTCGGGTTGGCCGTGTCCGGCTTGTCGATACCGGTGAACTGGGCATCGTCGTTCTTGCCGTACGCGGTGTAGCCGTACGTGGCCTTGGTGTCCCCGGACCTGTCGGTCAGGGTCTCGACGTCCGTGTGCGGGTTGTATCCGTAGTACGCGTCCTCGTCGGTCCCGTCCGCGTTGTGCGTGACCTGCGACAGCCGCTGACCCCACGGCGAGTACTGGTAGGACTTCGTCAGCGTCCCCGCCACGTCCTCGTCCAGCACCTGCCCGGTCAGGCCAAGGTAACTGAAGTTGGTCGTCTTCTCCTTGACCGTGCCCGCGTCCGTGATCTTGGACGAGGTCCGGTCCAGCGGGTCGAACGTGTACTTCGTAGTCGTGGTCGTCCCGCCGCTGAGCTGACGATTCTCCACCACGTGATCGAAGCCGTCGTACACGTTGCGCTCGATGAGCGCCCCGCCGGAGGTGACGGTATCGAGCCGGCCGAACGGATCGTAGTTGTACGACGCCGTCTGCCCACCGATCACCGTGGTCAACAGGCGGTTGCGGTCATAGTTGTAGATCGTCGACGTACCCTTGACCGTCTGGCTGATGACGTTGCTGTTCGCGTCGTGCACGTAGGATTCCGTGCCGGCGCCGTCACCGGCCTTCGTGACCGAGGAGAGCCGGTCGCGCGGGTCGTAGGTGTAGTCACTCGTCGTCGTCAGATACGCGCCGTGGTTGTCGGCGTTCATCTTCCTTGTGACGTCGTGTGAGCGGTTGCCGTTGAGGTCGTAGTCGGCCGTGTAGTCGGAGACCAGCGTCCCGTCCGGCTTCTTCTCCGTCTGGGTCTTCAGCAACCCGTCCAGGAAGTACGTGTAGTCGACGGCATTGCCGTTACCCTTGACCTCCCGCAGCTTCTCGGCCCGGTCCGTGTAGCTGTACGTAGTCACCTTCGGCGCCGGATCGGTGGCCGACTTGCCGTTGGTCACCTGCGACGGCAGGTTCCGCGCGTCGTACGCGTAGGCCGAGTACGAACGGTTGTTCGTCACCGTCAACGGCGCGCTGTTCTCGTTGTAGGTGAACGACGTCGAGTTGACCGCCGCCCCCGACTTCGACTCGGTGACCTTGTCGACCTGGTTCAGCTGCGTGTACGTCACGTTATAGCTGTCCACCTTGGCGCCCGGAGAGGCGTCGGTGATGGTGGCCAGGTTGCCGTTCGGGTCATACCGGTAGCTGTAGTCGTGCTTCTCGCTGTCGGTGTCCGCCGAGTTGTCCCGGACCAGCTTCACCGCATCAGCAACCACCGTGCCCGTGGCCTGGTCCGAAAGCGTCACCTTCTGGGTGTTGCCCTCGGCGAAGCTGTACGAGCCGATGCTCACCCAGGTGCCGGCGCCGACGGTCTGGTTGACCGTCTTCGGCACGCTGCCGCCGTTATAGGTGACGGTGTACTTGGCGTCGGTGGCCGCCCCGGAGACCTGCGGGAAGCGGGCGTACACCTGGTAGGTGCCCGCCTGCGGCACGTTGAGCTGCCAGGTGAACACGTTGCTGCCGGTGCCGGCCGCGTGCGTGGCATAGTCCGTGCCGTACCTGCCGGTCGCGGTGTTCGCCACCGGCCAGGTGCCGGTCGTGGTGGTGTTGTTGAAGTCGGAGTTGTCGACCAGCACCACCTGCTGACCCACCGGAACGCCGTCGTCAGAGCGGGCTTTGAGCATCCCGTCCGGGAAGTACGACCAGCTCATCGTCCGGTTCGACGAGCCACCCGCCGACGTCACGGTCCGGGCCGTCTCGGCACCCAGCTCGTTGTAGTCGTACGAGGTGACGATGTCCCACGGGTCGGACGAGGTCTTCGTCAACCCGTTGTCGTAGTAGGTGTAGTTGGTGTCGTTGCGCACCGACTGACCCGCCGACGGCGGCGCGGAGAGTGTCGCCAGCCGGCCCACGTTGTCGTAGGTGTAGGTGGTGACGTCCGAGGTGTTGTACCGGCTGTCGTCCTTGTCGTACGCCGCGTGGGTCTCCTTCACCCGGTTCAGCGCATCGTAGACGGTGACCTGGGCGAAGTCGTCCGAGTCATCGGTGGTGGCGACGCCGCGCGGCGTGACTACCTTGACCTGGTTGCCCACCTGGTCGTACTCGTACTGCGCGATCCGGTATGAGATAGTGCCGGCGTCGTTGCGGTACGGCACCTTGACCTGCGTCGGCTTGCCCCGCTGGTCGAGAGTCATAGTGGTGGTGTTGCCGAGCTGGTCGGTGGTGCTCGTGACCAGGCCGTCCCGGTCGTAGCCCTTGCTCGTCGCCTTGCCCAGCGCGTCCGTGGTGCTCTTCGCCCGGTGCGCCAGGTCGTACGCCATCTTGGTGGTGTAGTCGGTGGTGTCCGTGGTGGCGTTCTTGCCCGGATCGACCACGGTGACGACGTTGCCGACGTTGTCATACTCGTACGTGATCTTCTGACCCTTGGCGTTGGTCACCGAGATCAGCTCGTAGATCGCGTCGTACCCGTTCGTCGTGACGTAGTCCGTCGGATCCGAGGTGGTGAGGTTCCCCTTCGGCTCGGTCCTGGTGAGCAGGTTGCCCACCTTGTCGTAGGTATAGGTGGACTTCCGCTCCGGGTCACCCGCGACGTCCACCGGAGCCGTCGTCGCGGCGACCTCGTCGGCCGCGTCGTAGGTGGCCGACGAGACGGCTCCGTTTGGCGCGGTCGACTGGGTGACGTTGTCGTTCGCGTCGTAGGTCGGTGCCGGGGTGGTGATGTACACGCCGTTCGCCTGGTCCTTCGGCACCGTGTTGACCAGCGGCCGGCCGAAGGTGTCGTACGTCTGGGTGGTGTTCTTGCCCAGCGCGTCGGTGACCTTGGTGACCTGGCCACGTGCGTCGTAGACGTAGGCCGTCGCGTTGTTCAGCGCGTCGGTAATCGTCTGGGGGTAGCCGTTGGGGTCGTAGTTGCTGTAGGTGGTGACGTTGCCGTTGGCGTCCTTGGCCGTCTGCAGCTGTCCCCACGTGTCGTAGGTGTTGGAGGTGGTGTAGTCGCCGGCCGTCGCGGTCGAGTTGCCCATCGGGTCGGTGACGGTTTCGAGGTCACCCTCGGTGGTGTAGGCGAAGCTCCACTTGCGGCCCTCGGGGCTGGTCTTCGTGGCGAGATCGGCCACGTAGCCGTTGAGCTGGTACTGGTAGGTCAGCGCCGTGCCTGGGGTGCCGTTCTTGACCGCCTCGGCGTCCTTGATCTCCGTCGGGTAGCCGGTCTTGGAGTCGTACGCCCAGGTCGACGCGGCACCGTTGGCCTCCTCCAGTCGGGTGACGTTATGGTCGTCGTCCCAGGTCAGCTTGGTGGTCTGGTTCTTGGCGTTGGTGGTCTGGTAGGGGCGGCCGTAGCCGTCCATCTGGTACGCGGTCGCGTGGTTCTCCGCGTCCGTGACCGTGGTGTCGATGTTGTTGCCCTGCGGGCCGTCCGGGTCGGTGTACGCGAACGTTGTCGGGTAGCCGAGCCGGTCGGTGTAGGACTTGGTGGTCCAGTGGAACTGCGGGTCGTCACCGGTCTGCGGGTAGTTGTAGACCAGGTTCGTGGCGTTGCCGCGAGGGTCGGTGACCTTGACCAGCTTGACGTTCTTGTTGCCCTGGGTCATGTCGTAGGCGAACTTGAACGTCTTCGGCGCCCCGTTGGCGGAGCCGGCGCCGTCGACCAGCTCACCCAGCAGACCCTTGTCGGTGTAGGTGAAGGTGAGCTTGCGCCCCGAGATGTCAGTGATCTGCGAGACGTGGTCGATGATCTTCGGGTTGGTCAGGTTCGTCGCACCGGACACCCGGTTCCAGGTGGTGTCGTCGATGTAGTCGTACGTCTGACCCTTGGCGTAGTAGTCGATGGTCAGGGTCTGCCGGCCCGTCGCGTCGGTGAGGTACTTGAGGAATTTCGTCGGCTTGTTGTTGGACTTGCGCTCCTCGTAGGTGAACACCATCTCGTTGCCGTTTTTGTCGACCGTGCTGGTGAGGAAGCCCTCGCAGTCGTAGTAGAACTGCGTGCGATCCGGCTTGGTCAGCCGCCAGGCCTTCGGCTCCTGGGTGTTCGGCTTGCAGTCCGAGGTGGTGATCTTCTCCAGGTAGAGGTGCACCCCCTTCGGGCTCTTCCACGTCGAGGTGGTCGAGTCCCAGGTGAACCAGTGGCTGGTGCCGTCACCGTCGGTCAGCGTGATCTTCGTGGGGTTCGGGTTTGGGTGGAAGTCCAGCGGGCTGCCCAGCCGCATCAGCGACGACGCCTGCAGCGACCAGCCGTAACCGGCGACCGTGTCGGAGGTGTCCAGCGAGTTGTACGCGAGCCGCACGAAGGTCGACAGGCCACGGCCCGGGTTGTTGAACGCGTTGTACGACCAGACGGTGTTGCCGGAGTACAGGTTGTTCATCAGGGTGCCGCCGGCGCCGGTGTTCTTCCCCGCGTACGAGTAGAACTTCTCCAAGCCGAGCTGGTCGGAGGTCGGCTCGACCACCGCGACGTTCTGCGGCAGCGCCTTGAGCGCTGGTGCGGTGTCCGACAGCCACTGGCCGGTCAGCTTGTTGTGCAGCTGCCAGTTCAGTACGTAGTCGGTGCGCTTGTTGCCCTCGGTGGTGCTCGGCGGCGTGTTCACCTGCGCGGTCAGGTCGACCGTGCCGCCGGCCGCGACGTCGGCCGGAAGCGGTGTCATGGCCTGCGCGGAGGCGTCGGTCACTGCGGTGCCGTCGGCCCGGGTCCACTGGTACCCGAGCTCCCAGTCGGTCGTCTTCCACACCGCTTGAGTGGGGTTCGACACCGACACCGGGGCCGTGTAGGTCGACGACGGGGCCAGGTCCGTCGGGGTCTGCGCGGCGTAGTAGGTCGACTCGGGGGTCTGCTCCAGGTAGGTGACCTCCAGCGTCGGCTCGAACATCGAGTCCTCGGCCTCGGAGGCGAGCATCATCGCCCGGGCGTTCTGGTTGACCTCGTCGCGCATCCGCAGCAGCAGGCCGTAGTTGCTGCTCGGAGTGGCGACCCAGCTCTTCACCGGGGTGGTGACGTCCCAGGTCTCCCACTCGGGGTCGTTGGTGAATCCGTTGAAGCCGGCCTTCCAGGAAGTGTCGTAGTCACCGCCTGGCGTGGTCCACGCGTTGGTGCCGTCGTAGGTGTTCCAGGTTGCCTTCGTCTCGTCGGTGAAGCCGCGGGTGAGCTTGTAGACGTCGACGTACTGGGTCTGGTCCGTGCCGGGGTAGAGCGAGGTGTTCCACATCCGCAGCTGTGCGGCGGTGACCTGGGCGTTGGTCGGGATCGCACCGGCGAGACTGGACCACTTCACCACGCCACGGGTGACCCCGTAGGTGGTGGAGTTGTTGCCGACACCGATGTACGGGTCACCGTCGTAGACGTTGACGTTGGTCGTCGGCTGGCCCTTGGCCAGGGTGGTGTCCGTGACGCCCGTCCGGAAGATCTTGGTGATCTGGCCGGCCTTGGGCAGCATCGCGGGCACCGTCGGTCCGGGGATGAGCTGCCCGTCGGCGGTCTTCACCGCAATCATGTAGTAGTAGAACTGCCGGTCCATCGGGTTGGTCTTGTCCGCCGGCGTCGGCGTCGCCGTGGTGTCCTGGAAGGACGTCGTGCTCGACGAGACCGGTGCGATCAGGGTCGCGGCGCTGGGGGTGAAGACCTGCGATGGGCTGCGGTGCACCTGGTACTCGACGATGTTGTCGCCCGTCGCCGTGGAGGGATCCTTGTACGCGGGCCACTCCAGCACCGCGCCGGTCGAGGTGATCGTGGTCGGCGGGTTCACCGTCACGCCCTGCCGGCCGTAGGTGACGACGAGCTTCGGCAGGTTGTAGTCCCGCCGGTCGTTCATGTAGGCGTACTCGGACGCCTCGAAGATCGCCCCGCCCTGCTTGGCCAGTGACTCGTTCTTGGCCTTGAGCATCACGCCGTAGTTCGGCTGGGTGCCGCTGATCCACTGCTGGGCGGCCGAGCGGATCGGGAAGGACAGCCAGGTGCTGGAGTGCGACGCCTCCTTGAGCGCACCGTTCTTGCTGAACCGCACGGCGTCGGCGATGACGGCCTTGTTCGCCTCGTCGCCGAGCACGACCTTGCCGGTGGTACCCGCGTCGAACTGGTAGAGGCCCAGGTTGTACCAGCTTCCCGTGCCGCTGGGCGTGCGCTGGTCGACCTTCACGGTCTTGGTGGCGCCGCCCTTGTAGTAGACGGTGTAGGGCGCCAGGTCGGCCCGGTCGGACGCGCCGACGTAGTGCGCCTCGACCTTGTACTCACCGGCCTCGGTGAGGTTCGGCGTGTACGTGTAGGTGTCTCCGGTGACCGCATCGCTGTTGACGTGGTAGTCGTCGCCGTACGCGTACGCGGTGAGCGAGCTGGTGGACGCGTTCCAGGTGCCCTTGGCCGTGGCGTTGGTGTCTCCGTCGTCGACGGTGACGACGTTGCCGGGCAGCGAGGTGTCACCCTTGGCGCTCATGGTCGCCCAGGTGGCCGTGCCCTCGGTCCAGTCGGCGGTCAGCCGCTGCGCCTCCATCGGCACGTCGTTGGCGTAGATGCCATCCAGGCTCTGGTCGTAGTAGACCGACACCTCGGCATCGTCGATGGCGGTACCCGCCGGGATCGGGCTCACGTCGAACTTCAACAGCGAGCGCCAGGTCGCGCTCGAGCCGGTGCCCACCTTGAGCTGGTAGGTGTCGTTGAAGTTGGTGGTGGTGGCACCCGAGGAGATCTCCACATCCTGGGCGTCGGTCGGCACCGGCTGGATCTTGATGGTGGGGTCGATCACCACCGGGTACGTCCGGGCTGAGTCGCGCAGCCACGCGGCGTCCGCCGAGACGGTCACCGTCGTCTGCCCGTACGTCTGCTGGACCCGTTGGCTGACCGCGGTGCTGGTGGCCTGGTCCTTGGCGCTGTCGTACATGTACGGCGCCGGCATCACCAGGTCCGGGTGGCCGCCGTCGGGCCGGACGAACGCGATCGAGCCGTCGGCCCGCTGCTGGGCCAGCAGACCCTTGGTGTCAAGCGTGAAGGTGTACGACACGGGGCCCGTCGGGGCCTGGCGCAGCACGATCTTTTCCTTGAGCGCGCTGGACGTGACGTCGTACACGAGGTCAGCCCCGTCGGCCAGGCCGGCGTACGTCACCGTCGAACCGGCGACCTGCGGAGCGGCGCTCTTCGCGCCCCCGGCCAGCCCCATGTCGATCGCTCGGCCGTCCCGCTCGACGCGCACCAGCTCATCGGTTTCGGCACCGAACCGGCTGGTGAAGCTGTTGGTGGTGTTAGCCGCGACGAAGCCGCCCCCGCTGGCCGGCTTGACCGTGGTGTCGACGGGTTGGAACTGCCCGTGGGGGTCGCGGTAGTTCACCGGCACCGCCGACAGCTCGGCTTGGAGCCGGCCGTCGGAGAGCTGGTAGACCCGGCCGTTGGTGGTGCGTTTGCCCGGGATCTCGCGGACCCGCTTCGCCGGCGGTCGTTTCTTCGCCACCGGCGGCTTCTCGCTGAGCGACAGCCCGGCGCTGACCACCTCCGGCCTGGCCCGGCCGGGGCCGCCATCGACCAGTCCGCGTGCGGCATTGCCGAGCCGGGCGAACAGCCCGGGGTCGTCGGTGGTGCTGGCGGTGTGGTCGGCGTGCTCGGCGCCGCGGTCGAGCAGGACCTGTGACCCGCCGAGCGTGGCCACCATGGCCAGCACCAGTCCCCCGATCAGGGGACCTCGTGATCGTCTCTTCACCCGTTACCCTCCGGTCCGTTTGGAGACAGGACGGGTGAAGGCTAGGAACGGTCGATATACGGTCAGCTATCTGTCGAGATATTTTTCCAGCTACAGCGGGTGTCCTCCTCTGAGATGGAGTGAGCCGTTTCGCCCGCACCAGCAGCGCGCGAATGGCCTTGGCTCGTCGCTCGTCGTGATGCCGGCGCTGCTGTCGGTTCCGGTGGCAGCAGCGCCGGCATCGCTCAGCTGAGCCGTCGGCTCGCCAAATGATCACGGCGACCACGGCACTGACGACCAGTCCCGTAACCACGGGCAGGAACAGCTTGCGGGCGAGGTCGACCACCGACACCCCGCAGAACGTGGCAACCGCGATCAGCGAGGACCAGATGACCAACGTGCCGCCTCCGGCCCACGACGCGCCGTTCTGCGCGATGGCGGCGAGCGTGGCGGTGTCGACTCCGGCGTGAGGCTGAGGGCCTCCGACAGGGAGCCGGTGAGCGGCAGGCCCGCCCAACCTGATCCGTCGAGTCCGACCGTCATGCCGGCGAGCAGGACGGCGAAGATGATGGCCGCGTCAGCAACGGCGGGGCCGCGTGATGCCCGGCAAGCCGCGCCGCCGGGGCTGGTAAGAGGTGATCGGCGAGCGGTCGGTGCCGGAGGTCAACCGGGTGATGGCCGACCTCGACCGGCAGCGGCACGCCGACCCCGATGTGCTGCTCGCCCAGGCGCGTACCGCCATGGCCAACGACGCCCAGGAAGATCCTGGCGGCGGTTCAGGCGTTCTTGGCAGAAGGCGGTCGACACATCCCTCGCCGTCCTCGCTGCCGCCGGCGGCGCCGCCCTCGGCTGGCGCTGGGCCGACCCCGCCATCGGCCTGGTCATCGCCGTCGCCATCACCTTCGTCCTCAAGGACGCCGCCCGTGAGGTCTACCGCCGGCTCATGGACGCCGTCGACCCCGAGTTGGTCGACCAAGCCGAAACCACCCTGCGGGCCGTCGACGGCGTCCAAGACGTAGCCGCGGTACGACTCCGCTGGATCGGCCACCGACTGCACGCCGAAGCCGACCTCGTCGTAGACGCCGGCCTCTCCCTCGTCGCCGCCCACGAAATCGCCGCCGACGCCGAACACCAACTCACCCACGCCGTACCCCGACTGACCACCGCCACCGTCCACACCGACCCCGACAGCCACCCCGGCGGACACCACCACACCGACCTGTCCCATCACCGTCGCCAAGCCCCTCGCTTGTGACGCCTGCCGCCGCCCGAGGCACAGCCGACACTCGCACCGCCGGTCGCGGCGCAGCCCTGCCGGTGGCGGGAGAATCTAGCCACGGTTGCCACTGCCGCGTGATCGGAGGAGCGCATGCTTAGCAGGTCGACCATGCTCTACGGCGCTGTCCTGTCCGCGCTGCTCGCCGCCCTCTTGACCGCCGCCGCTGGACCCCGACGCCCCACCGTAATCGCCACCGTTGCCGTCGCAGCGCTGGCCGGCCCCCTCGCCTGGAACGCGATCCCGCGCGCCGCGCACGGCACACAGTTCTTCACCGACGCCCCCGTTGCCGTCCTCCCCGCCTCCTGGCAGGACACCGGCAGCGGCGTCTTCACCATCGCCGTAACCGCGCTCGCTCTCGGCGTCGGCCCGCTCGCCGCCGGCACGGGCCGTCGCATCGCCGGCGTCGCCGGATTCGCCGGCCTTGCTGCCTTCCTCGTCGACGTTTACCTCTACTGAGTCCGCGGCCCTCATACAGTGCCTTGTGCCCCCTGTGTGCCCCACGCTGCCAGGATCGGGTGACGCTTGGTCTTTGCGCGTGGCGCCCGGTTGGTGGTGCCGTCACTGTCCGCCGTCGTCCGGTCTAGCCCGCCGCTTTGGCTACTCGCCTGGCTACTCGGACCTTGCCGGACCAGCGGATGAAGACGGCAGCCGCATGGCGGGTAATCGTCCCGCTGGGTCAGGCAGGGGTCACGGCGGTCCTCGCCTTGGTGGCGACGGCATCGCGTCAGTGATTGCGCGGGCAGTAGCTGCGATTGCTGTCGATATCTATTTCAGCAGCCAACTGGTCGTCGCCAGGGTGAGCATCGACAGCCCAGTACTGGCGATCACCGTCCCACGCGCCACCGAATCCGCCTGACCGTATTCGCGGGCGAAGATGTATGCGTTCTGTGCGGTAGGCAGGGCCGCGCAGACCACCAGCGCGAGCAGCTCGGCCGGGCGCAGCTGCGCCAGAAGCCCGAACAGGTACGCCAGTACCGGCTGCGCCAGCAGTTTCAGGCCTGACAGCGTCAGTACCTCGGCCCGTTCAGCTGCCAGACCCGGGCCGCGCACAGTCAGCGAGAGGCCGAGGGCGACCAGGGCGGCGGGCACGGCGGCACTGCCGAGCAGGGCGAGCGGCCCGGTTACCAGCGGTGGTGGCTGCCAGTCGAGCGCCGAGCAAAGTGCCCCGGCGGCCAGGCCGAGGATAACCGGATTCCGCAGCGGCAGGCTTGCCAGTCGGGCCGGCCGGAGCCGGCGATCGGCGTCCCGATCCAGGAGGGCGAGCACCAAGGGGGTGATCACCAGGGCCTGGAACAGCATTACCCCGGTCAGGAACGTGGCGTCACCAAGCACCTGCATCGCGACAGGAATGCCGAGGTTCGCGGAGTTGACGTAGCCGGCTGCCATCGCACCGATCGGGGCCTCACCGGGCTTCCGGCCGAAGACCTGACGACATAGGACGAATCCCACGGCCATGGTCACGACGGTACTGGCGGCGAATGCGCCCAGCGCGGGCCCATTGAACGACAGCCGGGTCCGTGTGAGTGCGGAGAACAGCGCGGCCGGCATCGCTAGGTGAAAGACAAAGCCACCCAGCGCACGATCGGCCCCCTCGCTGAGTAGCCGGAAACGCCCGGCCACGAAGCCAAGCAGCGTCAGCGTCCAGATCGGAACGAAGGCAGCGATCAACGGGGGACCAACTCAGCTCCTCGCGCTGGCAGGACCCGAGCATACTTTGGCCGCTCTTGACTGCCGCGACGCCGGCCTTGTCGAGACCCTGCGCGATGACCCTCTTCGGTGTGAACGCGGATGGGCCTCACCGTTGAGTGCTGTCGGACACCGTTCTGTGTTGCCAACCATGGCCGCTTTGCTGTCCCGTGTCGTCCGCCGCTGGCCGTCGCTGCTGCTTTCGCTGCCTCCTGGCTGCCTCACCTCGCCCGCCTGACCCCGAGCTCCACCTCTGGTGGCCGCCGGCGGTCGCCGGCGACCTACTCATTACGAGTCGGTCCCGCAGTGCTGGTCCGTCGCTCAATCCATTTGTACGACGTGGTCTCGTGGTCTGCCGTCGTCCGCTCATGTTCGCCGGTTTCGCTGCTCGCTTGGCTGCTTCATCGTGGAAGACTTGAGCGCCGCGAGTTGGCCGTCAGGCCGAAATGGAGGTTTTGAGGCCGTCGGCCAGCGCGATCAGTCGCTTCGCTTGCGTGATATCGCTGCGACCGTAACGTAGGTCCCGGGCCTCCTCTGGATCCTTAGCAGCGGTTTCGGCGAGCAGGGGTAAATCTCCACCAGCCTTGCGCAGCAGCGCGAGCGCCGTCGGGAGGAAGCCCTCGGTCAGCGGCACGAGGACGGGGTGGCTGCTTGCTAGATACCGTCGAGTCAATTCCCCGACGAACTCCTGATACGTGGGCAGGTCCACGTCGTACTCGTCCCGCTCGAGGACTCGGATGCCGTGAGGTCGTCCGGTAACCACCACCATCGCGCCAGCCGTCTGATAGAAGAGTTGGGCCACCGTGGTAGCGACGTCCCAAACGGCGGTGCCGTGGACCCTGAAGTACTGACTCACTCAACCATGATCGCCAGCAAGCGCCCTGGCCGCAGCCCCGGGCCATGCATGGCGCCCAGGGCTCATGGGACGTCTGTGACTCGCTGCTGTCGCGGCCCCGCTCGTCAGTTGGCTTGGCTGACCCATTCTCCCAACCTCAAGTACGACGTCAGCGTCGGCGGAATGGCACCCTGTGTCAGAACCCACTCATCGCCGACCGAGGCGACCACGAGGTCAAGGCGTTCAAATTTCATCAGGACACCGCCCACCGACGGCATCGGCGAATGACCTTGGATCAGCGCGGCGTTGAGCAATCGTTGTCCCGGCAGACTGGCCAGCGCGTCGGGCGCTGCTGCGGGCCCGACTCGCGTCTCCCCCTGATCCTTCATGTCGTTCGACTCGTACGGCTCGCTGAAGCTCAAGGACAGGTGTTCGCCCACCCCGTGCACCATCAGCGGAGGGTTGCCTTCGAAGTGCAGCCAGAAGTGAAGCAGACTTTCGGAATCGCCGTCCCTTACGCCCTCGTGCCAGTAGCGGGCCTCGGTAACAGCCTCCAGGTTCCGGCCGACAACACGCCGCAACAGCTCTGCTGTTGCCGCTGGGTCGTCCACGCTCCAGCACACTACTGGCCCGTTCCGAGCCGCCACACCGCCGCCCAGCCGTCCGTCGATCTCCTGCGGACCAGGTTGCGGACTGTCACCTCGGGAGACGGCAGCCGACCGGAGGACCTGTAGTCAGGGTTGATCGTCAACAGTCGCGACCATGCCCAACCGATGCTGGTCCAGGTCGTGCACGCCCCACCGCTCCCCGCTTCGGATCCGGTGGAACCGGAAGACGCCGTTGGTGTCGTTGGCGCTGATAATGCAGCGGATCGGCGTACGTGAGCTGTGAACGCGAACCAGGCCGCACACAGCGTCAGCGACAGCCAACCCGAGCCGCAGCAGGGTGACCTGATCGGCGTGGCTGATCTGGGGCTGGCCATCTTCGAGCAGGGCCACCTCGACCGGCGCGTAGTCCTCCAAATGGAAGCTGTTGACCTGGCATTCGAAGTAGGTCAGGTCCGGCCAACCCATGCGGGCAATCGCCGCACCCGGAGAGCCAGACCCTTGGTGTGCGGCGAAGACCAGCACACCATCGGACTCCACTACGCCTCGCGAGAGCTTGTCGCGCAGTTCGTCATGCAGGTCTGCTGCGGGGAGGGCGGCAGTCAGGCGCAACGGTTGGAGCGCCGCTGCCGCCGACTCGTTCATGCTGATCGTCAACACGGCAGCAGCGTAGGCCGGCCCTGCATCGCCACCGGCACCGCCGCTTTGCAAGGGCGAGGATCACCAGGCAGGAGCGCCAGAAGCGCGTGCTCGTGGCAGGTGTCCGTCACGGCTCGTACCCGATGGTGCACGCACGAGTGGCACCGGCTACTGGCACCTGGCTGGCACGTCGCCATAGGTTCGGGGACTGCCGTAGGGTCGGCCGCCATGGAGACGGTGAGCTCAGCGATAGCTGTCCTGCTGCGTGGGATGACCGAGGCGTCATGGGCCATCGAGCGAACCTTCACCGAGCTGTACCTAAACTACGACCTCTTCGTGCCAGATGCCGACGGCGGGCGCGGCCGGTTCGAAGGCACGGATGATGAGGTACTGATTTGGGGCAGTCGGCTGCTGTTCGACCCGTACGACGGGGTGGGCCAGCCATCGCTCGGCGGACATCTGGAGTTTGACGCCCTAACGATCAGGCTGCCGCACCTCCCGGTGGAGGTCACAGACTACCCGTCCGAGATCCGCCTCTACCTGCGGCTGACGCTACGCGAGGACGGTTTCACGCTGACCGCTGGGATCGACGTCGACCTCCTCCAGCCAGTGTTCAAGTATCCAGCCGGCGAGCACGCGGTCATGCGCATCACCGAGGAACTCGCCACCGTGGGCGAGACCGTATCCGCGGCCCAGCGCGCCGTCGAGGCCTTCGCCGATCACTACTCGCTCTTCGACGACATCGGCTTCCGCCGCCGGCCGTAGACAGGGCTGTCACCACCGATGCCCTTGTCCTCTGTGACTTGAAGGAGCACGCGGGGGGTCACGTCGGCAGGGTCCGGAGGCGGGATCGAAGATCGGCAACGAGGGAGCTCATCTGTTCCCCTGCTTCCGGAGTGATGAAGACTCGGGCGAGCCAGGCATCGGGCGAGTGGGGGTGTTGTTGAAGAGTCGCGCCCAGACTGACATGCCCCTTGCCGTCGTGACGCGCTGTGATCCACATTCTTCCGTCCAGTGATCGCCAACTGCGCTCGCCGTCCCAGCCGCGCCAGTCATCGGCTAGCCCTTGGAAGAAGGCGACGAGGTCAGGCTCCTCGGCCTGGGTTGGCCATGAAAGCCTGATCTCGCCGCGAGCGCTCAGCCCTTCGTCATGCAGCTCTACCTGCATCACGACGACGTACCCGTCACCCCACGGATCCACTGGCGGATGAAGGACCCATGCGCCCTCTGCGGGTGGGAAGCGGAGGACCAGAGGGTCGCTGATCATGCCGCATTATGGCTGGCGAATCTCCTCGTCGCTGCTGGTGCGGCGCTCGGTCCGGCGGAGGGTTTTCAGCGCGGTCCTGGCGGCGGTCCGGACGCGGGCTCCGGTTCGGGTAACTCCATCGTCCTCGGTGGCAAGGCGAGTCAGGATCGTGGCAGCACGTGGATCACCGGTCGATCCGAGTGCTCGGGCTGCCCAGAACCGTATCTCTGGATCTTCGTGATGGGTTGCATGTAGCAACCGGTCGAAGGCGAGTGGGCCGAACTGCGCCAGCGCAGCCGCCACGTAACCGATCCGCGGGTAGCTTTTCGACTCGAACGCGCGCCACAAGGATGCCAGGGCGCCTTGTCCACCAATCTCAGCCAACGCGGTGCTGGCCGCAGCTCGCACAAACTCCGCCGGATCGTCCAGTCGAGCCGCCAGCGCGGCGATGGCCGCTTCGTCGCCTAGCTGCCCCAGCGCCTGACAGGCGGCTTCACGGGCAAGCCCTTCGGGGTGGGCCAATAGGTCGATCAGCAGTGGTACGGCGGCTTTGATGCCAAGCTGGCCACATGCCCTGGCAGCCCACGCCTGGCAGCCGTAGTCCGCATCAGCGAGGCAGTCCAGCAACGGGTCGACCAACGAGGCGTCGCCGAACCGCCAGACCTGATTGAGGGCACGGGTGTAGACCTCAGGGTCGAATCGACGGTAGTCGGCAATGACGGTGCGGAGCACCTGCGCGGCATCCTCGTGGCCGTCCTTCGCAAGCAGCAGCAGCCGGTCAAGCACGGACAAGCGAACTGACCGGTCCAGATCAGCCAGCCCTCGCACCTCATGTGACACCGGCACAGGCTACTCGTACTCGCAACATCGCTCTAGTGTCCTGAGTCGTTGGAAGCTTTATTGATCCGGGTGCAGTAGTTGGCGAGGTTGTCGAGGATCTGGTCGGCGGTTTTGGTCCAGACAAAGGGTTTGGGGTTGTCGTTCCATGCCGCGATCCAGGCGTTGACGTCGTCTTCGAGGGCTTTGACGCT
>NZ_JBVJJA010000086.1:0-16017 GCF_055586005.1 Micromonospora sp. NPDC051924
CGTGTTGGCCCAGGGACGCTGGGACAACTCAAACGCCTGTGGAGCGCAGGTAAGACCGGCACTCGTGCCGGCACCGCGCGGGGAAGCAGGAATCCGCCAGGACGCCGCGTGCTCCACGCGCAGCGCGGAGGGAATCTCCGTCCTTTAGGGCGGAGAGATCGTCAATTGTCACTGCGTGCAGCTCGATCAGGAATCAAGAAGCACCCGGGGCCTCGTCGCGCCTAGCCTTTCTCCCAGACGGCCGGCACCACGCCGAGCCGTGCACCGAAAGAGGGAGCCCGAGAATGTCCGCGAAGACCTCCACCGTGTCCGACGGCTTCAGCGCCGAGGAGCGCGCCGCGATGAAGGAGCGCGCCGCCGAGCTGCGCACCGAGGGCAAGAAGGGCGCCAAGAAGGCCGACGAGCTGCAGGCGGTCCTCGACAAGATCGCGCAGATGGCGCCGGAGGACCGTGAGCTGGCCGAGCGCGTCCATATGACGGTGACGGCCACCGCCCCGCAGCTGTCGCCGAAGACCTGGTACGGGATGCCCGCCTACGCCAACGCGGACGGCAAGATCGTCCTGTTCTTCCAGGACTCCGGCAAGTTCAACTACCGGTACTCGACCCTGGGCTTCCAGGACTCGGCCAACCTTGACGACGGGGACATGTGGGCGGTGTCGTACGCGCTGCAGAAGTGGAGCCCCGCGGTGGAGAAGAAGGTCGTCGAGCTGGTGAAGGCCGCGGTCTCCTGACCCTTGCCACGACCGCGGAGCACGAGTGGCTCTCGGCTGGCTGGCCCGCCGGCCCCACATCGTCGCCACCCACCCGACCAACCGCGGCAGGCTACGCGGTAGTGGCCTTGACGTCGGGTGGGTGGCGCTGGACATCCGGGCGCTGGGGCACGGCGTCGACCTAGTCGACGCCGTCGATCTTCGCCAGTTCCGCGGCGTACTCGGCGTCGGTGAGGGCGCCACGCTGATGTTGCCGGGTCAACGCGTGGATGTCGCGCCGCCGTTCAACGGTGAGGGCATCGGGGCCCCTGCGCGTCCGGCTGGCTCCGGCGGACGGGCTCGTCGACCGGGCACCGGCGGCGGGGGACTCCGTCCGCTGCCCGTGGGGCGTCGCCTCCTGGTGGCGCTGGGCGTCGCGGAGACGGGCCTGCAGGGTTGCCAGGATCTCGTCATAGTGTTCCGGCCAGGTGGCCAGCCGGCCCAATTCGGGTCGGAACGTGAACGGCCGGAAAAGGTCGCCGCGCTGTAGCGGGGTCTGGATGGACAGCCCATCGGTTCGTTCGATGACGATCGCGACGCGGCCCATGTCGAGGCCCGCCATGCTGGCCGTGCCGCTGCGGATGTCGGACACCGACGCCCACGGCACGGTGGTCGTACGCAGAAGCGACCGGGACCGGATGCCGCCATCACTGACGTAGACCCCGAGCATCGTTCGCCGTGCCATGACGGCGACGGCACCGGGCAGCCACACCCCGAAGTAGATCGCCGCCGGCGTCGGCATCCCCTCGCGCACATAAATGATCACGATGAACGCAGCGAACCCAGCCGCCGCGAACAGGCCCAGGACCGCGAAGCCGGTCGCGATGTCGAGTGAGTACGGGCGTTGCCATCTACCCATGCCCCTATGGTGACCAGCGGCGTCCAACCGCTGGCTCGGATGCCCGGTCCGCAGCGCGCTCGGCTGACCGAGATGCCGGAATCGCCTGCGGGGAACGAGTGGAACGTCGGCGGGCAGGCCCCTTACCGCCCCGTGGATGGGCCCTGCCGGCCGCTCCCCGCCCGGCCCGACCCCTCGCCAGGGGCGACAGACGTGTGCCAAGCGGCGGCTGATCCTGGGTGACCGGACGTTATTCGCCGGTGAGGCGCTGTTCGTGCACGCGCAGGGCCACCGTCGTGGCGTCCAGCAGAGGCGTGGGTACGCCGAGCGCTCGGGCGCGTGCCGTGAGGTCGCCGAAGATCTGCTCGGCCTCGGTCGGCTGCCCGGCGATGAGGTCCCGGTAGAGGGAGGCGGTGTCGGTCGAGCCGGACCGGGTCACAAAGGCCTGGACGTTGTCGAGGGCCGGCTTCGGCATGGGATATCCGGCCGCCGCGGCGACGGCCGCGGCCTCGGCGGCGATCTGCGGGCCGAGGCGGTCGCCTCCGGGGACTGCCACGGCGTCGCCGACAGAACCGCGTGCCAGGGTGTTGAGGGCGCCGAGGGTGCTGATGAAGACCCACTTGTGCCACATGGCCCGGCGGATGTCCGGCGAGACGGCGAAGTCGAAACCCGTCCCGGACAGCACCTCGGCGATCGACTCGACGCGCTGCGACGTACCGCCCTGCTGTTCACCGATGACGATCTCGGCGAGGGTGCCCAGCCGGACGATGTCGCCCTCGGCGTCGAGCGTGGTGAGGACGCGGACCACGCCGCCGAGCACGGCGTCCACGCCGAATCGCGCGTTGAGCGCGTCCATGTGCGCCATGCCGTTCAAGAACGGGATCACCGTGGTACGTGGGCCGACCGCGGCGGCGACGTCGTCCATCGCCGCCGGCAGCGCGGTGGCCTTCACCGAGACGAGAACCACGTCGTAGTGCCCGTCGATGTCGGCTGCGGTGAGCAACCGTGGCGTGAGCACGGTCTCGGCTCCCAGGCCGGTGATTCGCAGCCCGCGCTCGCGCAGCACGTCGGCGCGCTTGGGCCGAACCAGGAAGGTGACGTCGCGGCCGGCCTGCTGGAGTTGGGCTCCGAAGTAGCCTCCGGTCGCGCCCGCCCCGATGACAAGAATCCTCATGCGCCGGGACGTTACTAGTCGAGCCGGTAACACAACAGCGTCGCCGGAGTGATCTCGGTTACCGGTTGAACCGGTATCATCGGGTAGTGTTTCAGGATGAGGAGGCCTTTCGGTTCGTCGGCGGGCGGGTTTCGGTCGACTTCACCGCGACCCACGGTCTACGGTGGCGCGACCCCAGCGTCGAACGCATCCCTGCCCCGGCCGATCTCGCCCGCTGGTTCGTCGAAGCGGGCCTGACGGACATCACCGTGCCGGTCTCCACTTCGGCCCTTTCCGGCGCCCGTCAGCTGCGCGAGGCCCTCTACCAGCTGATGTGCGGCCGCGCCTGCCAGGAGCCACTCGACCGGCGGGCCATCGACGTGGTGAACCGCTGGGCGGCCAAGGCGCCACCGGCGGTCCGGCTCGCGGCGGACGGTACGGCGAAACGCCTCGTGGAACCCACCGCCGGCGGGCTGCTGGCGTTCGTGGCTCGCGACGGCATCGGCCTGCTCGGCGGTCCCGACGCGGGCCGCCTGCGGCAATGCTCCAGCGACACGTGCACGCTGCTCTACCTGGACACCTCACGGGCGGGCAACCGCCGCTGGTGCTCCATGGACGTCTGCGGCAGCCGCGACAAGATGGCCCGCTACCGCCGGCGCGCTGGGGTATGACGAGGAAGCAGCCGCGGGACGGCCATTCAGGCGCCCCTCGGCGGCCGGCTCGGGCTCTCACGGGGAGATGTCGTCGTCACCGACGGCCTAGACTCCGCGACCGTGACGGCGACAGTACGGCTCGGTGAGATCACCTGCCTTTCGGGGCAGTTGGTGCTGATGGATGGCGGCTACCTCGGACTGTGGTCCGGCGATCGTGCCCCGGAGGAAGTACGACGATCCGACCTCGGGCCGGCCGTCGACTTCGAGATCGTCGGGGCCGACGCCGACGCCGCCGCCCGCTCGTTCGACCGGCAGTGCGGCCGGACGCTCTACGACATCCCGCGGCACGCGGTCGCGGAGTTCACCTCGATGTTCGCTGCGCACTGCCGGGAGCACGGCCACGCGGCGGCGCTGCGTCCCTTTCCGCGGCAGGTCCCGCACCGGGAACGTGTCCGGCGCGCGATCGCCGGCGGCGATCTGGACTTCCTGATCAGCGGCGTGTCCGTCGTCGCCGTCGGCGGCCTGCCGTCCGACCGTCCGCTCCCGGTCACCGCCACGCCCAGCGGCGACTGGGGTTGGGCGCACATTCGGATCGCGGTCAGCGACGAGCCGGCCGTGGGCGTCCGCCCGCTCGGTGAGATCGGTGTCGACTGCGCCCGGTTGGTGTTCGCCGACGCGGACGCGTTGGCGGCCTGGGTCCACGACGACCCGATCGACGGCCTGGCCGACGTGGTGTTCTGGGGCAGGCACGACGCCGAGGTCGCCGCCGAGTTCGGCGCGACCCGCACCGGCACAGCCGGCGAAGATCACTACGGATGGCTCGACCTGCCCGTCGACGAGGCCCGCGCCCGGGCCGTCGCACTGCGCGACCACCGGCGGACGGCACCGGAACGACTGTTCGCCTTCGATTTCCGCCCGCACTCGCACCACTGGCAGGTCATGGCCGGCGTCCGCGCGTCCGAGCACGGGGCTGCCACGATCGAGGTCGGTGGAGCATCGGTCATGTTCGCCATGACGTCCGTGGGTGACGGCTTCTTCCCCGTCCACGTCGAACTGGACGCGGCCGGCGCGCCGGTAGCCGTCCGGGTGAGCGTCGACAGCGGCGAGGACCAGCCGGCGACCTCGACGACCGTCTCGTCGGAAGCGTCATGAGGCAGCCCGGCCGCCGCGCCCGCGACCTCGGCGTCGTCGTCGGGGCACTGCCGACCGGGCGGCACAACGCGATCACCGACGTCCCCGGCGTGCTGGTGGGGCAAACCACCATCGACGACGGCGCCGACCTGCACACCGGCGTCACCGCGGTGGTGCCCAGCCAACTCGGCCCCGAACGGTGGACCCTGCCGGCGGCCGTCTACACCGGCAACGGTTACGGAAAACTGGTCGGCTCGACGCAGGTGGACGAACTGGGCGTACTGGAATCGCCGATCGTCCTGACCGCCACGCTGTCGGTGTTCCGGGCTGCGGACGCGGTGCTGACCCACCTGATGCAGCACCGGCCGGACGGCCGGTCGTTCAACCCACTGCTAGGCGAGACCAACGACGGCCACCTGTCGGACATCCGTCGACGTCCGATCGGCGAGGAGCACGTGCTCGACGCCATCGCCCGGGCGTCCGCGGAGCCTCCGGCCGAGGGCTGCGTCGGGGCCGGCACCGGCACCACGGCACTGGGCTACAAGGCGGGCATCGGCACCTCGTCCCGGGTGGTACGGGCCGCAGACCGATCGGTGACCGTCGGCACCCTGGTGCAGGCGAACTTCGGCGGCGTGCTGACCGTGCTGGGTGTCCCGCTGCCGGTCGACGAACTGGTCCCGCAGGCCGACCGCACCGAGCCGCCCGGCAACTCGTGCATGATCTTGGTGGCCACCGACGCTGCCCTGGACGCCCGGCAGCTCGGGCGGCTCGCCCGCCGGGCCGTCTTCGCCATGGGCCGGGTCGGTGCCGCATACACCAACGGCAGCGGCGACTACGCGATCGCCTTCAGCACGGTGGAACCGGGCCGGCCGCCGATCCCCGACTCGCAGCTCGACCCGGTCTTCGCCGCCGTCCTGGACTCGGTCGAGGAGGCGCTGCTCAACTCGCTCTTCGTCGCCACGACCACCACCGGAGTGAATGGCCGCACCAGCCACGCCGTACCGCACGAGGCCGCCGTGCGGCGGTTGGCGGCGGCCGGCCGGCTGAGCAGGCCGGATCCTGGGGCTTGTTGCTCGTCGTGATGCCGGCGCTGCTGCACGTTCGGGTGGCAGCAGCGCCGGCACGTCCCGCACCAATCGTTCAGAGCGTCACCAGATGATGGCGGCGACCACCGCGCTGACGACCAGCCCCGTGACTACGGGCAGGAACAGCTTTCGGGCGAGGTCCACCACGGACACCCCGCAGAATGTGGCAACGGCGATCAGCGACGACCAGATGACCAGGGTGCCCCCTCCGGTCCACGACGCACCGTTCTGCGCGATGGCGGCAAGCGTGGCGGTGTCGACTCCGGCGTGGGGGCTGAGGGCCTCCGACAGCGAGCCGGTGAGCGGCAATCCGGCCCACCCCGATCCGTCGAGCCCGACCGTCATGCCGGCCAGCAGGACGGCGAGCAAGATGATGATCGGATTGTGCGGGATGTGCTGCTCTACGCTGCGGATCGCGTCGAACAGGAATCCCGGCGCTGTCGTGCCCTCGGCCAGTCCCATGATGCGACCGGAGAAGTCCGAGATGCCGATGAACACGAACCCGGCGATCGGAATGACGACGCCCATTGCCTTGAAGGCGAAGGAGAGGCCGTCAACGATGTGCTCCGCGCAGCTCTCAAAGGCGCGGACCCGGTCGCTGGTGAGGGCAACCGCGAGGAGCAGCAGTGCCGCCAGGCCACCGACCAGTGGCGCGCCGGCACCGTCGTCGACCGTCACCAGGTCGGTGAACCGACCGAGCAGCATGTAGACGAGCAGCACGCCAAAGGAGACGGGCACGACGACGGCGAACAGCTTCGCCCGCCAGTCCCGGCCGCGTTCGTCGGTCCCGGCGCTGTCGAGCACCGCGTCGACGGGCGCCGCGCCTGGCTCCGCCAGCGCCTCTCGGGGTGGCTTCGTCGCGAGCGCATGGCGGAGCTGATCGGAGGTGCCGCCCCCGGCGCTGGCCGCGGCTACGCCTGCCGGGGCGCGTTCGGCGCCGTCGGCGATGCTCGTGAGCATCTCGTCGCTGCCCTCGGCGGCCCCGGCCAGGGTGGGACGGCGGCGGCGCACGGTCAGCAGGTAGCTCATCACCATCGCGACGAGGCCGACGATCCACGACAGGATCAGGGCCCGGTCGGCGATCAGATCGGCCGACACGTTCGCGCCGCTTGCCGAGAGGCCGGGCGCGACGCCGATGACGTAGTCGGAGGCGAGCGCCATGCCCTGCCCGGCGATCGCGATGGCGATGGCCCCGCCCATCGGTGACAGCCCCGCCCGGATGGCGGCCGGAAGCAGGATGGCCGCGATCAACGCGAGAGTCGGCGTCGGCCAGAAGAACAGCGCGAAGACGTACGTGACGACGAACAGGACGACGTATGCGATCGGCCCGTTCACCATCAGCCGGCGGAACGGCGCCACCATGCGGTGCTCGGCGCCGATGGCTCGCAGCGCGGCGAGCATCGCGGTGACGAGCGCGATGATCAGGAAGATGTTGAACAGCTCCGAGGCGGCCACCAGGCTGGCGCGGAACACCGACGCCAGTCCCCCGGGCACGCTGCCGGTGAACGTCGCGGCGGTGAGGAACGTCGCGGCGATGGCAGGAACGACGACGTTCTTCCGGGCGACCATGACGATGATGAGGGAAGCGAGACCTGCCAGGTACACCCAGTGCGCTGGCGTCATTTCCATGGTTGTCTCCTAGCTTGCTTGCTCGGAGTGGTTAAGGGGTGTGGCCGCGACCGTCGTCGCGGCGGCGCGAGCGCGTACGGCCGCGGCGCGTGGTAGCAGGTGTTCCTGCGCCATCAACCGCCCGTACTCGCGCAGCGCGCCCGTGCCCACGCTGTTGATCGGGATCGAGACGACCCGGTCCCGGAACAAAACAACGTCGGTGTTCGGCAGCAGGGCAGACAGTCCGAACGCCAGCGGAAGTCCGTTCTCGAAGACTTCCGAGGCGTGGGTGCTGCCCACCAGTACGTTGAGTCCGCGCGCGGCCGCGCTCGCCACCACAGATGAGTCGGGGGCGGCCGCGCTGATGCTGAAGATGACCGTCGAGATGGCCGGGTGCTCCGCGAGCAGCTGGGCGAGCTGCTTTTCGTTGAATCCGGTGTGCGGGAAGGCGTGCAGGACGACCTCGCCGAGCGGGGCCTCGGGATCACCCGAGAGCACACGCATTCCCGGAGCCGTGGCGCTGTCCACCAGGTCGGCGCACTGGCGGAGGGCCCTTTCGCCGTCCAGGATGCGCCGGTCCAGGGACCGTTCCAGACCGGCGTCGAGCCGGGCGAGAACGTCGCCGATGGTGGTGACGCCCGGCAGCGGCCGGCCGACCATGACCACCAGCCCGTGTATCCCGCCGTACGCGGGGTCGACGTGGAAGGGCTGATGGCCGTGGAGGTAGGCCATGCCGGGGTGCAGTCCATGGAAGGCCTCATGGCATTCCAGCAGCGCGACACCGTAGAGGGAGAGATAGTCGGCAAGGGCCACCCCGCCGGAACTCGCTGCGTCGGCGATCGGGTGGTGTGCCACGATCGCGTCGACGCCGCCGGCGTACGCGAGTTCGATGTGATGCTCGGTGATGGTCATCGCGACGGCGAGTCGCCGCACCGGTTTGTCGGGCTCTCCCCACACCAGGCCGGGTCGCTCGGTCACCGCCTTGCCGGGAATTCCCGAGTCCTTCCTGATCGCCCACGGGTTGTCGCCCCCTTCGCGGGCGGTAACCCGGCCACCGGTCAACCCGTCGAGGGCCGCGACCACGTCGGCCACCGTCGGACAGGTCTCCGGCAATGCCTCGTTCGTCACGTGTCTGGTCCGCCTTTCCGCTGACGTCAGTGCCACAGGCACTGGATCTGGTGGCGGCGGAAGCACAAAAGCTGCCACCGCTCGGACTCGGCGGCGCGCGCACAGGCGCGCAGACCGCCAACCGCCATCGGCGACAGCTGTCGGGCTCTTCGGGACGGAAGTTCCCTAGACCGTTCGTCGGTTGAATCACGACGTCCTCGTCGGCCCGTACCCGTGGGACAGCGCTTCAGAGGTGTGTGTTATATACAGGCGTCCGCCGGATGGTGTCAAGATCTCGACCGGCCCGTGCGGCGCTCACTAGAGTCGCGCCATGGATCGCTCAGCCAGCACACCGCCGCGGACTTCCGGAGAGCTCAAGCAGGAGATTCTGCGCGTCTACAACGCCGTGAACCAGGGCATTGCCGGCGTCGGTGTGAGCCGGCAGCGAGTCGACCTCCTGGAGGACCGCATCCTCATCCTCGCCCAGCACCAGCGCGTCAAGGCGCTCGCGGCACTGGATCCCGCCCATCGCGGCATCACCCGTGAGGTGGACGTCGCGCTGCTGGACGAGGGCAAGCGGCGGCTCGCCCAGGAGTTCAAAGAGAAGATCGGACTTGCGGTACGCGTCGTCCTCAAGGATTACGACCCGAGCACGGAGATCGCCGCGACCGTCGTGGTCCTCGACGCCCCGTTGGTTCTCACCGATTCGCGACGCTACCCCAGCTAGTGGCGGGCACGGTTCGCTCAGGGCATTGTCGTCGACGTGCCGAGTCCGACAACGGCACGTCGACGACGAGGAACTGCTACGGCTGGCCGCCGAGTCCCAGTTCCGCGACGTGCTTCGCGAATGCCTCCAACGCCGCCGCGCCGACGGCCTTGTCCTGCTCACCGTTGCCGCCGCTGACCCCGACGGCACCGACGATCTGGCCGTCGTACTCGATGGGGAAACCACCCACGAAGATCGCGAACTTTCCGGGGTACATGTGGCTGATCCCGAACGCCTCGTTGCCCGGCAGCGCCGGGCCGTTCGGCGGCTCGTTGAACTTGTGGGTCGCCCGCTCGTGTCCGGCGGCGGTGAATGCCTTGGCCATGGCGATCTCGACCCCGGTGAGGCGGGCACCGGGCAACCGGTGCAGGGCGAGCACGTGGCCTCCGTCGTCGCAGACGCAGATCGTCTGCTTCACTCCGATCTCCTCTGCCTTTGCGCGAGCTGCGGCGAGCATGGGGAGCGCGTCGTCGAGCGTGATTCGGTAGATCCTGTGCACCTTGCCTCCTCTGCCCTACCAGCGGGCGGTCCGTGCGACCAGCCTGCCTGGGCGCGGAGAGCGCCAACAATGGCTAGACTGCCGCGTTACGACGGGGGAAGCTTGTGCAACCTGTCCAAGGAGTTGTCATGGCTGACCCAGCGGGAGTACTTGTTCAGGACGGCCCGCCCGACGACGCGGAGCCGCAGCAGCTGACGGTGGGGCGCCTGCTGCAGGAACGTCTGCTCCGGCCGGCGCGGTTGGCGGCCTCGGCCGAGACACTCGGCACCGCCGTCACCTGGTGCCTGCCGTGGGACGAGGTCCAGGCCAGTGTCGGCCCCCTGCCCGGCGTTGTCGTCCATGCCCGGGCCGACCAGGTGCGGCCGGCGGCGCTGCGGGACCTCGAGCACCGCGTCGCCGCCGCCGTCGTCGTCGCCGGCGGGGCCGATGATCTCTCCGATCCCCCGGCCGGCCTGCCGATGATTCACGTCGGTGCGCATGTCGGCTTCCGCCAGCTCAGTGAGCTGGTGGCGGAGCTCGTCCTGGCCCGGGACACTCACGTGCTGCGCTACGGCCTGAGAGTGCATCGCTCGCTGGTGGAGCTGCTCTACCGCGGGGCCGGGTTGTCCGCGCTCGGGCACCAGATGGCCCGGCTGTCCGGTTGCGCGGCGGCTATCCTCGACGCGCAGTACCGAGTCCTGGCGTTCGAACCCAGCCGTGAGCGGGTGTTCGAGGCGGCGGCGGTCGCGGACGCGCTGCGTGAGCAGGCGTCCGGCGCAGCGCCGGACGGTGCCGCACGCAAGGGCGGCCTGGGGGCGCCGGGTCCAGGGCCGGCCGCTGCCGAGCAGCCGCACGCCGGGCCCCAGGTCCGCACGTTGCTGATCGGCGGAATCAGCGCGACGTGCGTACTGAATCCGATCCTGCTCAGCGGTCGCCACGACGGCTGGGTGGTCATCGTGGAGTCGGCCGATCCACCCAGCCCGCACGACATCGCGCAGCACCGCGTGGTCGTCGAGCAGGCCGCCACCATCGTCGGTACCGAGATGCTGCGACTGCGCAGCATCGAGCAGGCTGAGGAGCGGGCGCGGGGCGACTTCGTCCACGCGCTGCTGCACGGCCGTTTCTCGAACCAGCACGAGCTGGAAGCCCGGGCGGCACACTACGCCTTTCCGGTCGCGGCAACCTACGGGGTGATCGTCGCGAACCAGCTCGGCTCGGTCGGCAGCCCCGATTCCCCGGCGGCCCTGTTCCAGCTGGCCCAGCACGCCGCCCGCCTCGACGTCCGGACGGGCGCGCACACCCTGGCTACGGTCGTCGGCGACGTGCTCGCGGTGGTCCGGCAAATCGACCCGGCCGGCCACCGCGACTCGCCGGACGCGCAGGATCGGGCGCTGGCCGACTTCGCGCGCACACTGCAGGCGGAGTTGGAACGCCGGACCCACCGCGAGGTCGCCGTGGCGTACGGGCGCTGCGTCGACGGCGCCGGCCGCATCGTCGACAGCTACCGGGAGGCGCGCATCGCGCTCGGAATCCGCAACCGGCTCGGTGTGGACCGGGTCTGCGGATTCCAGGACTTGCGGGTCTTCGCCACGCTGGTGGAGCTCGCCGAGAGCCCGCAGGGGCATGCCTTCGCTCGGGACATGCTCGCCCCGCTCCGCGGCTCCCGCGCCGGCGGAAACGACCTGGAGCAGGCGGTCATCGCCTACGTCGCGTCCGGCGGAAACCTCAACGCCGCCGCGCGGGAACTGCACATCCACCGCAACACGATGCTCTACAAGCTCGACCGCGCCTCGCGGCTGCTGCAACTGGACCTGCGGGAGGCCGAACACCAGTTCGCGGTGTGGCTGGCGCACAAGCTCAGCCTTCTCGCCGAGACGGTCACGGCCGTCGACCGCGATCTCAACCCGACGTAGGGACCGGCGGTGCCGGATCGGTGTCGAGCGGGGACGGGTCGGGGCCGACGAAGCTGACCACCAACCCGACGACGGCAACTGCGGTGCAGCCGGCGAAGAGCAGCAGCAGATTTCCGTAGGGATAGACCACCGCCACCCAGGCCGCGCCGAGCGCCGACCCCCCGAACCGCATCATGTTGAACAGTCCGAGGGCGGCGCCCGACCTGCCGGCGGGTGACCGGGTCGCCCCGGCGGCGGAGGGTGTCTGGACGAGGGCCACGCCCACACCCACCGTGAGGAGCAGCGCGACGAGCAGCACGGTGCTCCGGCCGGAGCTACCGGCGTACAGCCCCAGCAGCAGTTCCACCGCGGCGAGCAGGACCAGACCGGTACGCAGGATCCAGCGGGGCCGGCCGCGTTCGCTGAGCAGCCCGACGACGGGGGCCAGCACCGCCATCGCGGCGGGCAGGGCGAGCACCAGCAGGCCGGTGATGGCGGTGGTCCGCCCGAGGGTCCCCGTGGCGTACAGCGGAACCGCGACGAGCGTGGCGGCGAGGCAGAACATCTGCGCGGACGCGGCGACCGCGCTGCGCAGGAACCGCGACTCGACGATGAGACGCGGCCGGATGATCGGCGCCGCCGCCTTGGCGGAGGTGTTGGCGAAGACCGCCAGCAGTCCGATACCCGCCACGGCGAGGGTGACGATGAGCCAGGCCGGCACCGCGTGCTGCGGGACTGCGGTGGCGGCCGTCATCAGCAGCGCGGCGCCGAGCGTCAGCGACACCGCCCCGGGCCAGTGCAGCGCGGTGGCGTGCCCGCGGTCGTTCGGCACCAACAGGACGGTGGCGACCAGCAGGATCACGGCGACCGGAGCAAGGCACCAGAAGATCGCCCGCCAGCCGGCGAGGTCGGCCAGCAGGCCGCCCAGCGGCGGGCCGACGGCCTGTCCGATCCCGTTGGCGGCCGCCCAGGCGCTCATCGTGCGGGCTCGCTGGCTCGGCCCGTAGATGGTGGCGAGCATGCCCATGACCGCCGGTGGATAGGCCGCGCATGCCATGCCCTGCAGGGCGCGCATCGCGACGAGGACGGGCAGCGACGGGGCCAACGCGGCCCCCACCATGGCGACCGCCATGAGGGCGAGGGACGCGATGATCGTCCGGCGTCGTCCGAACCGGTCGCCCACCCAGCCGCTCAACGCCATGCCAGCGGCAAGGACCAGGACGAAGCTGCTCACCACGAGCACGCCGGAGGAGAGCGAGACGCCGAGATCGGCGGTGATGTCCCGCAACGGCACGTTCAGCACGTTGTTGATGACGGTGCCGAGCAGCGTCGCGCCGAGCAGGGTTAGCAGTACGGCGAGTCCCGCCTGCTTCCGCTGCGGCGGAGCCTCCGGGTCGGCCGGGGTGGCGAACGAATGCGCGGCGGCAATGCGCGGCCGGGTGTCCCGCACGTCCCGTCCTTCCGATCGTCTGCGCAGGTCACATACCGCTCGAGACTGCTCCGTGACCGTTGTGCGATGCTACGGCACCCTGCACAATCTTTGGCCGGCGGCCTGTGCACATCGGTGATAGACGCTGACCTTGCAACACGCGGAGTCTGACGGGCAATCCACTGCAAGAGTCCGTGAGGTGGCAGATGCAGTTAACCGCGGCCCACTGGGTCTATCTCGTCGGCGTTGTCGTGATCATCGCGACGATGATCGCCCGAAAGAACATCGTAGTCCCGGCCGTGGTCGCGACGTTCGCGACCGCGCTCGTCTTCTCGCACAGCATCATCCGCGGGCTCTCCGCGGTGTTCAACGCCAGCCTCGTGGCGGCCACGAACCTGTTCAACATCTTCCTGATCATCGCGCTCGTGACCGCGATGCTGCACTCGTTGCAGGCCATGGGCGCGGACCGGAAGATGGTCGCCCCGTTCCGGGGGGTGATGCGCAACGGTCACCTCGCCTTCTGGACGCTGGTGGTCGTCACGTACTTCATCTCGCTGTTCTTCTGGCCGACCCCGGCGGTGCCGCTGATCGGCGCGGTGCTCATCCCGGTGGCGATCCGCGCGGGTCTGCGGCCGATGGCCGTCGGCCTGGTGGTGGCGATCGCCGGCCAGGGCATGGCGCTCTCCTCCGACTACGTCATCCGGGTGGCCCCGGGGCTGTCGGCGAAGGCGGCGGGGGCGGACCCGAACGTTGTCGCCGATCGGGCCATGGTGCTGTCACTCGTCGTCGGTGGGGTCGCCCTCGCGGTCGCCTACCTGATGGAGTTCCGCACGATGCGCCGACCCGACCCGGCCCTGCTCGCCGAGTGGGAGGCGACGGCGGACGGCAGCGGTGAACGCGTGAAGGACCTGGCGGTCACCGAGCGGGAGCGCGAGCTGGTCGGCGCGGGCGACCGACCGGCCGGTGGTGGCGACGTGCCGTCCCTGCGGGGTGGGCCGCCGACGGTCGGCCACGGCGTCGCGCTGCGGGAGGAGTACGACGAGGAACTGCGGGACGGCACCGAGGAGCCGGCCGACGGCTACCGCGGCAACCCCCTGGTACCGACCTTCTTCGCCATCTTCGTGCCGCTGGCCTACCTGGCGCTGATCGTGTACATGGTGGTCGCGAAGGTCTCCGACAGCGTGCCGGACCTGCGGGGCGGCGACGCCGCCGCCCTGGTCGGCGGCATCGCGGCGCTCATCGTGTTCCTGGCGTCGCTCGCCGGCGACGGCAAGGGCTTCCTGGAGAGCTCCGCCGAGCACGTGGTCGACGGGCTGGTGTTCGCGTTCAAGGCCATGGGCGTCGTGCTGCCGATCGCCGGCTTCTTCTTCATCGGCAACGGCGACTTCTCCGGCCAGATCCTCGGCACCGCCGACCCGACTAAGGGGCCGGCGCTCCTGTACGACCTGGTCACGGCGGCGCAGAGCCACATCCCCCACAGCGGCTTCATCGCGGCCTTCGGCATCCTGCTCATCGGCATGATCGCGGGCCTGGAGGGGTCGGGTTTCTCCGGTCTGCCGCTGACCGGATCGCTGGCGGGCAGCCTGGGTCCGGCCGCCGGGATCAGCGCCGGGACGCTCGCCGCCGTCGGTCAGATGGGCAACATCTGGTCCGGTGGCGGCACGCTCGTCGCCTGGTCTTCGCTCATCGCCGTGGCCGGCTTCGCCCGGGTGCCGGTGATCGCCCTGGCCCGCAGGTGTTTCATCCCGGTGGTCAGCGGGCTCGTCGTGGGCACCATCTTCGCAGTGGTCTTCTTCCCCTAGGAGTCGGCAACGCGAACTGCGGGGGCGGCGGCCGAGGATGGCCGCCGCCTCTGCCGTGCCGTCACCGCATCGAACCGTGAACTGGGCGGGGATGATCTCGTCGCGGTGGCGCGCGTGGCGCCGACACCGGCTGGGCGTGTTCGGCATGGCAACGCTTCCCCGGGCGCGGGAAGGCGCGGCCCGCTGCGTGCGGGCCGCCCCGGCCCGCCGGTCCGGCAGCCACCAGACGGTATCTGACGGTCGGTCAGGCCGACCCGTGGGCAGGCAGATCGAGGAGGTCACGAGCGCCTTGGCGCAACAGGGCCGCGGCGACGGAGGTCCCGAGGGTGATCGGGTCCGCCGCCCATTCGTGCACGTCGAGCACGGTCTTGCCGTCGAAGCTGATCACCCTCGCCCGCAGGCCGAGGCGCCCGTCGGGCTCGGTGCGCGCGAGCGCAGCAATCGGTGAGTGACAGTTGCCCTGCAGGATGTGCAACATGGTCCGCTCGGCCACGGTCTCCTGCCAGGTCCGCGGGTCGCTGAGGCTCGCGGCCAGGTCACGGGTGCTGGTGTCGTCGTCGCGGCATTGCAGGACCAGGGTGCCGGAGCCGACGGCCGGGACCATCGTGTCGACGTCGATCGGGTGGGTGATCCGGTCGGCCTGCCCGATCCGCTGCAGGCCGGAGACCGCGAGCAGCAGCGCGTCGTACGTCTCGCCGGCCTCGAGCTTGGCCAGCCGGCTGTTCGCGTTGCCACGGATGGCCACCGGCACCAGGTGCGGCCAGTGCAGGGCCAGCTGCGCGACCCGCCGGACCGCGGAGGTACCGATCCGGGTGCCGGCGGGCAGCTGCTCGATGCGCAGTCCGCCCGGGTGTACGAGGCAGTCCCGGACGTCGTCGCGGGTGAGGTAGGCGGCCATCACCGTGCCGGCCGGTGCCGGCCGGTCCCCGGGTACGTCCTTGACGCAGTGCACCACCAGGTCGACGTCCCCGGCGACCAGGGCGGCGTCCACCTCCTTGGTGAACGCCTCCTTGCCACCCAGTGCGGCCAGGTCGCCGTGCCATCGGTCCCCGCTGGTCGACATCGACATCACGTCCACGGTGACCTCGGGGTGCCGGTCGGCGAGCATCGCGCGGACCCGCTCGACTTGGGCCAGCGCCATCGGGGAGTTGCGGGTACCGATACGCAGCAGGCGGGAGTCGGACATACCGGCGAGGGTAGTCCGCTAGTGCGGTGTCCACTGACGTTCGCCGGGTTGGTGGCCGGCGATTCTTGTCGTACGGGTGGTGTTGGGTCGGGTTGTGCCTCGTCGTCGGGATCCGTCTGCGTCTCGGGTGGTGTATCGCA
>NZ_JBVJJA010000087.1:0-15528 GCF_055586005.1 Micromonospora sp. NPDC051924
GAGCAGTCGTACCTCTCTCACCCCTTCTCCTGTCGTCCCCCCCCCCCCCCCCCCCCCTCCTCCCCCCCCCCCCCCCCCCCCCCCCCCCCCGGACCGTGGTGCGGGACGCGGAGGGCGTGGCGGAGGTGTTCGGGGTCGACGTGATCGCGGGAGCGCCGATGACCGTCGACAAGACGGTCGCGGTGTTCTGCGGGCGGGACCGGGCGGTGCACGATCCGCTGACCGCGGCGGGCGCGGCGCTGCGCTGGGCCGGCGCGTTCGGGGCGCTGCTGGCCGACCACGTCGCCGCGTGGGACCGGCTGTGGGCGCGTTTCCGCCTCGACGTCGGCGAGGAACACGTCTGGCAACTGCCGCTGCGGGTGCAGACCTTCCACCTGCTGCAGACCTTGTCGCCGCACACGGTCGACCTGGACGCCGGGGTGCCGGCCCGCGGGCTGCACGGCGAGGGCTACCACGGGCACGTGTTCTGGGACGAGCTGTTCATCTATCCGTACCTCAACCTGCGGCTGCCGGAGCTGACCCGGGCGCTGCTCGAATACCGGTACCGGCGGCTGCCGGCGGCCCGGCGGCAGGCCGCGGCCACGGGGATGGCCGGCGCGGTGTTCCCCTGGCAGAGCGCCACCAGCGGCCGGGACGAGAGCCCGCTCCGGTCGCCCTCCCCGGTCACGGGCCAGTGGCAGGACGACCGCACCGGCCGGCAACACCACGTGAACCTCGCGGTGTCCTACTCGGTGTGGCGGTACTGGGAGACCACCGGTGACCTGTCCTTCCTCACCGAGCGCGGGGCGGAACTACTGGTCGCGACCGCCCGCTTCTGGGCCGGGCTGGCCACCTACGACCCGTCCGAGGATCGCTACGACATCCGCGGCGTGCTGGGGCCCGACGAGTACCACGACGGCTACCCCGGCCGCGCCGGCCAGGGGTTGAACAACTGCGCGTACATCAACGTGATGGTGGCGTGGGTGCTCGCCCGGGCGGACGAGGCGTGCGCCCTGCGGGACCGTCACCCCGGCGCGGCGCCGTGGCGGATCGAGGCCGTTCCGGCCGGGGAACGCCGGCGCTGGACCCACATCGCCCGCCGGCTGCGGCTCGTCTTCCTGCCGAACGGGCTCCTCGCCCAGTTCGCCGGATACGGCGACCTGGCGGAACTGGACTGGGACCGGTACCGGCGGCGCTACGGCGATCTGCGCTTGCTCGGACCGCTGTTGCAGGCCGAGGGGGACGACCCGAACCGCTACAAGATCTCCAAGCAGGCCGACGTGCTCATGCTGCTGTACCTGTTCAGCGCCGAGGAGCTCACCGCGCAGATCCGTGGCATGGGCTACGACTTCGACCCGGCCCGGATCCCCGCCACCGTCGACCACTACCTGTGCCGCACCACCCACGGCTCGACGCTCAGCCGGATCGCGCACGCCTGGGTGCTGGCCCGTACCGACCGCCGTCGCTCGTTCCACATGCTGCTGGACGCGCTCGGCACCGACCTGGCCGACCCCGCGCACAGCTCGACCCGGGAGGGCATCCACCTCGGCGCCACCGCCGGCACGCTGGACATCCTGCAACGCTGCTACACCGGGCTGGAGGTACGCGGCGACGTGCTGCGCCTCAATCCGATGCTGCCGGAGGGCATGGACCAGCTCGACTGCGTGCTGCGGTACCGCAACCGGCTGCTCGTGCTGCACGTCGACCGCGAACAGGTGCGGATCTCGGCCAGCCCCGGCGCCGACCCGCCCGTTCCGGTGGCCGTCCATGAGCAGGTCCACCTGCTCGCCGCCGGCGCCACGGTCACCGTCCCCTTGCGGCGGCACGACCAGATCGGGGACGATCGCTCCCCCACCGAATCTTGACCCGACGAAACCGCAGGTCATAGGCTCCGGCAACCTTGAGCCCTTTCCCGGGAAGGGAAAAGAACCCATGGCCTCAGCGAAACGTCCGTTCTGGACGATCCCCACGAAGCGGCTCGCCGGTGCGGCCGCCCTCGTCCTCCTGACCGGCATCACGCCCGTGCTGGCCGGCTCGCCCGCAGTGGCGACCCCCGAGTCCGCCACCTGCGTCGACGACCCCACCGCCCACCTGTCCACCGTGCCCACCCCGGAGACCGTGCTCGGCTTTCCGCTCGGCGTCGGCCAGGAGCGGGTGGTCACCAACGACGAGGTCCGCGGCTACCTCGACGCGGTCGACGCCGCCTCGGACCGGGTGGTCACCGGCGTCATGGCGACCAGCGTGCTCGGCCAGCCGCTGCCCTACGCGATCGTCTCGAACGAACGCCACGTCCGGCCGGCCGCACTGCCGAAGGTCGCCGACGACATCCGGGACCTGCGGGACCCGCGCCGGACACCGGCCAGCAAGGCAGCCGGGACCGCCGACGACAGTCCGGCCATCGTCTGGGTGGCGGCGAACGTGCACGGTGGCGAGAAGAGCGGCACCGACGCGGCGCTCAAGACCCTCTACGAACTCGCCGCCGGGCTCTCCTGCGAGGTGGCCCGGCGCAACGACAACCTGGTCACGGTGATCGTCCCGACGCAGAACCCGGACGGGCGGGACGCGAGCCGGCGGCAGAACGAGTTCGGCTTCGACATGAACCGGGACTGGTTCGCCCGTACCCAGCAGGAAACCGACGGCAAGCTCGAGCTCATGCGGCGGTACCCGCCGCAGGTCTTCGTCGACGCGCACGAGATGGGCGGCCGGCAGTACTTCTTCCCGCCGAACGCCGACCCGATCCACCACGAGATCGCCGGCGAGGCGGTCGACTGGATCAACCGGATCGGCGAGGCCAACAAGGCCGGCTTCGGCTTCAACGGCGCCTGCGGCGGGGCCGTCACCACCGAGTGTTACTTCAACTACGCCACCTACGACCTGTTCTTCATGGGATACGGCGACACCGTCCCGGCCGCCGGGTTCGGCGCCGCCGGCATGACGTTCGAGAAGGGCAGCGCGTCCGCGGTCGCCGACCGGGTGCAGCAGCAGTTCCACACACAGTGGTCAACGCTGGGCTGGGCCGCGGCCAACAAGCACGAGCTGCTCACCGACTACTACACGATCTGGAGGGACGCGCTGGCCCAGGGCCGGGCGGGCGCGCTGGAGCCGAACGAGGTGGTCCAGCCCACCAACTCGGTGCAGTTCCCGGTGCCCGACCTGGCGATCCGGTCGTACTTCCTGCTGCCGGACCGGCAGCTCGCGGACGTGCGCCAGCTCGTCGAGCGGCTGCGCCGGATGGACGTCGAGGTGTATGAGGTGCGGGAGCCGACCCGGGTGCCCACCGCCCACATTTTCGGCGGGCGCACCGCCACCGACGTCACGGTGCCGGCCGGCGCGTACTGGATCCCGATGGACCAGCCGCAGAAGCACTGGATCCAGGCGATCCTCGGCGAGGACCCGTACGTGCCGTTCCCCTACTTCTACGATGTCTCGTCCTGGAGCAACCCGCTGCTGATGGGGGTGGCGGCCCTCTCCACCGGGGACGACGTCCGGCCCCCGGCCCGGCCGGTCGGCGGCATCGAGGGCGGCCGCACCGCGGCGGCGCCGGCCCAGGGGTCCTACGCGTACCCGCTGGACTCCGCCGCCGCGGCCGAGTTCACCTTCCGGCTGCTCGGCCGGGGCGTGCCGCTGGTACGGGACCTGGCGACCGGCGTCGTCGGCCTGCCCGCGGCCAGCCTGACCCGGGCGGTCGACGAGCTCGCCGAGTCCCTCGGGGTCACCCTGACGCCGATCGCCACGGCCGCCGCCGGCAGCCAGCTGGCCCGGCCGGACGTGGGGCTGTTCCAGGGGACCGGGATCTCCACCACCTCCGGCTCCCACGGCGAGGCCCGGTACGTGCTGGGCCGGCGCTGGGGGCTCGACCTGAAGCCGGTGACCACCACCGACATCAACGACAACACCCCGGCGTTCACCGACCGCACCGTGCTCCTGGTGCCGGACGGCAGCAGCGCCACCGGCGGCCTGACCGCCGTCGGGCAGGCCAACCTGCGGAACTGGATCGCCCAGGGCCACACCTACGTGGGGCTGCGCAACGAGGGCAGCCGGATGGCCCGGGCCGCCGGGCTCACCTCCACCACGGAGAAGGCGAAGCCGACCGGGTACCAGGTGATCGGCTCGCACCTGCGGGTCGACGTCGACCACGACAGCCCGGTCGCGCTCGGCCGGCCGGCGGAGGACTTCGAGTTCAACAACAGCGACTCGATCCTGACCCCGAGCACCACGGGCACGAACGTGCTCAGCTACCCGTCCGACGAGACCTTCTGGGCCAACGGCTACACCGTGCACGGCGAGGCGCTCAAGGGCACGGTCGCCCTGGTCGACGAGCCGACCGGGGCGGGCCGGGCGGTGCTGTTCGCATTCAATCCGCTGTTCCGGGCGTACAACGAGAACGGGCTGCACCTGATGGCCAACGCGCTGCTGTATCCGGGGGCCGACCCGGGCGCACGGACCGCCGCGCCGCGTACCGCGGACGTCCCGGCCGCCCGCGCCGCCGCCGCGGCGGCGCCGGTCGCCGCCGACCTGGGCGGCGAGTGGCGACCGATCACCATCGAGGTGGCCGCCGACGACCTGGCCCGGACCCGGACGGTGGTCAGCCGGTTCACCGACGAGGCCCGGGTGTCCACGGCGGACGGTTCGGCGTACCTGATGATCCCGAATCCGGAGGGGCGGCAGGCCGACGAACACCCGTTCCTCGGCGACCTGCTCCGCGCCCTGCGGGAGGCGCAGGTGCCGCTGCGGTCCGTGGTGGCCTGATCCGCGAGCCCGGTCCGGTCGGCCCGCAGGGGCCGGCCGGACCGGCGCGGAAAAAACGCACCGCCACCGGGGGGAGCCGGGTGGCGGTGCGTGGGTCGGTGGCGGATCAGGCCTCGGTGAGCTGGCCGCGCAGCTTCGTCAGCGCGCGGGCGAGCAACCGGGAGACGTGCATCTGGGACACGCCGACCCGCGCGGCGATCTCGCTCTGCGTCAGGTTGCCGTAGAAGCGCAGGGTGAGGATCTTCTGCTCCCGCTCGTCGAGCGTGGCCAGGGCCGGGCCGAGCGAGGCGCGCAGCTCCGCCAGCTCGTACTCGCTGTCGTCGGAGCCGAGGGTGTCGCCGAGTTCGGTGGCGCTGTCACCGTCACCGATCGGGGTGGACAGCGACACGGCGTTGTAGGCGCGGGCGCCTTCCAGGCCCTCGAGCACCTCTTCCTCGGTGACGTCGAGGTGGGCGGCGATGTCCGCGACGGTGGGCGCCCGGTTGAGCGTCTGGGTCAGCGTGCTGTTCGCCTCGGAGATGCGCAACCGCAGCTCCTGGAGGCGGCGCGGCACCCGGATATTCCAGGTGCGGTCGCGGAAGTGCCGCTTGATCTCACCGAGGATGGTGGGGATCGCGAAGCCGGCGAAGTCCACGCCGCGGGAGGCGTCGAACCGGTCCACCGCCTTGATCAGGCCGAGAGCGGCGGTCTGGGCCAGGTCGCCGGCCGGCTCGCCCCGACCGCTGTAGCGGGCGGCGAGGTGGTTGGCCAGTGGCAGCCACGCCTCGATGACCTGGTTGCGCAGCGCCGGCCGGCCCGGGTGCCCCTCGGGCAGCGCGGACAGGGCGGCGATCAGCTCGCTGGCGCGGGACTCCTCGCCGGTCACCGCGGCGCGGTGCACGTCGGTGGTCTTCGGCGCGATGGTCGTCGTGGTCATGCTGCCCTTCCTGTCCTGAGGAGAACGGGTGCCTCCCAGCACCGGTCGTGCAGTCACACTAGACCAAAGTCCGTCGGCCTATCAACCGAACGGACGATGGATATAACACCCATATAGGGACAATCACCCACTGAACGCGGACGGCAGGGTGCGACAGGGACCACAGGACGTGGCCAGAACCCCCTCCGGCGACGGCATATCCTCCGTGCCGTGGACCGCTGCGACGAGTGTCTGTTCGTCTATTCCCGCGTGCCCGGCGAGGCGCTGCCGGCACTCCTGCGCGGCCTGGGCGGGCGCTTCGCCGCCGCCCTCGCCGAGGTCGCGGACGTCCGCCGACGCCCGGCCCCACAGGTGTGGTCGCCGCTGGAGTACACCTGCCACGTCCGGGACGTGCTCCGCATCCAGGGCGAACGGCTCGCCCTGGCACTGCGCGTCGAGGAGCCGGAGTTCGTCCCGATGGGCCGCGACGAGCGCGCCGTCACGGAGCGGTACAACGACCAGGAGCCGGTGACCGTCCTGGCCGAACTCGGCACGGCTGCCGACGACCTGGCGGCCCGGTTCGCCGGGCTCGGCCCCGCGCAGCTGGGCCGGACCGGCGTCTACCCCTGGCCGGACCGGCAGGTCCGGACGCTGCTCTGGCTCGGGCAGCACACCGTCCACGAGGGTGAGCACCATCTGCTCGACATCCACCGCGCAACCGGCGCCGCCGCCGGCGGGTGAGCCGGCCGGTCAGCGGCGCAGCAGCGGCCGGTAGTCCGCGGCGGTGAGCGGCAGCGCGGAGAGCGAGCCGTCCGCGCGGGGCACCTCCAACGGCTGACCGTCGCGCCGGAACGCGACGCTGTCGACGTCCGCGCGCTGGGTCAACGTGCAGACGATCTGCCCGAAGGCGAGCACCTCGTCACTGCGGCCGGTCTCCTCGCCGGCCTCCCGTACGTCGACCGTCACGACCGTGCCGGTGGCGCTGGCCCCGGCGACGGTGATCGTGCCCGGCAGGGCGCTGGACAGGCCGCGTTCCCGTTCCGCGTCATCGGGGCCGGCGAGCAGGTGCTGCAGGTGGGTGTCGATACCGGGGACGCCGTCGACCCGGCGGGGGACGGCCGCCAGCCCGTCGTCCCGGACGAAGCAGAGGGTCTCGTCGACCCGCCCGTCGGGATCCGTGGTCGCAGTGCCCGTGGGGGTGGGGAACGAGCCGGGCGGGGCCGACACCGGCCGCGGCCGGTCGTCGACCGGCACGCCGCAGCCGCCGAGCAGCACGACGAGCAGGACGGCCGCGATCCGTCGGCGCATCACCGCACCTCCGCCAGCTCCACCCGGAACCGGGCGCCCCGCGGCTCCCGGTCGGCGACGGTCGCCCGCCCACCGTGCGCGGCGGCGTGCTGGGCCACCAGCGCCAGCCCGAGCCCGGTGCCGTCGGTGCCGGCGCGGGCGTGCGCGGCGCGACCGCGGACGAAGCGGTCGAAGATGACCTCCCGGTCGGCGTCGGGCACGCCCGGACCGTCGTCCTCGACGTCGATCACCCCGACCGCGCCGTCGCCGAGCGAGAGCCGCACGGCGACCGGGCCACCGCCGTAGCGGACGGCATTGTCGAGCAGGTTGTGCAGGATCTGCTCGACCCGCCGCCGGTCGACCCGCCACTCCGTCGGCGTACCGGCGGGCACCTGGACCAGGTGCATCGGCAGCGTGCGGGCCCGGCACGCCTCCCGGGCCAGCACCGCGACGTCCACGGTCTCCCGCTGGGCGGGCTGCTCGGTACGGGCCAACTGGATCAGGTCGTCGACCAGACGCTGAAACCGGGCCACCTCGTCGGCGACCAGGCCGGCGGCGGTCGCGGTCCGTTCGTCGTGGTGTTCGCGGCGGCGGGTCAGCACGCTGGCGGCGGCGGCGAGGGTCTGCAACGGCGAGCGCAGCTCGTGGCTGACGTCGGCGGCGAACCGGCGGTCCCGCTCGATCCGGCGCACCAGCTGGTCGACCATGTGGTTGAACGAGGTGGACAGCCGGGTGAGGTCGGGGTCGGTGGTGGGGTCCAGCCGGGTGGCGAAGTCGCCGGCGGCGATCCGCTCGGCCGCGTCGGCGACCGCGGTCAGCGGACGGACGCTGTGCCGGGTGGCGTACCAGCCGAGTGCGGCGCCGGCCCCGGCGACCATGATGGCGACGGCGGTCAGCGCCAGGCCCACCACCTGGAAGGTCTCCTCGACCTCCCGCAGCGAGGTCAGCTCGTAGTAGCCCACCCCGCCGGCGAGCGGGATGCCGACCAGCAGCGTCGGCTGCCCGTCGATCCGGACCCGCTGCACGCCCGGCCGACCGGAGCGGACCAGCTGTTGCAGCTCGACCGGGATCGCGCCGCCGCCGGTCTCGGCGGTGCGGGCGTACCAGCCGTCGGGCAGGTGCAGCAGGGGCCGGCGACTGCTGCCGGTGTCCAGGGAGCGGAGCACGGCCACCACGTCCGGGTCCTCGGTGTCCAGTCCCGACCGGACCACGGCGGCGTCGTACCAGGCGGCTCGGACGGCGGCGCGTTCCCGCTCGTCGAGCAGGGAACGGCGGGTCAGGTCGTAGGAGAACAGCGCCATCGACGCCGCGAGCAGCAGGGCGCCGACGGCGAAGGCCGCGGTCACCCGGGCGCGCAGTCCGAGCCGGGTCATCGTTGCAGCTTGTAGCCGAGGCCGCGCAGGGTGACCAGGTGGCGGGGGTTGGCCGGGTCGGGCTCGATCTTCTGCCGGAGGCGGCCGACGTGCACGTCGACCAGGCGCTCGTCCCCGGTGTCGTACCCCCAGACCCGGCGCAGCAGTTGCTGCCGGGACAGCACCCGGCCGGCGTGCTCGGCCAGCTCGCACAGCAGCCGGAACTCGGTGCGGGTGACCGCGACCGGCCGGCCGGCGCGGCGCACCTCGCCGGCCTCCGGGCTGACCTCCAGGTCGCCGAAGACCTGGGCGGGGACGGTGATCGAGCGACCGCGCCGGCGCAGCGCCCGCAGCCGGGCGGAGAGTTCCTTGACGGCGACGGGCTTGACCAGGTAGTCGTCCGCGCCGGCCTCGAGCGCGGCGACGATGTCGTGGGTGTCGTCCCGGGCGCTGACCACCACGATCGGGACGTCGTCGTCGCGGCGCAGCTGCCGGATGCACTCGAAGCCGTCAATGCCGGGGAGCATCAGGTCGATCAGCACGTTGTCCGCCGGAGTCTCCCGCTGCCGCCGCAGCCCCTCCTCGGCGGTGCCGGCCCCGTACGCCGTGTAGCCCTCCTCCTCGAGGGCGAGCAGCAGCGCGAGCCGGATCCGGTCGTCGTCCTCGATCACCAGTACGGCCGTCATGCTCGCATCATCCCCGGCCGGGCCCGGGTGGCCCAACCGTGTCAGCCGCTCCCGGTTTTTGTCACACAACTGTCACGGAACTGCGGGACGACCTCCAAGGTCCCTGGGGAGAGTGGTGGACGAACCTGCCACCCGGAGCTGAGGAGGAGCCGTGAACGGGACCACCCTCGTCGGCGCGCTCGTCGTCGGACTCGTCGTCGGCGCGCTCGGGCGCCTCGTCGTACCGGGGCGGACGGCCGCGCCGGTCTGGCTGACCCTCGCGCTGGGGGTGGCCGCCGCGCTGCTCGGCGCCATCGTCGTCGGCCTGGTCGGCGTCGACCGGACGCGACCGGCGGTGCTGCCGCTGATCGTGCAGTCCGGATTCGCCGCGGTGGCGGTCGTGCTGGCCGGGCTGGCGGCCGGCCGGCCGAGCCCCGACGGGTCGGCCGACCGGTCGGCCGGGGTGCCGCGGAGCCGGCCGGCCGGGCCCGGGACGGGCCGGAAGGAGTGGTCGTGACGGTCGTGCCGGCGGAGCGGTTGATGACCCTCATCTGCGACGGATGCGGCGACACGGTCACCGGCCCAGCGCGCACGCTGCCCGACGCCGAGGTGGTCTGGACGCTGGTGTTCGAGAACGACTGGGTGGGCTCGCCCTTCGCCTCCGGTCCGCACCACTGTCCCCGGTGCAGCCTCCCCGCCGCGACGGACGACGGCGGGCTCGGCGTGGACTATCTGGACGAGGTCGGCGACGACCCGGCGGCGCCGGAGGCCGACCCGGTCGACCCGGTACGCCGGGCCCTGGCCGAGACGGTCGTCCTCGGTGACCGGGAGCTGGTGGACCTGACGGAGGTCGAGGTGATCGACCCGGACGGGCTCGGGCTGCTGGTCCGCGCGCACCGCGACGCCCGGCAGCACGGCCGGCGGCTGTGCCTGGTGGCCCCGTCCCGGTTCGTGCTGACCGTGCTGCACACCATGCGACTGGACGGGGTGTTCCCCGTCTTCGACAGCCGTACCCGGGCGTTGAGCGGGTCGGCCGAGCCGGTCGCCCCCGACCCGCACTGACCCGACGTCCGGTCGGCACCGGCCGGACCCCGCCCCGCCCGCCGAAGGAGATCCCCGTGGTGATGCCCTGGCCGTATCCCGAGTTCCCGTTCACCGGCGACGAGCCGGAACCCGACGACGAGGACGTGCGCCTCGCCGCCCTGGTCGCGCAACGGCTGAGCATCGACTGGACCACGCGCCGGCAGCGCATCGCGGTCAGCGTGCAGAACCGGGTGGTGATCCTGAGCGGGACGGTCGCCGACCGGCAGGCCCGGCAGGCCGCAGTCGAACTCGCCTGGGACGTCCCAGGCGTCTTCGACGTCTGCAACGCGCTGGGCCTGTACGGCGGGCGCCGCGAGAGCCGGTGAGCCGCGGCGGCACCGGCGGGCGTGGTTGCATCGACGGGTCACTGCCCTCTACCCTCTCCGTGGGAGCGCTCCCGAGGCTGCCGCGTCGGACTTTCCGGGCGAGTTCACGACGGGCACCGTCCAGCCACCACCACCCTCCAGATGGGACGATCCCGCATGATCCCGATTCCCCGCCCGTCCCGGCGCGAGCTGCTCGTGGGCGGCGCCGTCGGCGCGCTGGCCCTGGCCGCGACCGCCGTGCTACCGATGACGAACGCCATGGCGGCCACCGGCTGCGCCGTCACCTACACCACCAGTTCCTGGCAGGGCGGGTTCACCGCCACCGTGACCATCAAGAACCTCGGCGACCCGGTGACCGGCTGGACCCTCGGCTTCACCTTCCCCGACGCGGGCCAGCGGGTCGTCCAGGGCTGGTCGGCGACGTACCAGCAGAGCGGCAGCGCGGTCACCGCGCACAGCCTGGACTACAACGGCGCGCTGGCCGACGACGCCAGCACCACCATCGGGTTCAACGGCGCGTGGACCGGCGCCAACCCGTCCCCGACCTCGTTCACCCTGAACGGCACCACCTGTACGGGCGCGACGACCCCCACCACGCCACCCCCGAGCACCACTCCCCCGCCCACCACGCCGCCGCCGACCACGCAGCCACCGACGACCCCGCCGCCCACCGGCACCACGCCGGTCGCCGTCAACGGCCAGCTGCGGGTCTGCGGGGTCAACCTCTGCAACCAGTACGGCCGGCCGATCCAGCTGCGCGGCATGAGCACCCACGGGTTGCAGTGGTTCGCCCAGTGCTACAGCGACGCGTCGCTGGACGCCCTGGCCGACGACTGGCAGGCCGACCTGCTGCGCATCTCGATGTACGTGCAGGAACAGGGCTACGAGACCAACCCGACCGGCTTCACCAACCAGGTGAACACGCTGGTGGACAAGGCGGAGGCGCGCGGCCTGTACGCGCTGATCGACTTCCACACGCTGACGCCGGGCGACCCGATGTACAACCTGGACCGGGCGAAGACCTTCTTCGCCGCGGTGTCGGCCCGCAACGCCGCCAGGAAGAACGTGATTTACGAGATCACCAACGAGCCCAACGGCGTGAGCTGGTCGACCATCAGGAACTACGCCGAGCAGGTCATCCCGGTGATCCGGGCCAACGACCCGGACGCGGTGGTCATCGTCGGCACCCGGGGCTGGTCCTCGCTGGGGGTCTCGGAGGGGAGCAACTCCGACGAGATCGTCAACAACCCGGTGCGGGCCGACAACATCATGTACACGTTCCACTTCTACGCGGCGTCGCACAAGGACAACTACCGCAACGAGGTGCAGCGGGCCGCATCCCGGCTCCCGCTGTTCGTCACCGAGTTCGGCACGGTCACCTACACCGGTGACGGCGCGGTCGACACGGCCAGCAGCACGGCCTGGCTCGACCTGCTCGACCGACTGAAGATCAGCTACGCGAACTGGACGTACTCCGACGCGAGCGAGGGCAGCGCCGCGTTCAAGCCGGGCACCTGCTCCGGCGGCACGTACGCCGGCACCTCGGTGCTGACCGAGTCGGGCACCTTCATGCGCAACCGCATCCGTACCCCGGACAACTTCCCGACGTCCTGAGCGGGCGCCGGCGGCGGCCCTCCCCAGGCGGGCCGCCGCCGGCCCTCACCGCTCGATCAGGCCGGCCCGCGCCCAGAGCAGCCGGCCCGGCCCGGACACCAGGCCCAGGCCGGTCAGGTGATCGAGCACCCGCTGCGCTGACCAGCGCAGCGTCGCCCGCCAATGCGGGTTCGCCCTGGCCGCGGCCCGGCCGACCGCGGGCGAGATGCCCACCGCCGCGTACGCCTGCGGGTGCACCAGGCGGCGGGTGACGGAGTACGCGGCGCGGCCGATGACCAGCCGCGCGTAGCCGAGGGCGAGCGGGCCGGCGGCCTCGACCTGGCGGGTCAGCTCGTCCCGGGCGAAGCGCACGTGGCGGGCCTCCTCCACCACGTGGATCCGGGACACCATCCGGATCAGCGGCTGGAGCGACTCGTCGGCCATGATCTCGCGCTGGAACGCGTCGAGGATCTCCTCGGCGATGAGGATGGCCGCGTACATCTGCGGGCCGGTGGCGGTGGCCTTGAGCCACCGGCCGAGGAGATGGTCGACCGGGTCGGCCCGGTAGACCGGGCAGCCGGTCGCCTCGATGAGCCGGCCGAACATGATGGAGTGGCGGCACTCGTCGGCGACCTCGGTCAGCGCGTACTGGGCGTGCCGGCTGGTCGGGTCGGCGTCGTAGTAGTGCCGGACCAGCAGCTGCATGAGGATCGTCTCGAACCAGATCCCGGCGCTGGCCGCGCTGGCCACCTCGTGCCTGGTCAGCTCGATCCGCTGCTCCTCGCTCAGCCCGTCCCACAGCGGGGTGCCGTAGAGGCTGCTGTGCTGCGGCGGCAGCCAGTACGCCCCCGGCCGGTGCGGCGCCGACCAGTCGATCTCGACGGTGGGGTCGTAGCTGGTGCGCACCGAGGCGGTGAGCAGCCGGGTGGCGACCTTCTCGCGCGCAGGGCCGCTTTCCATGACCCCTCCCAGTTGACGTAACTTCCGGTAACTGTTACGAGTGGTAGCATGCAACGCACCTCCACCGATGTCAATGGATCCGGCACCCCGCCCGCGCCGCCCCCCGGCCGGCGCACCGGGCGCCGGGACCGCTGGGCCGAACATCGCGAGCAGCGCCGGCAGGAGCTGATCGGGGCCGCCGTGCAGGCGTTGCTCCGGCACGGCCCGCAGGTGGACATGGACCAGGTGGCGGCCACCGCAGGGGTGACCAAGCCGGTCCTCTACCGCTACTTCGCCGACAAGTCCCAGCTCTGGCTCGCGGTCAGCGAGGTGGTGGCGGCCCGGGTCGTGGACACCGTCGCCCCGGCCGTCGAGCGGGTCCGCGAGGAGCGGGCACTGGTCGAGGCGACCATCGACGCGTACCTCGGGATCATCGAGTCGGAGCCGACGCTCTACCGCTTCCTCCTGCACCAGGCCGGCGACCCGGGCATCCACCAGGTCGTCGCCGGCACCAGCCGGCAGGTCGCCACCGGTCTGGCCCGGGTGATCGGCGACCGGCTGCGCGCCCTCGGCCTGGACGCCGGCCCCGCCGAGCCGTGGGCGTACGGCCTGGTGGGGTTCGTGCAGGCGGTCGGCGACTGGTGGACCACGCACGGCCAGCCGATCCGCCGGGCCGCGCTCACCGACTACCTGACCACCCTGCTATGGAGCGGCATCGAGGGCGTGCGGCGCGGCGCCGACCTGCCCCCGGAGCTGACCCGCGCGCACGAACGGATCGACCGGTGAGCTGGCACGGCCCGGCGTGGATCGCCGACACCGAGGTACGGCTGCACGGAACCGGACGCTGGGAACCGGTCGACGGCCGCTACCACTGGGCCGGCCGGATCGAGCCGGAGCCCCGGATCGTCCGGCTGCTCCGGTCCGGGCGCCGCGACGTGACGGTACGCGTCGGGGACCGGACCGCCCCGGGCCGGCTGGTCGAGGTCGACCCGTGGGGCGGGGCCCGGATCACCGGGGTCGGCGCGCCACCGTGGCCACCGGAGGCGGACGAGGGCTGAGCGGCGGGCGTACCGTTTCCCGTCGGTGAAGGGAGGCGGGGCGTGACGCCACCGACGGCCACGGTGCTGCTGGTGTTCGGCCGCGGCCTGGTGGCGGACGACGACGGCTACCGGCTCAGCGCGGAGAGCGCGGCCCGGGTCGACGCGGCGATCGGGTACGTGACCGCGCACGCGGACGTGTTCCGGCGGGCCGCCGCGCCCCGGATCGTCTGCACCGGAGGGTGGCCGCACGGCTTCCCGGAGGCGGCGTGCCCGCCGGCGGGCTGCCGGGAGGGCGAGCTGATGCTGGCCCGGGCCCGGGCCGCCGGCCTCGACCGGTACGCGCGGCTGCACGCCGAGTCCCGCTCCCGGACCACCCTGCAGAACCTGGTCCACACGGTCCAGGACGGTCTCCTCGCCGACCGGACGTTCGACCCGACCCGGCCCCTCGGGCTGGTCTCGCACCCCTGGCACCTGCCCCGGGTCCGGTTCCTCGCCGGCAAGGTCCTCGGCCTGTCCGGCCCGGCGCTGCTCGACATCCCGACGCCCGGCGATGCGGCGGGGCGGGCCTGGCGACGCGAGCGCGCGCTACGGGTCGCCGCGCGCCTGGGCTACCTCGGCGTGCACGCCCCGACCGACCTGCTGCGCCGGGAGCACCGCATCGCCCGGCTCCTCGGTGGACGGCGGCGCGGGGCAGGTGGGTGATTGGCGTGCCGGCCCCCCGGGTACAGCCGACGGCGATCAGCCCGGCGGGCGGCGCTGATCGCCGCCGGCGACCGTGCCGCGGCAGCCACGGTGCGGGAGGTTCCGTGATCGTTCTGGTGCCGGTGTACCGGCCGGGCAAGCACCTGCTCCACCTCCTCGACGACCTGGCCGAGGCCACCCGCGGCTGGCATCCAGTGGTGGTCGACGACGGCAGTGGACCGGAGGCCGGCGACGTCCTCGACGCCGCCCGCGAGCGGGGCGGCACGGTGCTGCGCCGCCGGGTCAACCGGGGCAAGGGCGTGGTGCTGAAGACCGGCTTCCGGTACGTCGCCGTTGCCCATCCCGGGCGGGACGTGGTCTGTGTGGACGCCGACGGCCAGCACCGGAGCGGGGACGTCGTCCGGGTGGTCGACCGGATGCGCGACACCCGCACCCTCACCCTCGGGGTACGCCGGTTCGACGGCGACGTGCCGTTGCGCAGCCGGATCGGCAACGCGCTCACCCGGGACGTGTTCCGCCTCGCCACCGGGGTGCCGGTGCGGGACACCCAGACCGGGCTGCGGGCGTACCCGGCCGGGCTGCTCGACTGGCTCGGGTCCATCCCGGGCGAGCGGTTCGAGTACGAGATGAACGTGCTGCTGTACGCGACCCGGGCCGGCCACCCGATCGCGCAGGTGCCGATCGCCACCCACTACCAGGGCGACAACGCCTCCTCGCACTTCTCGGCGCTGGCCGACTCGGTCCGGATCTACGGTCCGCTGCTGCGGTTCGCCGCCGGCCGGCTGCTGGGCGCCGGCGCGCACCGGGCGGTCCCGTCGCCTGCGACGGCGCGGGGGGGGGGGGGGGGGGGGGGGGGGGGGGGAGGAGGGGGGAGGGGGGGGGGGAGAGGGGGGGCGGGGGGGGGGGGGGTGTCGGGTT
>NZ_JBVJJA010000088.1:0-15136 GCF_055586005.1 Micromonospora sp. NPDC051924
ACATCGACCGCCGCACCTACAAGGCCACCACCAACATCGACGTCGTCACCAACGAACCTTGACAGGCCAGCCACCGGCCTAACTGAACGGCGTTGAGGCTAGCCGTCGGTTGATGACCAGCACTGGCCAGGTCAGGCGGCCGCTCGCGGAGCATCGACGGGTGTCCAACCTCCCTTGCCGAGCACCTGACGGCCCCGTTGGAATTGTTCACGCCACAGACTACGAACGCCCCAAGCGAACGGAGCCGACGTCCGGACTTGGCCGATGAGCGTGAGTCTTCTGCGCGGCTGTTGACTGTTGTCGCGCGGGCCGTTGACGCCTGCGGCCATCACGGCATGAGCAGTCCCCAGTAGGTCGCCCAGGGTAGGAACAGCAGGCCGGCGGCGGCGAGTAGGCCGAGTCGGGTTCGGTCGGCGTGCGTGAGGTCGTGGCGGTGACGTCGCCACGACAGCGCGGTCGCAATGGTGGCCACCACGGCGGCGACGGCGAGGACCTGCAGGACGAGCCAGGGCATCGGGCGGCCGATCAGAACGGGTCCGACGACGTGCGCTGCGGTGGCCATCACGAAGAAGAGGTAGACGAGCAGGCCGAGCGTGGTTGCCAGGCCGGTGGTGGCCAGCCAGCGCGCGGGATGCCGTACCGGTGGTGCGCTGCGGCGGCCACGGATCCGGCGGACGGCGGCGGTCAGCGGGTAGCCGGCGAAGGCCACCAGAAACAGCAGCAGGGCTGCGAGTTGGAGCCAGGGGGACTCATACCAGGCCAGCGGCGTGAGCGTCGGGCTGGGGATGTCCTGGGTCGGCGCCGGGTCGGCGCTTGCGCTGGGGAGGGCGTGCGTCAGGCGGTCGATCCAGGACGCCTCGTAGTCGCCGTAGTTGGCCGGGATTCTGGTGAGCCGGTCGAACCCGCCGTTGGCGGTGAGGTGAAGGTTGTGTCGGACTGTAGGGACGAACCGGATCGTGTAGTGGGTGTTGCCGCCACGTTCTAGCGCCTGCCGGATGATCTGACTGCTCTCCCTCGGGAGGGCTTCTCGGTCAAGTTCACCCCATTGGGCGAGTACCGGCTGGCGTACCTGTTTCCAGGCCGGTGCCGGGTCGAAGCCGGCCTCGGGGAACATGCCGGCGCCGATCGTCATCCGCACGGCGGTCACCCGCATCGTGTGCGTGAAGGATCCGGAGACTCCGGCGTGCCGCAGTTGCTCGTGGTAACCCCATGCGGTTTGGGCGGCCGGGGTGATACCGACCGCGCCGACAGTGATCAGGAATTTCACGTCGGTCGAGCGGTTCGCGGCCAGTGGTGCGACGAACGCCCCCTCGGACAGCGCCCAGATCCCGAGCCGGGCCGGATCGACGTCGGCGCGGGAGCGCAGCAGTCGCAGGCCGGCGAGCGCATCGTCGGCCAGCACTGAATAGTCGCGATGAAACAGGTTGTAGCCTTCGGTCCGTTTGTCGTAGATGAGGGTGACAATTCCGCGCTGGGCAAATGCTTCGGCCGCGAGGCGTAGCTCCTGTCGGCCTCGATTGCCCGCTCCCTCGAGCATGACCATCGCTGGTCGGCGCTGCGTCGTCGACACCGGGGCCAGGACGGTGCCGTGCAGGACCACGCCACCGCTGCCGGCGAAGGACACGTCGGTGGCGGTCAGTCCGTCAGGCGCGGCGTTCGCCGGCGCAGCCGGAAGGACGAGGACCGCAGAGGCGAGTGCGGCAAGAGCCGTCAGCATCCGCGGTAGGAGCCAGGCCCACCCTGGTCTACAGGTGGCGGATCCCCCGGTTCGACCCGTTGCGCTCGTCCGAGCCGTTGTGTGCGGCATCGCATCCGTCCTCTTCAGGTTGTTTGACGCGTCCGGCGGAGCGCCATTCGCGGCATTCACACTCGCCTGCTCGCCTGGCGCGGACCAGGGCCGCCGCACCTGACGTCGTGGGGGTGCAGGCACCTGAACGGATCGGGGTTCCTGCCTCATCGACTCCGACCGGCACGGCACATAGTGTTGATCTCTGTTCGGTAAGGGGCGTCTGAGCTGACGCCCGCGAATACGGCGGGAAGAATCATCACAATGCGGCAGAAACTCATGCGCGCGGCCAATGAGCTCGGGCAGTTGTTGGCCGGTGCGGCCATCGGGCTGGCCGCGCCGTTCCTGCTGTTCCTCACGCTGATCTCGGTGCCGTCGAGCCTTGCGGCGGGCCTGGGCATCCTGGTCTTCATCGTCGCGGTGTGGCTGACTCGTCGACTGGCCGATCTGCAACGCCGCCGGGCCGCTACGGTGCTGGGTGAACCGGTGCCCTCCCCCTACTCACCGTTACCCAAGGGTGTACTTGCCCGGACCCGGACGTTGATCGGCGACGCGGCCACCTGGCGCGATCTAACCTGGATGCTGTGCCAGTTCCCGGTGGGCGTACTGAGTGTGACGCTCGGTCTCGGACTGTGGCTGGCGGCTGCGGAATTCCTGTCCGCGCCGTTGCTGCGGGCACTGCTGCCGGCCCCCACGACCTTCGATCCGGGGGTGCTGGAGATCACCGGCAGGTCCGGCCCCTTGACCTGGCTGATGGTGCCGGTCGGCGTCGGGTTGGTGGTGCTGGCCTACCGCCTGCCCCGGCACCTCATCACCGGTCAGGCCCGACTGGCGAGTGCGCTGCTGGGACCCACATCCGCAGCCCGGCTGTCCGCACGGGTGGATCGGTTGACCGCCACCAGGGCCGCTGCCGTTGACGCGTCCGCCGTAGAACTACGTCGCGTCGAGCGTGATCTGCATGACGGCGCGCAGGTACGCCTCGTCGCGGCAACCATGAATCTCGGTATGGCCGAGGACGTCGTCGACGCCGATCCAGCCGGCGCCAAGGCCCTGATGGCCGAGGCGAAGGCCAGCGTTGGCGCGGCCCTCACGGAGCTCCGTGACCTGGTGCGCGGCATCCACCCGCCGGTGCTGGCCGATCGGGGCCTGATCGGGGCGGTCCAGGCCCTGGCGCTGCAGCTGGCCAGGGGCATTCCGATCGAGCTGGATCTGTGGCTCGACCGACGGTTGGCCGCGCCGGTGGAGTCGGCGGCGTACTTCGTCATTGCCGAGTCGCTGGGCAACGCCCTCCGGCACAGCGGCGCCCAGCGCATCCAGGTAACCGTCGCCGACAATGGGTACGCGCTGCACATCACCGTCCGCGACGACGGTCACGGTGGCGCCGACCCGTCACGCGGGACCGGGCTGCGTGGTATCCAACGGAGGTTGTCCGCGTTCGACGGAACCCTCCGGATCACCAGCTCTCCGGGCGGGCCTACCGTGCTAGACATGGAGTTGCCATGCGGGTCCTGATCGCCGAAGATCAGCTACTGCTGCGTGACGGGCTGATCCGGATGATGACCGCGTACGGCTTCGACGTGGTAGCCGCCGTCGACGACGGTTCGCAACTGGTCGAGGAGCTCGTCTCGCTCCGGCCCGACGTCGCCGTGGTCGACGTGCGGCTACCGCCCACCTTCACCGACGAAGGGCTGCGCGCCGCCATCGCCGCCCGCGCCGAGATACCCGGGCTGCCCGTCCTGATCCTCTCCCAGTACGTCGAGCGGCTCTACGCCCGTGAACTGCTCTCCGACCGTGCCGGTGCGGTCGGATACCTCCTCAAGGACCGGGTCGGCAACGTACGCCAGTTCATCGACGCGATTCGTCAGGTCGCCGCCGGCGCGACGGTCATGGACCCGGAAGTCGTCACCCAACTGCTACACCAGCGCGACACCCTGGCCGCACTCACCCCACGAGAGCGGGACGTGCTCCGCCTGATGGCCGAGGGACGCACCAACGCCGCGATCGCCGAACACATGGTCATCACCGAAAAGTCGGTCAGCAACCACATCAACACGCTCTTCGCCAAACTCGGCTTACCACCATCAGGCAGCGGCCACCGCCGGGTACTCGCCGTGCTGGCCTACCTCGACCAGTAAACCGGCCCGACGGCAGGATTCTGAAGCCGCCCATCTCACAAACACCACGACTGCTGTTCCAGTGCGCCAGCTTGGCGTGTTAGCCGGGGAAGCCACGCCCCCGTGACTGCCAAGTCACCCACTCTGCCGACCCCGTGCCCAGACTATGACGTGGCGGCGCTCACCGATCACTTGGTCGGATGGCTGCGGATGTTCGCCGCCCGGGCCACCGGAGTGGACTATCACGACGACCCGAACTCATACCGATGCGGTGCCGATCCGGCCGTCGAATTCGCCAGTGCGGGCCGGCAGGCGGTCGCGGCGTTCCGGTCCGGGGCTGCCGACCGGCCGTTGCGCATGATCGTCCGAGCTGCCCGGCGCCATGGTGCTCGGGATGATGTTGATCGAGTACGTCGGGCACGGCTGGGACCTCGCGGTCGCGACAGGCCAACCGGTGCCGTACACCGAACTAGAGGCGCAGGCGGCGTTCGATGCGGCCCGCGGCATGTTGATGCCCGCCTACCGGGGTCCAGGCAAAACTTTCGGCTACGAGGTCGAAGTCGGCGCTGATGCGTCCGCCGTGGACCGGCTGGTCGCCTTCATCGGCCGGAATCCCGACCCAGGCCGCATTTCATAACCTGAAATCGCCGGTCGCTACCTGATCGGTAGGCGGCGCATTGCGATGTAGGTCGGTCCGCCGGGCACGAGGGGTAACGCGTCGTCGACGACGGTGAAGCCGAACCGTTGATAGAACGCCACGTTGTCCGGGTCGGAGGTCTCCAAATAGCAGGGGGTGCCGGCGCGGTCGGCATGTCGAAGTCCCGTGGCGACGAGCCGGGATCCGTGGCCGTGGCCCTGGTGGCTCGGACGTACTCCGAGCACGACGAGGTACCAGTGCGGCTCGGTGGATGTGCGCGTGCGGCGTTGGACCCAAGGCGCATGAAGGCGGGGAAGGAGCGGGGCGCGGCGATCATGGTCTGGATGAGTGCCGGCGCGGCCCTCGCCTGCCGGGTGCCGGTCCAGGGGAACGCGCCCGGAGGCAGCCAAACCGCGACGGCGGCCATGGCACCGGCATCGGTACCGGCGTACACGGAGTCGAATGGGATCGCGTCGCGCACGGTGGCTTCGAAGAACGGACGCAGTGCCGGCAAGCGGCGCCGAGGGTCAGGGAAGACGTGGCGGAATGCCGGGTAGGCGGCGTGGCTTGCGACTAGCACGTCCGCTCCTTGCCGGTGCTGCCCGCGGCGAAGGCGGATCGCGCCGGCGTTCACGGCGCAACCTCGTCGCCGACAATGGTAGGGGTGGCCAGGTTCGCGGTGCGGGCGCGGTGGGCCAGCCACTCGATCAGCGGCGCACCGACCGCTGTGGGGATGAGCCAGCTCAGCCGCGCATACCAGGCCACGGCACCTTCAGCGTTGTCGGTGCGAAGGATCGACGTGATCTGCTCGTCCACGAGCCCATGGTGGCAGACGAGGGCGCTAACCGGAATGCGGGACATCCGCACATGCCGCGATCCGGCGGACCGGGTCACGACCGTCCATTTCGACATCCGCTACGCCACGCTGATCGGGCCACCGCAGTTTGGACCTGTGGTGGACGGGGCGACGGTGCTGACCGTGTCGGCCTGAGCCTGGGCGGCCGACGGCGGGGTGGGCGCGCCGATCACCAGGCGCAGGGCGCGTAGTCCTTGAGGAAGCAGCCGTACAGGTCTTCGCCCTGTTCGCCGCGGACGATCGGGTCGTAGACGCGGGCCGCGCCGTCGACCAGGTCCAGCGGGGCGTGGAAGCCGGCGTCCGCCAGCCGCATCTTCGTCGGGTGGGGCCGCTCGTCGGTGATCCAGCCGGTGTCGACGCTGGTCATGAGGATGCCGTCGGCCAGCATCTCCTGGGCGCTGGTCCGGGTCAGCATGTTCAGCGCGGCCTTGGCCATGTTGGTGTGTGGGTGCCCTGGCCCCTTGTAGCCGCGGGCGAACTGGCCCTCCATCGCCGACACGTTCACCACGTACTTGCGGCGGGCGGTCGCTGCGGCCATCGCCGGTCGCAGCCGGCTGACCAGCACGAACGGCGCGGTCACGTTGCACAGCTGCACTTCGAGCAGCTCGACCGGGTTCACCTCGTGCACCCGCTGCACCCAACTGTTGACCGGGTCGAGGTCCGGCACCAGACCGCCGGCGTCGATGGCGCTGGCTGCCGCGATCCGTTCCGGCGAGGCGGAGCCGCTGGTCAGCGCCAGCGCGGTGAGCGCGTGCGGGGTGATCGCGGGCGACTTCGGTGGGGCGATCAGGCTGCCCGCCAGGTCGCCCCGGCCGGCCGGTTTGGCGAACGTGATCATCTCCGGCAGCGGGCCGTCCGGCAGGGCCGCCGCCTCCGCGGCGACGAGCTGCGCGTACGCCCCGGGCGTGCGGCGGACGGTCTGCGCCGCGTTGTTGATCAGGATGTCGAGTGGTCCCTGGCCGCTGACCGAGTCAGCAAGGGCAATCACCTGGGCGGGGTCGCGCAGGTCGATCCCGACGATTCGCAGGCGGTGGAGCCAGTCCCCGCTGTCGGGCATCGCGGCGAATCGGCGGACCGCGTCGTGGGGAAACCGTGTGGTCACCGTGGTGTGCGCGCCGTCGCGCAGCAGCCGCAGCGCGATGTACATGCCGATCTTCGCCCGGCCGCCGGTGAGCAGCGCGCGCCGGCCGGTCAGGTCGGTGCGGGCGTTCCGGCGCTCCCGGTTGAGCGCGGCGCAGGGCGGGCAGAGCTGATGGTAGAAGGCGTCCACCTCGCGGTAGCGCTGCTTGCAGACGTAGCAGCCGCGCGGATTGTGCAGGAAGCCGGCCGTGGCACCCACGGTGGGGGAGGCGAGCGGGTTGCCCTGGGTCTCGTCGTCGATCCGGCCCGGGGCGCCGGTGGCGGTGGCCGCCGTCACCGCGCGGTCGGCCGCCGCGATGGCATCCCGCCGTTCCTCGCGTCGCCGCTGCTTGATCACCTTGTAGAGCCGCGCGGTGGCCCGCTGCACCCGCACCACGTCGGGGTGATCGGGAGGCAGGTCCTCCAACGCCTCAAAGACGCTGAGACAGGTCTCCAGCCGGGTCGGGTCAATGCCGTATTGACCGGTTTCCGTAATGTTGTCCGCCGTCATGCCGTCGCTGTCTCGTCCCGTTCCCTGCGCCGGATCTACCCGGCCCACCCCAAGTCCGACCCGGAACTGTACGCACCGCACGGCCTCCGACGCATCCCGCGCCTGTTCATCAGCCCGAAGACCGTCGAGGCCAACCTCGCCTGGGTCTATATTTTCAGGTCAGAAGCCCGTAGCCGGAACGCCGGTAACGGGCTTCTTGCCATTTGCCCCGTCAGACCGTGGTGCGTCACCCGACCAGCCATCGGCACCCTGATGACTCGGATGGGCAGTGGGTTCTACTTGATCAAGTGCGAGCGAACCGCGAGGGCGTTGGAGCCGAAAAGCACTCCGCCAGGGCGGCCGACGAACAGGCGGCTGCCCGGCAGGTCGAGCCCCAACAAGGGGCCGAAGGCGATGCTCTCACAGTTGGAACACGACGTAGGCGGGACCTCGTAGCGCCGGGTCAGGCCGGGCTCGACGGGAACAATTCTCCGTCGAGTGGTGGCAGCCGGTGGCGGTTATCTATGAATGTTCACGACCTCGCCGGCCAGCCCCTGTGGGTCGAACAGGTCGAGGCCGTCGCTCTCGGACCGGTTGTCGTAGACCGTCTCAGATGCGGCGCTCGCCCGCACGGCGCCAGTGGCGCGGGCAACAGCTTCGGCTCACTCACGGGTGCGGCAGTAATGGGATTCACGCCGCAGCCGTGTGGCCCGGCCCCGCCGGTCGTCCACCTTGTCGCGTCGTGGCTTGAGCACGCTCGTCAGGTGAAGCTGCGCGTCTTCCGGAGCGCCGCTCATCGGCGCCTCGTACGTCGCCACCCGCTCCAGCCAGTCATGGGCCAGGTGGCCCCGGTCCGGATCGCCAACAAGGACCCGAGCGCCCTTCGCCACGACACGGGCGAGGAACGGCAGCATCCGGGCCGCCACAGACGGGTGGTAGAGCGCGTCACCGGCCAACACCACATCCACGCCGTCAACGTCGCCGTCAAGCAGGTCACTCGACGACAGGGTCAACTCGACGCCGTTGGCGTGGGCGTTGGCGTTGATTGCCGCGATCGAGTAGGGGTCGATATCGTTGGCGGTGACCCTGGCGGCGCCGGCTATCGCCGCGGCGATAGCGACCAGGCCGGAGCCGGATGCGACGTCGAGGACATGGCAACCGGCCACGGTGTCCGGGTGATCGAGGATGTAACGCGCAAGACCCTGCCCGCCGGTCCAGGCCGACGCCCAGAACGGCGGCGGGAGGACGTGGCCCGCCTCGGCTTCGAGTCGTGCCCAGAGGACGATCGCGTCCTCGGCCATGACCAGTCGCACCTCCGGCACCAGCGGCACCGGGGCCAGCCGGAGCCGATCGATGCTGGCGGTCCCGGCCGCGTGCTCGGGGGCGGACAGCGCTTGCAACACCAGCGGTTCGAGGCCGGGAAGGACCGCGGTGTCGGAACGGACCGGCATTCGCCGGTCCGTGGTCTCAGCCACCGCCGTGGCGACGGGCGAGGCTTCGTCGCCACGGCTTGGCAGGGTCAACCTCAGACCAGACGGATGTTGGCGGCCTGAAGGCCCTTCTGGCCCTGCTCGACGTCGAACTCGACCCGCTGGTTCTCTTCCAGGCTGCGGAACCCGCTCGATGAGATGGCCGAGAAGTGGGCGAAGACGTCAGCGCCGCCACCATCCTGCGCGATGAAGCCGAAGCCCTTGTCCGCGTTGAACCACTTGACTGTGCCGAATGCCATGTCATCTCCTTGAGTAGCGGATGGAGCCACGTACGGGCCCTCGGTTGCCGCCGCTGCTGGTCCGGAAGAACCGGCAGGACAAAAAGCGCCTGGCGGGTTAGATACCCACCAGGCGCTGGCAAAGTATGCGACAAACCGAAGGTTGCAACCCGGTGAGGCTAGCACGGGTGCCTCGCACGGTCTTCGCTGTCAGCGCTGACCGCGCCGGCTACCAACCCGCGTGCCGGAAGAGAACGCCGCCGCGCCCCGTGTCGCGGACGTGGTTTCCGCGGCACTCGCCCGACGACTTTCCGAGCCTCTCCCGCGCGCTGCGCTGACGGTCGATCCGCCCGCCGCCGTGCGCGGATCGGGGTGCCGCGTGGCGCTGTGGCCTCGTCCGTGATGCGGCGCCGTCGCCGCTACGGGAGGCGTCACGAAGCGGCGCTCGCCCGGGGCGAGTTCGGTGAGTAGCGAGTCACCGGGCCCAAGCTGGGTGATCGTCGGGTTGATGCCGGCCTGGCGGGTGAAATCGCGCACGTCGGTGACCTGGTCGTCGGTCATCAGGGTGACGACGGTGCCGCTCGCTCCGGCACGCGCGGTCCGCCCCGAGCGGTGCAGGTATGCCTTGTGCTCGGCGGGCGGGTCGGCGTGGATCACGAGAGCTACATCGTCGACGTGGATACCGCGCGCCGCGATGTCGGTCGCGACAAGCGTGCGGGCGTCGCCGGCAGAGAACGCCGCCAAATTGCGGGTACGGGCGTTTTGCGCCAGGTTGCCGTGCAGCTCCACGGCGGGCACTCCCGAAGCGACCAGTTGACTGGTCAGCTTCTTGGCGCCCCGCTTGGTGCGGGTGAATACGAGCGTGCGACCCGGGGCGGCCGTCAGGTCGATCAGGACGGGGAGCCGGTCATTGTGACGCACCCGGAGCACGTGGTGGGTCATCGCGGCGACCGGGGACATCGCCGAGTCGACGCTGTGGGTGACTGGGTTGGAGAGGTACCGCCGCACGAGGACGTCGACGCCCGCGTCGAGCGTCGCCGAGAACAGCAGCCGCTGGGAGCGGGGCGGTGTCCTGTCGAGGAGTCGCCGTACGATCGGCAGGAAGCCCAGGTCGGCCATGTGGTCCGCCTCGTCGAGCACCGTGACCTCAACGGCGTCGAGGATCGCGTCGCCGGTCGAAACGTGGTCGGCGAGCCGGCCGGGACAGGCGATGAGGATATCGACCCCGGCACGCAGTGCACCGACCTGTGGCCGCGCGCTAACCCCACCGAAGATCGTCAGGGTCCGCAGCGACAGCGCGGTGGCCAGCGGTGCGATCGCCGCTTCGATCTGGGTCGCCAGCTCGCGAGTAGGCGCCAGGATGAGCGAGCGCGGACGGCCGGGCAGCCGAGGAGACGTGGCGGCCGAGAGCCGGGCGAGGACCGGCAGAGCGAAGGCGTATGTCTTGCCCGATCCCGTCCTGCCACGACCCAGCACGTCGCGTCCGGCGAGTGAATCCGGGAGCGTCGCGGCCTGGATCGGGAACGGCGTGCTGATGCCCGCCTGCTTGAGCGCGGCGACCAGGCGGCCGGGCACGCCGAGGTCGGCGAAGGATGTGGCTGGGACAAGGGGTGTCTTGCTGGGGCGGCGTGCCGCCATGGGAGTCTCCGAACGTGGAAGGGGTCGCCCTGCACGGCGCTGACCGATTGGTCGCGGCGCGTGGTGGTCGACATCAAGGATGCAGGCCGTGGTCGGAACCGGCGGACTGGTTGATCAATCTGCCCGCACCCGGGCCCAGTCCGTACACGATGGGCTTTTTGGGTTAGGGTTCGACGGGCCGAGCGAGACGGATCCGCCCTCGGCGGGCGGCCGGGTGCGCACGCTCATTTTCCGCACCTGGCTTGCATGTGCGAGCGGGTGAATCGCGCGTTGGCGCGCAAACTTGGAGCAGCTCTTGACTGATGTAACCGCGCATGACTCGAATTTGTTCCGTGAAGCATCGGGAGCAGATGCGCCTTTCGACCACACACCTGCCGTCGACGCGAGTTCGGCTGCGATGACCCGCCTGCGCACCCCGTTCCGTGTCGAGGGTGACGCCGACCGGAAGTCGACGACCGCGCCCATTGCCGTTCGTTAGGCATCACGACGCCACGGAGCCCAGTCGGTAAGGGCTACCACGCGTGTCGGTGCGACGCGTCGCAGGTATCGACGTCCTGTGCAGGTGGATCAGCACGTCTCCACGACTGGACCACCAAATGGGGCGGTGGCGGTGGACCGCCGCTCGGCCTTGCCCGCGTACGTTGTCGCGTCGGCCATCCTGATCAACGTGTCCCCGTCGAGGGTGCTGCCGCCACCCGCGACGGCCGGACCCATCGTGGCCCGGTCGGGGGTCGCCCCAGTGCAACAGCGCACGGTGTAGGCGCCGCCCGTCTCGGTGCCGGTGATGAGAGTCGGACAGCTCATGACATGACCTGCTTGGGGTCTGACTGGATGGCTGGGAGGTACGTGCGCCGGAAGCGGTCGAACGTGGTCGCCGTCGGCGCGCTGTTGAATCGCTTCGATCGGTCCGTGGATGTTCTCGCCGGACACCTGCTCAGAAGGCATACGTGGCGTCGCGAAGGCGGCGCTCCGCGGATGCGTCCTGTTCTGGCCCGGTCAGGTCTCCCAACTCTCGTCCACAATTTGTGGGTTTCCCGATCACACTGACCGTCTTCCCAAGATCATTATGGTTCGTCTCTCCGCAGTGCTATACGGTCAGCAGGTGAGAATCGAGCGTCACTGGTGGACCGGGGTCCGCGGGGGCGTCGCGACGTCTACATCCGCACCGACGGCCAGCGATGGGAAGTAGAGGCACAGACCGGCGGCATCGCAGGCCGGTCGAAGCTACACCCCTGTCCGAGTCGGGCGTCGGCACAGATCCTCGCCAACGCGTGGCTGGGTGGTCGTCCCGAGTGGCGGGAACTGGCGACCTGACAGTGGACGTCAGAGGCACTCCTGGCAGACCTCCCGGCCGTCGGGCTGCGTGGCGGCCTGACTGCGATGGTGCACCAGGAAGCAGCGCGCGCATCGAAACTCGTCCGGCTGCACCGGCACGACAGCCACGGTCAGTTCCTCGCCGGACAGGTCCGCGCCGGGCAACTCGAAGTTCTCGGCAGCCTCGGCCTCGTCGAGGTCGACTCTCGCTGACTGCGACGCCGCGCCGCGCGCCTTGAGTTCCTCCAGGCTGTCGTCTTCAACCTCAACAGCGGGTCGGCGCGGTGCGTCGTAATCGATTGGCCTGCTCATCGTGATGGCCTCTCCGGCTTGGATCGTGGGTGTCACCACGGTAGACCGCGGCTCATGTCGTGGCGCTCAAGCGAGCGGTGGAAGGGTAGCGCTCGCCCTTGGAGGGGAGGGGCACCATAGGCAGTGATCGCCATCCCAGCGGAGAATTGTGGTGGGTGTTGGGATTGGTCATCGGGCCGCGGGGCGGTCACTGCCCGCGGTTGAAGTTGGATCGGCGTTGGTGTTTGCCGCATGCGCCGTGGACGGAATCGGGTGGTGGTGTTCGGCCAGGCCGGTGGCGAGCAGGTTGACCAGGAAGCGGGCAGCCGGATGCGGCGCACGGAGTCGCTGGTCTTGGGCGGGCGGATCGCCGTCGACCTCGTGGCGCTCCGACTGGCGCTGTTGCATGAAGGGCTCATCAAGATCACTCGGCGAAAGTCTTCCTGCAAGGTTGAACTTGCCACACAGCCTTGATCTCTAGAATCGCGGCAAAAGCGTGCTTGAGCTCTCCGGTGGCCGGTTGGCTGCCCTGCCGCCGTCTGGAACGTCGTGACGGAAGATCTCTGGCGCCGGAGCCGCTTTCTACACCGGGCGAATGATTTTCCGGCGCATCCGGGGCATCCGGACACCGCTCTTGACGACTCGCAGTCCGGCATCGGCCAGCACGGCGTCGAAGGCCTGTGTGAACTTCGAGTCCCGGTCACGAACCAGGAACCTGGCCCTGCTGTCCACGTCTTCAAGGTCCATGACGAGGTTGCGCCCGAGCTGCACGACCCATGCTGCGGGGGGGGTGTGCGGTGGCGGCGCCCAGGATCCGAATGGGCCGGATCGGGTGCTCGATGACCGCGAAGACGTACAGGCGGGCCGCGGTCAGCGTGCAGGTCTCGAAGAAATCGCAGGACAGCAGCGCCGCCTGGCTGCGCAGGAAGTCGGCCCAGGTCGTGCTCTGCCGTTCCGGTGCGGGCGCAACGACGTGCTCCCGCAGGATTTCCCAGACGGTCGAGGCGGCGACCTTTGATGCCCAAGGCCCGAGTTCGTCCCGTTCCTGGCCTACGACGTGGAGATCCGCAAGGTCATCTGCAGGACGAACGTGATCGAGAGCGTCAACGCGCGTATCCGCGAGGCCGTCCGCGCGGGCACGTCCGCAGTGAGCAGGCCGCGCTGAAGTGCGTGTACCTGGCGCTGATGAGCCTCGACCCCACCGGGGTCTGCCGCCGCCGGTGGACCATGCGCTGGAAAGCACCGCTGAACGCCTTCCAGATCGCCTTCGAAGGGCCGGCTCACCCCGGCCACCGACTGACTTCCTCAACAACCAAGATCAGCCGTTAACTTGACACTCCCGTAGCCGTCGACCGCCCCTCGGACACCAACCGATGTGATGCTGTGAGGTCGTCGGCGGCCGCCTCATGAGGCGCCGCAGCCTGGGTCGGGGGCGGGATCCGCGGTTTCCAGAACCAGCCTCAGTTACGCCGCTCGGCAGCTCGACGCTGATCAGAGGCACAGCCCGAGGCGGTCGTGCGGTCCATGATGGGAGAACTTCCCGAAGGCAACCTCAGTTGGCCTCGATGTCCGACCCTTCACAGACCAGCACCAGTGCGCGGACATACGGCCACCGCAGAAGAGCGCAGCCCTACCGCGTGCGCTTCGCGTCGAGCCGTTCGGGCACCGGCCAACGCACGTCGCGGGCCAGCCGGAGCTTCTCGAAGATCCAGATGAGCCGGGCGGCGGGGTCGAGCTGGCCGCGCAGGACGCCGTGGCGGGCTCCGGTGGGATCGGCGTGATGGGAGTTGTGCCAGCTCTCGCCGAAGGAGAGGATCGCCAGGGGCCAGAAGTTGGTGGCCCGGTCCTTGCTGACGAAGGGCCGGTCGCCCACGACGTGGCAGATGGAGTTCACCGACCAGGTGACGTGGTGCAGCACGGCCATGCGGACCAGCCCGGCCCAGAAGAAGGCGCTCAGCGTGCCCGCCCAGGTGCCGGTGACGAGGCCGCCGATCAGGGCGGGCGTGAGCAGGGACACCGCGACCAGTAGCCCGAAGAGGCGGTCGACCACGCGGATGTCGCGGTCGGCGAGCAGGTCCGGGGCGAAGCGGGACCGGTTGCTCAGCTCTCGCCGGAACATCCAGCCGATGTGGGCGTGGAACAGGCCCTTGAGCACCGCGCTGACGCTGGTGCCGTAGCGCCAAGGCGAGTGGGGGTCGCCTTCGCGGTCGGAGAAGGCGTGATGGCGGCGGTGGTTGGCGACCCACTGGGTTGGCGAACCCTCGACGGCGAGCGATCCGGCCACGGCCAGCGCGATGCGCAGTCCGCGCCGCGCCTTGAACGACCCGTGGGTCAGGTGGCGGTGATACCCGGCCGCGATGCCGAACCCGCTGATCAGATAGGTGGTGATCGCCAAGGTCAGGTCGACGCCGGACAGCCCCCAGCCCCACGCGACCGGCATGGCGGCGAGGAGAGCGATGAACGGGGTGACCACGAAGATCCAGATCGCGACCGCACCTGCTCTGGTCTGCGGCGCGGCGAGCAGCGGCTTGGGTTCGTTAACGGTGCGGGGGCCATCGAGGCGATCGACGACGGCCGGCGGACTGGTCGCGCCCATGCGACTCCTGTCTGAGTTTAGGTGGTGGGGTTCGTGCTGGCCCGTTAGCGACATGGCCGGGAGCCCGACGGGTTCCCGGTCATGATCACGATTGCTCAGAGGACGCGTACGCCCGCTGCCTGCGGGCCCTTTTGGCCCTGCACGATGTCGAACTCGACCGGCTGGCTCTCGGCGAGGCTGCGGAAGCCGTTCGACTGGATCTCAGAGAAGTGGACGAAGACGTCGGCGCTGCCGTCGTCGACGGAGATGAAGCCGAAGCCCTTGTCGTCGTTGAACCACTTCACGGTGCCCTGTGCCATATGTCTCCTCCTTGCGAGTGGGAGCCGCACCCTGCGGCTATCCGAGCCGTTTGCCCCGGCGGCCACATCCGCCCCAAGAGGAAGACGAAAGCACCCGCTCTACCTGATCCGCGGATGTCAAAAGATCAACTACTGAAACACGCAAAATCACGACCTGGAGAAATAAACTCTCCCACACCTGCCCTTATTCCCGCGCGGGAGCCGGTGCAGCAGCGCCGCCAGTAGCGCCCGATGAGCCGGTTCGAACCGGATCTTCTGTCCGCCGAGGTGACGCTGCAGCACCGCGAG
>NZ_JBVJJA010000089.1:0-15056 GCF_055586005.1 Micromonospora sp. NPDC051924
CCTCTCGGCGAGTGGCGCGACGCGGCTCCAGCCGGACGGTATTCCGCGAAGGCAAATTAGGTGAGGCCCGGGGACACTGGACACACCGACGCTCTGCACAACGACCGGCACCGGCCCGGTGTTCCGGGCGGCGGCGTGTCCGCCGTCACGCCGCCGTCGGGCCGGGCCCGTGACGTTTGACCGATTCGGGCCCGGGTAGCTGTTCGGCGTGACCGACGACGCGCCCGTGACCGACCAGCCGGACACCCGGCCGCTCGACGAACTGCTCGACGACATTTACCACGGCCAGGAACGGGTCACCCAGGCGGAGATCTACCGCCGCGCGGTGGCCGCCGAACTGCCCGCTGAGCTGCTCACCCGGATCGCCGCGCTGCCCCAGGGCGAGTACGCGGCCGACGAGGCGGCCGACCTGCTCGGCGGGACCGTCGCCTGAGCGGCCCCGGAACGGCACGACGGAGAGGACAGTGGGATGACCGACCGCGACCAGGGGCAGCGACACCACATCGAGGCACTCGGTGATCCGGCGTCGGCGCCGGATCCGAACGGCGACCCGGACTTCGCCGAGGAGCACGAGGAGACCGCGGTGGACGAGGACATCATCACCGGCGAGGACGAGGAACGGCGCGAGCCAGAGGCGCCGCGCGGCTGGGCCGGGGAGAACCACGGCACGTCTCCCACCTGAGCGACCCGAACGAAGGGGCCGGCGCCGCGGCGCCGGCCCCTTTCTCGTGGGCTCACTTCTCCTGGTGCCCGCCCTCGGCCGCCCGCTGGGCCGCCGCGTACCCCATCTGAAGGAAGTCGGAGGCGGCCACCGCGGTCAGCGCGGTCGCGACCAGCCGGGTGAGCCGCGGGGCCAGCACCAGTCCCCCGGTCAGCCCGGTGGCGACCCAGACCGCCAGACAGAACGGGCAGCTCACCAACTCACCGAGGGCGTGCCGGGTGGGGCTGCCCTCGTCCCGGACCTGCTCCATCACCTCGCCACTGCCGATCGGGTGGTCGTAGCGGGTGAACGGCGCGCGCAGCGGACTGGTGATCGCGTCCTTGGACAGCAGCCGGCTGAGCTTGTGGGTCGCGATGCAGAGCAGCACCACGTCGCCCGGCGAGGGCCGCTCCGGGACGGGCCGCCGGGTCGCCTTGACCAGGCCCACGAGGGACGCGGTCACCGCCGCGTACGTGCCCATCGCCTTCAGGTAGCCCTCCAGCGGCCGCTGCTCGTGCGGCGCGTACGCCTGGCGCAGGCGCGCCATCTTCTGCTTCAGGCCCTCCCCGGTCACCCGGCCTCCTCGGTTCTCGTCGCGGGGCCGGCTCAGCCGGCGGTGAGGTTGTCGGCCACCTCGCGGGCGAGACTGGCCAGGATCTCGTCGGCCATTCCGTGATCGGTGCCGGACAGGTCCAGCCGCACCCGGGCGCCGCCCGCATCGGCCGGCTCCACGTCGATGTCCGCCGCCCAGCCGGCGGCGTCGGAGCTCCAGCGCGCCCGCATGTCCTCGCTGTCGACGATCTCCACCCGGTGCGTTCCGGAGCGCCGCAGCGCCTCCGGCAGCCAGGCCGCCGACCGGTCGGGGTCGGTGGCGGTGTTGAACACCACCTCGGGCGGGGCGGACATGCCGCGCTCGGCATGGCTGGCCATCAGGCACCGCCCCGCAGCCGGCTCGGGTCGACCTCGCGGCCGGGGTGTCGGGCGAGGTACTCGGTCTCCAGCTCGGCGGTGCGGCGCAGGTGGTTGGCGAGCGCGGAGTCGGTGGCGTGCCGCAGGGTGTCCAGCCGGGTCCGGTGCAGGCTGTGCATCTCCCGGATCAGGTCCTCGTCGCCCAGCTCGGCCGGGTCCACGCCGAGCAGCTCGCCGTCGATGTCGCCGCTCACCGGGTCCGTCCGGGCGTGGTCGCCGTCCCACTCGCTCACCCGCTGCTCCGGGCTGGCGTCACGGCGTACTGATTCGGTCATCGTCGCCCCCTCGTCTCGTTCGGGCTGGCGTCTAGACGGATGCCCACCGGCAGTGCCACCAAACCCCGCCACCTACGACGCGGCGTCGGAGACGGGCGCGGGCCCCGGTACCCTCGATGGCATGAAGCGGCTCTGGACACCGGCGTGGATCGCCCGCCATGTGGCCATGGTCGTGCTGGTCGTGGGCTTCCTCGGGCTCGGCTGGTGGCAGGTCACCCGGGCCGCCGGGGGCAACACGCTCAGCTTCGGGTACGCGATCGAGTGGCCGGTCTTCGCCGGCTTCGTGGTCTTCGTCTGGTGGCGTGAGGTGCGACACACGCTGCGCGGCACGCCCGAGGAGCCGGCCACCCCGGCGCCGCCGGCGGCCGCCGGGCCCGAACCGGCGACCGGCGCCCCCGCGGTACGCCGGCCCGTGCGGGTCAGCCGCGTGCCGGCCGCCCCGGTCGACGGGGCCGAGGACGGCGACCTCGTCGACTACAACCGCTACCTGTCATGGTTGAACGCCAACCCGGGCGCGAGGCCCGGCGACTACCCCGGCTGACGCCGGCTTCGGAAGGACGGACGACGGTGGGCGGAGCCCTTACCCGGTACCGCGTGATCGCCTGGATCGTGGGCGTGGCGCTGGTGGTGCTGGTCCTGATCGGCATGCCGTTGAAGTACTTCTTCGACAGCCCGACCGTGGTGGCCGTGGTCGGCACCGCGCACGGCTGGCTCTACATGATCTACCTGGCGCTCACCTTCGACCTGTCCCGGCGGGCCGACTTTCCGCTGAAGCGGATGCTGCTGGTGATGCTCGCCGGGACGGTGCCGTTCGTGTCGTTCTACGCCGAGCGCCGGGTGAGCCACTGGCTGGCCGAGGCCGACCGGCCCCGGACCCCGGAGCCGGTCGCCGGCTGACTCACCGGTTCGGCCGCCACACCCCGGCCGAGGCCACCGGGTCCTCCCAGCCGCCCAGGCGCACGCCCTCCCGGGCCCGCCGCAGGGCACGGGTGACCTGGCCGAACTGCCGCTCGTCGTCGCTGCTGAACAGGAGCACCTCGGTGCCCTTGTACCGCCCCCACAGTTCGTACGCCGGGGGACGCCAGCGGTCGCCGATCAGCACCAGCAGCACCGGCAGCAGGCCGACCGCGCCGAGCGTCAGGTACGCGGCCGCGGTGAGCCGCTGCAGCCCGCCGGTGAACCCGAGCAGCACCCCGACCGCGCCGATCAGGGCGGCGCTCACCCCGACCGCCCGCAGGGCGAGCCGGTCGTGCGGGCCACGGGTGGTCCAGACCTGGCTGAGTTCGGCGACCGGCCAGCTGGTCCGGCCGGCGGTGAAGCGTTCGGCGGTGACCACGATGCCGGGGCGGGCGTAGAGGAGGGTCGGGGTGGCCGCCCGGGGCGGGCGGGGCGGGCGGGTGGTGGAGCCATCGGTCTGCACGGCGTCCTCCCAGGGATCGCGCGCCGGGCGTCCGCGCCACCGTTGACGCACGTCGATGGGGTCTGGCGGGATTCCCGGTTCCGCGCTTCATTGTGTGGCGCACGCGCCACCCAAGCCGGGGCGTTTTCCCTGGCGAGGGACGCGTCAGCGCAGCATGCACCGCCGGAAAAAGACCGTCATTTTTGCCTTTATCGGCATTTTCGCCGGAGGGGCATGGCGACATACGCCCAGAACGACGAATCGGGCCAGCGGCGCCAACCAGCCCATCCGGCGCCGCCCCGCCACCATCGGCCGGCGAACCGGTCACGAAGCGTCACTGTCATCAGTTTCACTTTCCGACACTTTGCCAACATTCGCCCCTGCTTCAACTCCCGCCCACTCTCGTCCCGGGTTAGGTTGTGCAGGCCGGTCCGGTCGACCGCCATCCACCCGGATGGCTCCGGGCCGGTGTCGCCGGGGCGCACCACGGTCCCGGCGAGCGTCGGAGAGGAGCTTTCCGCTCTTGTCGTCCTTACGGATGCTGCTGCGCGCGTTGGCGGTGGCCGGCCTCTCGGCCGCGCTGATCGCGCCGGCATCGGTGGCTCGGGCCACGCCCACTCCCGCCGAGCTGACCAAGCAGATCGAGAAGTCCTCGACTGAGCTGGAGCGAATCGTCGAGTCCTACAACAAGCTCAACGAGGAGATCAAGGCCAACAAGGCCACCGCGGCCACGTTGCAGACCCGGATCGGCCCGCTGCAGGCGCAGACCGAGCAGAGCCGCGCCGAGGTGGGCATCCTCGCCGTCACCGCGTACAAGACCGGCGGGCTGCGGACCGCGCAGGCGCTGCTGGAGCCGGGCAGCTCGATCACCCTGCCCGAGCGGCTGGGCGCCCTGGACCAGTTGACCCGGCAGCGCCAGGCAACTCTCAACGGCTTCACCGAGAACCAGCGCAAGCTGATCGACCAGAAGACCCGACTGGACGCCACCCTGGCCCGGCAGGCCGCCCAGGCCAAGCAGCTCTCGGCGGGCAAGAAGAAGATCGAGACCGACCTCGCCAAGCTCTACCAGCTGCGGCGGCAGGCGTACGGCCGGGCCACCGAGGCGCCGACCAGGTCCACCAGCAGCGCGCCGAACATCTCCGGTTCGGCCGGCGTGGCGGTGCGCTACGCGTACGGCGCGATCGGCAAGCCGTACGTCTACGGTGCCGACGGGCCCGACGGCTACGACTGCTCGGGCCTCACCCTGGCGTCCTGGCGGGCGGCCGGCAAGTCGCTGCCGCACAACGCGGCGATGCAGTGGGACGCCACCGCTCGGATCAGCCGCACCTCACTGCAGCCGGGCGACCTCGTCTTCTACGAAGGGCTGGGGCACGTTTCGCTCTACGTGGGCAGCGGTCAGATCATCGACGCGCCCAGCGCGGGCCGCAACGTCCTGAAGCGCGACATGAACATCATGCCCATCGCCGGCTACGGCCGGGTGCGCTGACCCCTCGACACGACGAACGGCCGGCGTCCCCCTATCGGACGCCGGCCGTTCGTTGTGTCAATTACTACCAGCTCAGGCCGCCTGCAGCCCCTCGGCGCGAGCCAGCTCGCGGAGCCGGCCGAGGGCCTGGATCTCCAGCTGGCGGATCCGCTCCCGGGAGAGCGAGAACCGCGAGGCGACCTCGGTCAGCGAGTGCTCCCGGCCGTCCTCGAGGCCGTACCGGGCCCGCATGATGCCGGCGGAACGGTCGTCGAGGTGGTTGAGCAGACCCTCGATCCGCTGCCGCTCCAGACCGGTGAGAACGATCTCCTCCGGCGACGGGGCGTCGCTGTCGGCGACCAGGTCGCCGAGGTTGGTGTCGCCGTCGTCGCCGACCGGGGTGTCCAGCGACACGGTGTCCTGCGACCAGCGGACCAGCTCGTTGACCCGCTCGACGGTCACGCCGAGCGCCGCCGCGATCTGCTCCGGCTCCGGGTCGCTGCCCAGCTCACGGGTGAGCTGGCGGGCCACGTTCCGCATCCGGTTGACGTCCTCGACCAGGTGCACGGGCAGCCGCACCGTCCGCTCCTGCTGGGCGATCGCCCGGCTGATGGCCTGGCGGATCCACCAGGTCGCGTAGGTGGAGAACTTGTAACCGCGCTCGTAGTCGAACTTCTCGACCGCCCGGACCAGGCCGGTGTTGCCCTCCTGGATCAGATCCAGCATGGGCATGCCCGAGCGCACGTAGCGGCGGGCGATCGACACGACCAGTCGCAGGTTGGCGCGGATGAACAGGTCCTTCGCGCGCTCACCCTCGACGACCAGCCGCTCCAGCTCCTCCCGGTCGACGCCGGCCGGGACGCGGTCCTCGTCGAGCAGGTGCTCGGCGTAGAGGCCGGCCTCGATCGCCTTGGAGAGGTCGACCTCCTTGGCGGCGTCCAGCAGCGGCGTCCGGGAGATCTCGTGCAGGTAGACGCCGACCAGGTCCCGCTCCTCGGCGACCTCGTCGGTACGCATGCCGATGTTCTTGTCCACGATTGCCACGGTCCCCTCGCTCGCGCCGGTTGCCCGGTTCCTTGCCATCCCCACGTTCATCAGCCCTCCCCGTAACCTCTGCTGTGCCCGTAGGTGCTGACACCTACACAACAGACGAGACGCGTCGGGGATTCCATGTCGTGAGTCGAAACTGTCACGAATGCCTGAGTAGTAGCTGAGAGCCCGGTCCATGTTTGCTGTCAGGGCCCCGCTCGGGTGGCTCGCGTACGCCCTGCTGGACAGGGCGCCGGAGCAGCGGAATCAGCGTCCGCCCATGGAATCGCACCATTGCGAAATCCATGAACACAGCGACCCGCGTCACCGCGTCATTGCGATCCTGGTCACTGCCACATACGCGTCCGTGGACCGGTCGGTTCAGCCACGGGTGAGGATTACCCCACGCCTCCTTGAACAATCCGCAGCGCGGGAGACGTCCCCGCCGCGGCGTGATTCGCGTCGCACCGGGGACGTGGCTGCGGGGACGGGGGGCGCGGGCCGGTCAGGAGGCGAGCAGGGCCAGCGCGCCGCGTACCTGGTCGGCGGAGCGGGCCAGCGCGGCCCGGGCGGCGGAGACCTCCGCGCCGGAGACCAGCGAGACCAGGGCGGTCTTGAGGTCGCCGTCGGCCTCGTGCAGGGCCACCCGGCAGACCTCCTCGGCGCAGCCGGTGGCCTCCATCAGGATCGAGATCATCCGGCCGCGCAGCTTGGCGTTGGTGGCCACCATGTCGATCATGAGGTTCGAGTAGACCCGCCCGAGGCGCACCATGACGGCCGTGGAGAAGGTGTTGAGCACCAACTTCTGCGCGGTGCCCGCCTTCATCCGGGTCGACCCGGTGACCACCTCCGGTCCGGTGTCCACCCCGATGAAGACGTCCACCGACGAGGCGGCGTCGGCCTCCGGATTGGCGCAGAGCAGCACGGTCGAGGCGCCCTGGGCCCGGGACGCGGCGAGCGCCCCCAGGACGTACGGGGTGCGTCCGCTGGCCGCCAGGCCGACCACCAGGTCGCCGGGGCGTACGCAGTCGGTGGCCTCGGCGGACCCGCCGCGCTCGTCGTCCTCGGCGTCCTCCACGGCCCGCCACATCGCCTCCGGCCCGCCGGCCAGGTGGGCGCAGAACCAGTGTCGCGGCGAGTTGAAGGTCGGCGCGAGCTCGGCGGCGTCCAGCACGCCGAGCCGGCCGGAGGTGCCGGCGCCGAAGTAGTGCACCCGGTGCCCGCCGCGCAGCGCGGCCACCGCCAGGTCGACGGTCTCCGCGATCTCGTCGAGGACGGCGGCCACTGCCGCCGGCACCCGCCGGTCCGCCTCGTTGATCACGGTGAGCACGTCGCGGGTCGACATCAGGTCGAGGTCGAGGCTGTGCGGGTTGCGCCGCTCGGTGGGCGCACCCACCCGTACCACGGGCCGCACCTCGGCGACCTCGTCCGGCTCCACCGTCATGCCCGCCTCCGGCCGGAGCCGACCCGGTGCGACTGGACCGCCTCGGCCGTCACCTCCAGCGCCTTCTTGGCCTTGGCCCGGCTGCGCGCCGCCACGCCGACGAAGAGGCAGTCGACCACGGTGAGCTGGGCCAGCCGGCTGGCCATCGCGCCGGAGCGGTACGTGGTCTCCCGGGCGGCGGTGGTGAGCACGTGGTCGGCCACCTCGGTGATCGGCGACCGGGGGAAGTTCGTCAGCGCCACCGTGGTGGCGCCCCGGGCCCGGGCCTGCTCCAGCACCTCGATGACGTCCGAGGTGGTGCCGGTGTGCGAGATGCCGACCGCGACGTCGCCCCGGCCGAGCAGCGCGGCCGAGGTCAGCGCGGTGTGCACGTCCGGGAAGTAGAAGGCGGTCCGGCCGATCCGGTGCAGCTTCTGCTGGAAGTCGGAGGCGACGAAGCCGCTGGCGCCGGCGCCGTAGACGTCGATCCGGCCGGCCGCCGCGATCGCCTCGACCACCTGCTCGCAGACCGCCGGGTCGAGCTGCTCGGCGGTCTCCTCGACGGCGCGGGCGTCGTTGAACGCGATGGTCGCGATGATCTGCGCGAGGTCGGCCCCCGGCGGAATGTCACCGCCGACCACCCGGGCGTCCGGCGGCTCGACCCGGCGGGCGGCCTCGGCGGCGAGCCGGATCCGCAGCTGGGGGTAGCCGTCCATGCCGACCGACCGGCAGAACCGGATGACGGTGGCCTCCGAGGTCTCGGCGGCGGTGGCGAGGTCGGTGATGGTGCGCCGGGCGGCGTCCGCCGGGTCGGCCACGACCAGCCGGGCCACCCGCTGCTCGGCCGGGGACAGCGACGGGAGCAGGCCACTGATGTGGACGATCAGTCCACCGGGCTCGTGACTCGCAGAAATCTTCGGACTCTTCGCCACGGATGAAACTTACTTTCACGAGGCGTGACCGTCAACCATGACGGCGCGTATCGGGAAAAGTACCGCCTTCCGCGCGGGTCCCACCCGGCAAGGGTGCCATTCCCGCAGCCCGGCCGCCTCCTCCGGTCCGGTCGACTCGGCCACGCCGGCCCACCGGCGGATCGGCCGTCGTGCACCTGACACCGGCCGGACGGTCGGGTCGGGTCACCGGACGGCCGGCCCGACCGGCCGGACCCGGACGGGCCGGCACCGACCGGGCCGGATCGCGCCCCGACCACCGCCGCGCGGGGCGGGCCGCTAGCGTGTGGCCATGGCGGAGCGCACGGTGCTGGTGAGCGGGGGCTCGGGCGGGCTGGGCGGAGCGGTCACCGCCGCCTTTCTGAGGGCCGGCTGGCGGGTGGTCGTACCGGAACGGGAGGGTCGCGGGACGGCCGGTCCGGTCCGCGTCGCGGCCGACCTGCTGGATCCCGAGGGGGCGGCGCGGGCCGTGGCGGCGGCCACCGCCGAGCCGGCGGCGCCGCTGCGCGCGGTGGTCAACCTGGTCGGCGGGTACGCCAGCGGCGGGCTGGTGCACGAGACCCCGGTCGAGGAGTTCGACCGGATGCTACGGATCAATCTGCGCCCGACGTACCTGGTCACCCAGGCGGCGTTGCCGCACCTGGTGGCGGCCGGCGGCGGCGCGGTGGTCTGCGTCTCGGCGCGGGCGGCGGTGGCCCCCTTTCCCGGCGCGGCCGGCTACGCCACGGCCAAGGCGGCGGTGCTCGCCTTCGCCAACGCGGTCGCGGTCGAGTACCGGCAGCACGGGGTCCGGTGCAACACGGTGCTGCCCAGCGTCATCGACACGCCGGCCAACCGGGCCGCCCAGCCGGACGCCGATCACCGGCGGTGGGTCCCGCCGGCCGAGATCGCCGGGGTGATCCGCTTCCTGGCCTCCGACGAGTCGGCGCCGACCAGCGGCGCGAGCATCCCGGTCTACGGGCGGGCCTGAGCCGGGACCGGACCGTCCCGCCCCTTGGGCGGCCGGTTGCCACCGGCGGCTGTCGGCGGCTCGCCCGGGAGCCACTCCGTCAGGTGGGCGCGGATCAGGCGGGACACCTCCTCGGGCGAACCGTTCGCGTCGACCACCACGAAGCTGGCGTACTCCGGCAGCGTCCGGTAGGCGGTGGCGGCGGCGGTGAGCCATCGCATGCTCTCGTGGTCGGTGCCGCGGCGCTCGATCCGCCGGTACGCCTCGGCCGGGTCGACGGCAAGCAGGAAGGTGACCTGGGGCGCCGGGAAGACCCGGTAGCCGGCCCGGGCCAGCCGCTCCCAGCGCTGCCCGCCGTGCGCCCGGATGCTGGCGTACTGGCAGGCGGCGTAGCGATCCATCACCGCGGTCCGGCCGGTGACCAGGCAGCTCAGCAGCGCCAGGGCGATGGCCAGCCAGCGGAGCACGGACTCGACCGCGAGCAGGCCGTCCCGGCCGACCAGGCGTTGCGCGTCCGGCCGGCCGAGCCGGTGGGCGACCCGGCCGAGCCAGCGCCGGCCGCCGGCGTTGCGGTGGTAGGTGGCGGGGTGGCCCGCGGCGGTGAGCGCCTCGGCGAGCCGGTGGGCCTGGGTGGTCTTGCCCGAGCCGTCGATGCCGATCAGGGCGACGGCGCGCAGTCGGGCCCTGCCGCGCCGCACCCGCAGTGACCTGGCCACCTCGCCGAGGCTAGCCGACCGGCGCTCCTCCTTGACGGTTTGTCCGCATCTGCCCCGTCCCGCCCCGGGCGCGACGGCCACAGGTGTGGCTGAACGGTTCGCCGGGTACGCAACTTCATTCCCACCGCCACCCACGACGACGGGAGACCCAGATGGCCGAGCGCGGGGACGAAACCCTGGTGCACACCCTGAAGAAGGTCGCCGCCGTGCTCAAGCAGTCCGAGATCCCCTTCGCGCTCGGGGGGAGCTTCGCCGTGTACGCCCACGGCGGCCACTCCAGCGAGCACGACGTGGACTTCCTGATCCGCGAACAGGACGTGGACCGGGCACTGGAGGCGCTGGTCGAGGCCGGCTTCACCGCCGAGCGCCCGCCGGAGGACTGGCTGGTCAAGGTCTACGACGAGGGGCGCATGGTGGACCTGATCCACCGGCCGATCGAGACCCCGGTGACCGAGGAGACCTTCGCCGACACCATCGTCCGACCGGTCGACGCGATCCACATGCCGGTGCTCTCGGCCAGCCAGCTCATGGTGCACAAGCTGCTCAGCTTCTCCCAGCACTACTGCGACTTCGCCCGCGCCCTGCCGCTGGCCCGCTCGCTGCGGGAACAGATCGACTGGGAACGGGTACGGAAGGAGACGCAGCACTCGCCGTACGCCGAGGCGTTCCTGGTGCTGCTCGACCGGCTGGACGTGCTGCCCGGCGGCACGTCCGCAGGAAGGGAGATCCCGTGACCGGACAGCCCGGCGACGCGCCGCCCGACGAGTACGTCGAGGCGGAGATCCAGAGCATGCTGGCCGAGGACCCGTCCGTCGCCGAACAGGGCATCACCGTGGTCCGGCGCGAGCGCGGCCTGGTGCTCTACGGCGAGGTGGAGAGCCCGCACCGGCGGGAGGAGATCCTGCGCCGGGTGGCCGAGCGCTTCCCCGACGTGCCGATCACCAGCGACATCGGCGTGACCCGCACCCAGGCGCCCAGCCAGGTCGAGGAGCTGCCGTGAGGGAGGTTCGATCGTGATCCGGATCGCCGCCGTCGGGGACGTGCACCTGGACGAGGACGTGGTCGGCCGGTTCCGGCCGGCGCTGGAGGAGCTGCCCGACTGCGCGGACGTGCTGCTGCTCGCCGGCGACCTGACCCGGCACGGGACCGAGGCCGAGGCGCGGTGCGTGGCGCAGGAGTTCGGGAACCTCGGGGTGCCGGTGATCACCGTGCTGGGCAACCACGACCACCAGTGCGACCAGGTGCCGCAGGTGGTCAAGGTGCTGGAGGACGTGGGAATCACCGTCCTGGAGGGAAACGGGATCGTGCTGGAGTGCGCCGGCGGCCGGCTCGGCGTGGCCGGCGCGAAGGGCTTCGGCGGCGGGTTCGCCGGGCGCTGCGCCAGCGACTTCGGCGAGCCGGAGATGAAGGCGTTCGTCCGGACGACCAAGGACAGCGCGGACACGCTGGGCGAGGCGCTGCGCGGGCTGGACTGCGACCTGCTGGTCGCGCTGACCCACTACTCCCCCGTGCCGGACACGCTGGCCGGCGAACCGCTGGAGATCTACCCGTTCCTCGGCTGCTACCAGCTCGGGCAGGCGATCGACTCGGCACCCACCGCGCTGGCCCTGCACGGGCACGCCCACCACGGCACCGAGCGTGGCACCACCCCGGGTGGTGTCCGGGTCCGCAACGTCGCCCACCCAGTGATCAAGCAGGCGTACAGCATCTTCCACCTGGGCGACCACCTCGACCGATCATGAGGGTTTGAGACCGAGGAAGAAGGGTATTGATGATCGCATGTTGAGCCTGCTTCTTTGGATTCTCGCAGTCGTACTGGTGGTCGCCGGCATCCTCGCGCTGTTCCGCCGGCAGATCCTGTGGGGCATCGTCCTCATCATCATCGGCCTGCTGGTCGGCCCGGGCGGCGTCAGCATCTTCACCTGATCCTGATCCGCGTCTTCCTCATACCCCCTGACCCGCCGGGGTCGTCGGGCCCGGAGTTCCGTCCTCCCAGACAGGAACCACCGGCCCCGACGACCCCGGCGTTTCACGTCCGCGGCGGTTTGTCCGATCCGGGCTTCAGGGCATCCGGTGACATGACCGTCTCGGGAAGCATCCGCCGGCTCGGCCGGGCCGGGAAGGGCTGGGCACTGCTCGCGTTCGGCGCGGCGGTGACCGCCGCGGCGGCAGTCGGCGGACTCGGCGTGCAGGGCGCCCGGCAGGAGTACGCCGGCCTCGAACGGCCCTCCTGGGCGCCCCCGGCCTGGCTCTTCGACCCGGTCTGGACCCTCCTCTACGCGTTGATCGCGCTGGCCGGCTGGCTGGTCTGGCGGCGGGTCGGGTGGGGACCGGCGCTCTGGGCCTGGGCCGCCCAGCTCGCCCTGAACGCGCTCTGGACCCCGCTCTTCTTCGCCGCCGGACGGTACGGCCTGGCCTTCGCCGAGCTGGTGCTGATGTGGCTGGCCATCGGGGTGACCGTGGACCGGTTCCGGCGGGTCTCCGGCCCCGCGGCCGGCCTGATGCTCACCTACTGGGCCTGGGTCACCTTCGCCGGCGCCCTCAACCTCGCAATTTGGCGGCTGAACACCTGACCCGGCCCCCGGCGCGCCGATCACGAAGTTGGCGGCGGTGTGGATCTCCACAGGTGCCGCCAACTTCATGATCGACGAGCTCGGTGGGGTCAGCAGCGTGGCACGCCGGGGATGTAGCCGTCGTAGCCGGTGTAGACGTACGCGTCGGAGACGTACTTCCCGGTGCCGATCCGGTCCCAGATCGAGCTGGTGCCGTACGTGCCGGTGACCGAGCTGCCGCTGGTCTGGCAGTAGATCGTCACCCTGGCGCCGTCGGCGACCGAGCCGACCGCGTCGTAGCCGGTGCCCGGGCCGGAGCGGATCGTCAGGCTCGCCCCGGAGGTGGTGTTGACCGTCCCCACGCCGTAGTTCGTGCCGGAGCAGCCGTTGTCGCTGGTGTACGTCTTGGTGCCCCAGTAGAGGGCGAGTGCCCCGTTGAAGCGGACCTGGATGTCGTTGCCGTTGAGCCGCTGCTCGTAGTGCAGGTGCGGGCCGGTGGAACCGCCGGTGCTGCCCACGTACCCGATCACCTTGCCGTAGCCGACGGTCTGCCCGACCGAGACGTTGAAGGCGCTCAGGTGGGCGTAGTAGGTGGTGTAACCGTTGCCGTGGTCGATCCGCACGTACTTGCCGTAGCTCGTGCCACCGAGGTCGGTCACCCGATCCACCGTGCCGGGCGCGCTGGCCACCACCGGGTCACCGAGGTCATCGGTGCGGTTGAAGTCGATAGCGTAGGCCGGGCTGTGGTCGGACCTGGTCTGGCCGGACCAGGACTGGTCGCAGGGGAACGGGACCTTGAAGGTCGGAGCTGCCATGGCCGGGGTCGCCGGCACCAGGATCGCCGCGAGGAGCGCGCCCACGGCCGCGAGGCTGAGCCACCGCTTACGCATCCACTGCCTCCTATGTTGAAAGTTTTCGATGTGATGCGGACAGCGTGACAGAAAGTTCCATCGATGGGAAGGGGGCCCCCACCGGCGGGATCAGCGGAGCGTGGGAGCGCACCCACGGCCGGTGAGCGGGTTTCGGGATTGTTACCTGGCCGTGTCCGGTAGGGGCTGGACCCGGCGGGATGCAAGCGCTTACATGTGGGGACGACCATCGGACCGGCGCGGGTTCGATTCCCCCACGCGCCGGCTAGGAAGGAGATCGGCATGGCGTTTGCCAGATCGCGCCAGGCTCTCGCGATCGCCGGCGTTCTGGGGCTGGCGCTCGGCGTCACCGCCTGCGGCACCGGCAACGACAAGAAGAGCGGCAAGGCGAGCTCTCCGGAGTGCGCCGCATACGAGAAGTACCAGGGCCACGACGGCAAGAAGGTCACGATCTACTCGTCGATCCGGGACATCGAGGCCGACCGCCTGGACCAGTCCTGGAAGCAGTTCGAGGACTGCACCGGCATCGACATCGACCACGAGGGCTCGGGCGAGTTCGAGGCCCAGATCGGCGTCCGGGTGGACGGCGGCAACGCCCCCGACCTGGCCTTCATCCCCCAGCCGGGCCTGCTCAAGCGGTTCGCCGACGCGGGCAAGCTCAAGCCGGTCGGCGCCGACACCAAGGCGCTGGCGGAGCAGAACTTCACCCCCGACTGGCTGAAGTACAGCACCGTCAACGGCACGCTCTACGGCGTTCCGCTCGGCTCCAACGTCAAGTCGTACGTGTGGTACTCGCCGAAGACCTTCAAGGAGAAGGGCTGGACCGTCCCCACCACCTGGGACGAGATGATCGCCCTGAGCGACAAGATCGCGGCGAGCGGCACCAAGCCGTGGTGCGCCGGCATCGAGTCCGGTGACGCGACCGGCTGGCCGGCCACCGACTGGATCGAGGACGTGATGCTGCGGACGGCGGGCCCCGAGGTCTATGACCAGTGGACCACCCACGGCATCCCGTTCAACGACCCGCAGGTCGCCGCGGCGGTCGACAAGGCCGGCACCATCCTCAAGAACGAGAAGTACGTCAACGGCGGCTTCGGCGGCGTGAAGAGCATCGCCACCACCTCCTTCCAGGAGGCCGGCACGCCGATCATCAAGAACAAGTGCGCCCTGCACCGGCAGGCGTCCTTCTACGCCAACCAGTGGCCGCAGGGCACCAAGGTGGCCGAGGACGGCGACGTCTTCGCGTTCTACTTCCCGGCCGTCGACCCGGCCAAGGGCAAGCCGGTGCTGGGTGCCGGCGAGTTCGTCGCGGCCTTCGCCGACCGTCCCGAGGTCCAGGCGGTGCAGACCTACCTGGCCTCCGGCGAGTACGTCAACAGCCGCGCCAAGATCGGCGACTGGCTGTCGGCGAACAAGAAGCTCGACATCAACAACGTGCCCAACCCGGTGGACAAGCTCTCCGTCCAGATCCTGCAGGACCCGAAGACCGTCTTCCGCTTCGACGGCTCGGACCTGATGCCGGCCGCGGTCGGCGCGGGCACCTTCTGGAAGGGCATGGTCGACTGGATCAACGGCAAGGACACTGCCACGGTCCTGAACGGCATCGAGAACAGCTGGCCGAAGTGATCTGAGCCGGTGGTGGGGGGGGGGGGCGGGGGGGGGGGGAACGACCGAGCCGAACCCCCGGAGGGGGGGGGGGGGGTTGGGTTTTGTGGGGAGGAAAGAAAGGTCCCCCGCTGTTTTTGGGGTTTGTTTTTTTT
>NZ_JBVJJA010000090.1:0-14551 GCF_055586005.1 Micromonospora sp. NPDC051924
CCCGTCGCCACGCCGGGACCGGTGGCAGACCTCCTCGCCAACCAGCCAGCCAGCACGAGATGATCAAGACAGCGTGTTATTCATCTGCAAGCCCTAAGCCGCGTTTCATAAGTGGGGCGGAGCCAGCTGATCATGGTGATGAGGAGGTGGCGTCACCACGGACGGCGAGTTTGTCTGACGGGTGCCCATGGGCCGGTGCTGCTTGATGGTTGATGCCGCGCTGGACAGCGTGGCGCTGCTCGTACCGCTGCGCGCCGAAGGCCGGCGGCCGACCCGCGTCTGGATCCTGTAGCTGCGCACTACGGCTTGCGCAGTTGACCTCATGTGGCCTCGCGTCCGAGAAAACTCCCGACGGAGTTGCTTGGGGCCGCACGGCAGGACGTCGCGGGCCGCCTCGCCGTGATGAGGTACCCGCAGGTCGGTGAAAGCCGAGCCGGCGCAGTATCGGGACATCACCCGCGAGGTGGACGTGGCGCTGCTCGACGAGGCCGAGCGGCGCCTGGCTCATGAGTTCCGAGACAAGATCGGGATCGCGGCACGCGCGGGTGACCGCGGACGGCCTCGGCCTGCGGTCAGCGGCGGGGCGTCCATCTGGTCGGTGCGGGGCAGACGCGGCCGGCGTGCGAGAGTGTGGGCCGGGTGGAGGTCGACGGCTGACCGCACCGCCCGTGAGCAGGGAGGCATTCGGCCGATGTTCAACACCGCACGCCTGCAGGTGGTCCTGGAGATCGCCCGGCACGGCACCATCGTCGCCGCCGCGGAGCGGCTTGGGCTGACCCCGTCCGCGGTCTCCCACCAGCTCGCCACGCTGGAGCAGGAGGCCGGGGTGGCGCTGGTGGATCGCGGGCCGCGCAGTCTGCGGCTCACCGTCGCGGGCCAGCGCCTGGCGGACTACGCGCAGCAGATCGCCGATCTGATGTCAGCGGCCCGCGACGAGCTGTCCGCACACGGCGAGGGCCGCCAGGGGCTGCTGCGGATCGGGTTCTTCGCCACCGCCGGCACGGAGCTTCTGCCGCGCGCGCTGTCGAGCTTCACCCGGGACCATCCGCAGGTCGAGCTGGCGCTGATCCTGGGGCAGCCGCACGAACTGCTGCCGCGCCTGCACCAGGGTGAGCTGGACCTGGTGGTGGTTTTCGACCATCCGCTAAGTCCGGCGCAGGCATCGCCGCATGTGAAGGTGGAGCCGCTGATGGTGGACCCGCAGCTGGTGGTGCTGCCGGCCGATCATCCGCTCGCCCGCCGGCGGCGGCTTCGACTGGCGGACCTTGCCGCGGAGCCGTGGATCACCACCTTGGGTGTGCAGGGCGAGGTGTCGGTGCTGGAGCTGGCGGCGCGGGCGGAGGGCTTCCCGCCGCGGGTCCGCTGCCGCAGTGACCACTACGAGGTGGTGCTGGGCCTGGTTCGGGCCGGTGTCGGGGTGGCGCTGGTGCCGTCGCTCGGCCTGCGCAACCCGGGTGGGGTGGCGGTGCGGCAGCTCGCCCACGCCCGCCTGTACCGGGAGATCGGTGTGGCGTTGCGCCCCGGCAATCCCAATCCGGTGGTCGGCAGGTTCGTGGAGCGGCTGACCGACGCGGCGGCGACGCTCAGTCAGGAGTTGTCGGAACGGTGGGGTCCGGCGAGCCTGTCGACGGTCGCACCCCAGCGGCGTAGCTCGGCCACGGCGGCCCGCTCGGCGCCGGGCGGGAACGAGCAGATCACGGCGTAGACGACGGTGTGTCGGCCGGTCACGATGCCGGTGTCGGCGCGTACCCCGGTGTCGGTGCCGGTCTTGTTCTCCACCCGGACACCGTCGCTGGACCAGGGGTCGTGGCCGATGGAGTCGGCGACCATGCCGTGGTCGGTGTTCCCTGCGAGCCAGCCGCGCAGCAGCTGGCACGCCCCCGGGCTCTGCCACGTCCCTTCTGCCACGTCGGTGAGGTAGGCGCACAGTTCGCCGGCGGTGCCGGTGGCAAAAGTTTCCGGTAGGCCGGGGCCGCGTTCGGCGCGGATCTGGTCGTGCACGGTGGTGTCCCGCAGCCCGGCGCGGTGGGCCAGATCTTGCACGGCGTTGAGGGTGACCAGGCGTAGCAGCATGTTGGTGGCGGCGTTGTCGCTGACCGCGGCGACCACCGTGGCCAGGTCGCCCACCGTCCAAAGCTGGGGCGACAGCTGGCCGATCAGGCCGCTGCCGCCGACCGCCCGGTCTTCATCCAGCAGCTCGACCGGCTGGTCCGCGGCGAGCGTGCCGTCGGCGAGCCGTCGGGCCACCTCGCCGAGGAGCAGCACCTTGCCGACGCTGGCCAGCGGCAGGACCAGGTCGGGGTCGGCCGAGAGGGTGCGGCCGTCGTCCAGCCGGCGCACCATCGCCCCGACCCGCACCACACCGACGCCGTGCGACGCGCTCATGGCCGCCCCGGCACAACCGGCGTCCGATCCGCTACCGCCAGCACGCGGCCGGGCCGCGCGTCGGTGACCTGTCCGCCGTCGACGACGACCTGGCCGCCGACCATCACGCATCGCACGCCGTGTGGCGGTGCCAGCGGGTTCTCGTAGTCGGCGCCGTCGGCGATCCGCTGCGGGTCGAAGACCACCAGGTCGGCGGTGTACCCGTCAGCGAGCAGCCCGCGGTCTGGCAGGCCGAAACGGCCGGCGGGCATCCCTGTCATCTTGTGCACCGCCTCCGCCAGATCCAGCAGTCCCACGTCACGAACGTAGTGGCCGAGCACCCGGGCGAAGCTGCCCGCCCACCGCGGATGGGGCCGGCCGCCCTTCGGTACGCCATCCGAGCAGATCATGGTCAGCGGGCTGGCCAGCACCCGGCGTACGTCGTCCTCGTGCATGGAGTGGCTGAGGATGGTGACATCGCCGTGCTCGGCGGCCAGCAGGTCGCAGGCGTAGTCGACGGGGTCGACGCCGCGTGCGGCGGCCAGGTCGGCGATGGTGTGCCCCTGGGCGTCGGGGTTGTTCGGGGCGGACGCGACGCGGATCAGGTCCCAGCCGCCGTTGCCGACGGTGTTCTCCCAGCCGGGCACGCCGGCGACCAGGTCGTGACGGATCCGGTCGCGGACGGCCGGGTCGGTGGCAGCGGTGAGCATCGCCGGTACCCCGTCGGCGATCAGCCACGGAGGCAGCATCGCGTGCAGGGCGGTGCTGCCGGCCGTGTACGGGTAGACGTCGCAGGTGACATCCAGCCCGTCGGCGCGCGCCCGTTCGAGGCGGGCGAGGGTGCGGACGGTCGCGCCCCAGGAGCGCCGACCGGCCGTCTTGTGGTGGGAGACCTGCAGCGCAGACCCTGCCGCGGTCGCGATCTCGATGGCCTCCTCAAGCGCCGACTCGACCTGGGACATCTCATCGCGCAGGTGTGTCACATACGGCTTGCCGTGCGCGGCCGCCACCCGCGCCAGGGCGATCACCTCGTCGGTGCCCGCGTTGACGCCCGGCGAGTAGATCAGACCGGTCGACAGTCCGGCCGCACCCGCGGCGAGCGCCTCGTCGAGCAGCGCGCACATCCGCTGGATTTCCGCCGGGGTGGCCCGCCGCTGGCCGAACCCGACCACCGCGGCGCGCAGTGTGCCGTGGCCGACGAGGGCCGCGAGATGGTTACGCCGGGCCCCACCCTGCGCGTCGGCGAACTCGGCGAACGACGCATACGCCGACGCGGGCGGGCCGAACGTCGCGGCGATCAACTCCCCCACCGGCCCGACCCGGTCGGGCGGGATCGGGAAGGGACTGATGCCGCAGTTGCCGCAGATCTCCGTGGTGACGCCTTGCAGCAGCGGCGCCCGGCGCAGCACCTCCCGCTGCTCGTCGTCGCCCGCGAGCAGATCAGAGTGGGTGTGCACGTCGATGAAGCCCGGCGCGACGACCAGCCCGGTCGCGTCGATGACCTCGACGGCGGCAGTGCTGCTGCCCGGTGGCAGCAGCACCAGCCGCCCGCCGCGCACGCCCACGTCACCCGCGTGGGCCGGGGAGCCGCTGCCGTCGATCACGTCCCCGCCGGTGATCAGGACGTCGAGCCGCGCCATCACAGCACCTTGGACAGGAACGCGCGGGTACGGTCGTGCGCCGGAGCGGCGAGCACCTGCCGGGGTGGACCCTGCTCGACGATCAGACCCTCGTCCATGAAGACGAGGTGGTCACCGACCTCCCGCGCGAAGCCCATCTCGTGGGTCACCACGATCATCGTCATCCCGCTCGACGCGAGGTCCTTCATCACCTCCAGCACCTCACCGACCAGCTCCGGGTCGAGCGCCGAGGTCGGCTCGTCGAACAGCATCAGCTTCGGCGACATCGCCAGCGACCGGGCGATCGCGACCCGCTGCTGCTGACCGCCGGACAGATGCGCCGGGTAGTGGTGGGCGCGGTCGGCCAGCCCGACCCGGTCCAGCAGGTCAGCGGCACGCCGCCGCGCATCGGCTGCCGGGACGCCCTTCACCGCGACCAGGCCCTCCATCACGTTCTCAAGAGCGGTGCGGTGCGGGAACAGGTGAAAGCGCTGGAAGACCATGCCGATCGACTCACGCTGGCGGCGCAGCCGCGCATCCGGCAGCGGCCGCAGCCGGCCGCCGCGCTCCTCGTATCCGATCAGCTCGCCGTCGACGTAGACCCGACCCGCCTGCGGCTCCTCCAGGTGGTTGAGGCAACGCAGCAGGGTGGACTTGCCGGAGCCGGAAGGGCCGACCACGCAGACCACCCGTCCCCGCTCGATGGTCAGATCGATGCCGCGCAGCACCTCCAGCCGCCCGAAGCTCTTACGCAGCGAGCGGCACTCCACCATCGGCGGGGTCATCGCGCGCTCCCGGTGAACCGCAGGTTGCGGGCGATCCGCCCGCGCAGGGCCCCCGGCGCGGTGGCGCCGAAGCCGCGGCTGAACCGGCGTTCCAGGTAGTACTGGCCGACGCTGGCGACGGTGGTCAGGACCAGATACCACAGGGACGCGACGATCAGCAGGGCGATCACCTCGAAGTTGGTCAGGTAGAGCCGCTGGGTGACGGTGAGCAGGTCGGCGCCAGCGATCACCGAGACGAGCGAGGTGGTCTTGAGCATGGAGATGAACTGATTGCCGGTCGGCGGGACGATGATCCGCATCGCCTGGGGCAGCACCACCCGCCTCATGATCTTCATGCGGGACATGCCCAACGCCGCCGCAGCCTCCTGCTGGCCCGGGTCGACCGAACGCAGGCCGGCCCGAACGATCTCGCTCATGTAGGCGCCCTCGTTGATGCTCAACCCGAGCAGCGCCGCGACAAAACCGGTGACCAGGGTGTTCGTCTCCCAGGTCACCAGCTTCGGGCCGCCGAACGGCACACCCAACCCGATCTCCGGGAAGATCAGCGCGATGTTGAACCAGAAGATCAGCTGCACCAGCAGCGGCGTGCCGCGGAAGAACCAGACGTACGCCATGGCACCCGCGCGCAGGATACGACTGTCCGAGACCTGCATCAGCGCCACGACTACGCCGAGCACCACGCCGATCGCCATGGACGCGACCGTGAGCTGGGCGGTGACCCAGAGCCCTTCCAGCATGACCCGGTCGAACTGGTACTTGACGACGATGTCCCAGTGCAGGTTCGGGTTGATCGCGACGGTCCAGACCAGCCAGGCCAGGATCAGGGCAGTGGCCCCGGCGGCCACCCAGCGCCCCGGTCGCAGCGGCTGGCTGATCCGGTTCGCCTCCGGCGTCTCCGGGCCGGCGGGCCCGGCCGAAGCCGGGCCCGTGACGGTCGCATCCACCGGTGTGCTCACTTCTGGTCGTTGACCGTCGCGGTCTTCACACCGCTGCCCTGCACGCCCCACTTCTCGAGGATCTTGGCGTACTCGCCCGCCTCGATCAGCTCCTGCAGGGCCCGCTGGACGGCGTCACGCAGCTGACTGTCCTTCTTGTCGATCGCGATGCCCCACGGGCCGGCCTCGTACTGGGCCTCCAACACCTCGTACTTGCCGCTCTGCTGGGCCAGCATCTTGGCCACCGGGTAGTCGACGATGGTGGCCACCGCCCGCCCGGCGTCGATCTGCAGCAGGCCGGTCGGGGCGTCCTCGCTCTGCGAGATGGTCATCTTCTTGGCGCACGCGGCGTTCTGCTTCTCGCCGATGGCGAGGTTGGAGCTGCCCTTGGCGAGCACCACGGCCCGGCCGCACAGGTCCGCCAGGTCCTTCACCCCGGCCGGGTTGCCCTTCGCCACCATGATCGCACCGCCGGCCTGGAAGTAGTCGACGAAGTCGACGGCCTTCCGGCGCTCCTCGGTGTCGCTCATCGAGGACATCGCCAGGTCCCAACGGTCGGCCTGCAGGCCCGGGATCAGGCCCGGGAAGCTCGCATTGGTCATCTCCAGCTTCAGGCCGAGCCGCCCGGCGATCGCCGCCGCCAGCTCCGGGTCGACGCCGATCAGCTCCTGGGTCCCCTCCTTGTACATCTCCATCGGCGGGTAGCCCTCGGCGGTGGCGACCCGCAGGACGCCCTTCTCCTTGACGGCGGCCGGGACCAGGTCGGCGGCCTTGGCGCCGGCCGCGACTGAGGTGGAGGCACCGGCCTGCGGCGTCTGGCCGCTGGTCGAGCGTCCGCACCCAGCGATGGCGAGCGAGAGTGCGGCGAGACCGACGACAATGCGAAGCGCACGCTTCCTGACCACCGGAAACCTCCTGCCTGAGACGATGGCGGGGACCCTATCCGGGATCGGTCAGCGTGAACAGCCCGAATGCTTTGCAGGCTGAGCATCGAAATCCTCGATGCTCAACCGAAGAGGCTGCGGTGACAGGCTTGAACGCGTCGGCGGCCAGCCGGGCCACCTGCTCCCACGCCTGATGACCGGCCAACGAGGGCCACGAATACCGCCACCAGGACTGTGCTTACAGCGGCTGGCTCAGGTGCTGCTGGTCATCGTTGGTCATGGATGGTCGGCGTTTGCCATCCCGGCCCGACGGCGCAGACGATGGCTGCGCTACCTTGCCGACGTGGTCGATCCCGGAATCACGATCAGGCTCAGTCACGACCAGGCGCTGGTCCTCTCCGACTGGCTTGATCGAGTGGAGGCGACTGACGCGCTTGTCCGCGTCGTCGATGACCGAGCTGTCTGGTCGGCGCTTTTGACGATCAGTGGCACGCTTGACAAGGCGCTGGCGGATCTCCTCGCCCCGGATTACCGGGAGCGACTTCAAGCCGCCCGTGGCCGTCTCCTTGAGCAGCTGGGCGACTTCGGCCAGGCGGCGGACGGATAGATGATGGCCATGCCGCACCTTCGGTTTGGAACGTGCCTAACCTGCGCTTGGGAATCGTCTTGATCTGCACGTAGTGGCTGAATGACCAGGATCGCCGCTACGGAGCGTCGGCGGGCGGCCCATTCGGTGTACCTCCTCGGAGTGATGTCGACCGCTGCATCGGCACGGATCGGGGCACGCCTTCGTACCTCTGGCTCGTGCCAGCGGTCGTGGGTAGAGTCAGGTGCTCCCTTCAACAGGTGCGACCGAGGCGCCCGAGGCGTGAGCCGAACCGGTGGGAGTAAGAGGCGGCGTGGGGAGACCGCGCGCGTGGCACGCGACCGGTGCCCTGAGTAGACCCCACCGGACCCGGCACCCTTCAAGGTTCTTCGTCCCGGAAGAACGATCGTGGGCGTGAGACCTGCCCGGCCGCCCGCCGGCAGCTGCGGAGACGATCCGCCTGCGTTCACGGACGTCCGTGGTTGTGCGCCCAGGTTGTCACCCAGTTCGACTCATGGGCACCGGGATAGCCTCTGAGCATGCGTTACCTCACCCGGCCGTTCGTCCTCGGCGCGCTCGGCCGGAGGAGAGGCATTGAGCAATTCGTCGGGCCCATCACGCTGACGGGCCTCCGGGGCATCCGCTGGGTCTCGGTCTGGCCCTGGCAGGACGGCTACAACGTGTCCGTCCATGACGTACAGGACTTGAACGACGAGCACTACCGCGACCTGTCCGTGCTCCCGCCCCTGGACCCCGAAGACGACGACGACACGGGCTTTGGCCGCGTGATCGGGCACGTTCAAGACCCGGCCGAAGCGTTGGAGCTGGCAGAGCTGGGCACTGGGGCCTCCCCGGATCGGTGGGTCAACCACGGGGTTGCCGGGAACGACTATGCGGACTTCGTATTGGCGAGGCGAGCCCAGCATCAGCCCTGACGGCCAGTTTGGAAGGTGCCTTGCGTCGACCTGGCGGGCGGCTTCTTCTATGCGATGGGCGGCCGCGTCGCTGGTCGAGCAAGGTCGATCGGTGAGGTTGACGCCATGCCACCTGCCACTGTTGGCTGGTGTTAACCGCTGCATCGGGCACGGCGACCATTACGGCGTGCGCTGTCAGCCGATGGCCCCGTCTCCCAGCCAGCCACCAACGGTCAGGTACGCGGCTAGCGTCTCCATACAGCCTCCTTCATTGAGGTGTCCGCGAAATTTCCCTACCGAGGCGCGCGTCAAACCGGGCCGGAGGAGCCCGCTTCACGATCCCGCCGGGGCCAGGCCACGCGGGTCCTGGCCGAGCGATTCGCGCGAGGCGATTCGGCGAGGAGGAACTGAAGCAGTGTTGCGGGGCAAGGAGTGCGGGGCGGGCGCCGGGTCAGCCTGACCTGGCGCCCACCCGGCGCTGCGGGGGAAGGGCCGGTGGGCGAGTGCCGGGTGTCGGACCGGAGGGCGGCGGGATTTGACCTGAGATGGGGCTTTGCGCGTGTCCATTTCATCGCCGCGCTGCACCGGTCGTATTGCCGGCGCGTTGACGTAGCTGCCCGGGAAGTGGCCACATCAGGAGACCTCCTGAGTAGCGGTCACCCAGCGAGCTGGCGGCACGCCGGGTGTCGATGACGCTCGCCGCGCTCCGGGTCGCTGCACTCTCATGCCCCTTGCACCGGGCTGAAGCGTACCGAGAGGACCGCGTCGCCCGGCATGACCGGGGTGAGGCTGCCATCGGACTCGACGCGGTCAACATAGCCAACCTCGGGCAACGAGGTTGGTCCGTAAAAGGCGAAGGTCACCGTGGTCAGCCCGTCGGCGGAATGACGTTCGCCGACGTGGATCTCGACGAGGACTGGCTGCGGCTCCCCCGGCGCAGGCGCGACCGGGACCTGTACGGGGTGCGGGACTCGAGCGGAAGTGGAAAGCACATCCCAGTCGTACGTCACGCGCCAGCCGACCCCACCTGGGGTAGGCGGCCGGGTGGCCGATTGGTGAGGTGCGGCGGCGTTTTCGGGCGGTCTCCCCGCGGGCGCGGTGGCGGCGGCGGTCGCTCTGGGCTGAGACGCCGTCTGAGAGGCGGAGTTCGAGCCATCGTCGTCGGTCGTCCAGGCCGCCGCAAGCAGCATGACCAGGCTCGCGAGCACCGGTACGCGCGGAGGTGCGCCGTGACACGGCCTCGTCCGCCCGACCTCTAACAGCGGCAGTCGTACGTGACCAGGCGAATCACCAGTCGCGCTGGCTCGATGCCCGTCGGATGCCGGACGCATGGCCGCTGACTGCCTCGAGCGGCTGACCGGCGGTTGTTCCGTATACCCGCGCTGCACCGCCACCGGGTCGACATGCCAACCGGTGAGCAGATGCCGGTGTGGCGGGGTCGGCGGTCCCGCCCGCTCGGCGGCATAGTCGCGCACCATCGGGGGCAGCCGATAGCCACCCGATTCGTCGAGGCACACCCAGTGGGCGTCGAGGAGCTTTTCCAACGCCTGCCATACCCGCTGCGGGGAAACACCGAAGTGGGTGGCGATGTGATAAGGCGGCGTCACCTGCTCAGGTGCGGCGCCCAGCAACGCGAGAATTCTGGCGGCCACCTCATCGTCCCCACATACAGCCGCGTACCCGACGTCCAGCCGTTCCCGAACCGACAGGTCACCGTCGGTCAGCCAGTCCAGCCGGTGGCGGCCGTCCCGCAGCTCGTCGACCATGGCCGCTACCGACACGGCCGGCCGGCCAGCGAGGCGCGACGCGGCAATGCGCAGCGCGAGGGGCGAACCAGCGCAGAGCCCGACCAGCTCGGCGGCCTCGGCCGGCGCGGCGGCAAGCCGCTCGGTGCCCGTGAGCGCCTCGAGTAGCCCGCGGCCGTCGTCGGCCGGCAGAGCGTCAACCATGACGTGCCGTACGCCGTCGAGGCTGCGCAGGCGGCGCTGGGTGACGGCGATCAGGGCCGGCCCCGGGCCGGCCGGGACAAGCGCACGGACCTGGGCAGCGTTGGTGACCCCGTCGACGACGATCAGATGGCGATGCCCGGCCAGCAGGGAACGGAGTCGTGCGGACCGTTCGGACGCCTGCGCCGGGATGTCGACGCCGTCGACCCCGAGCGCGCGGAGCACCCGCGCCAGCACCTCGTCGCCGGTGAACGACGGTTGGTAGCCCAGGTCCACGAAGATCTGGCCGTCCGGGAATTCGGCGGCCGCCGCATGCGCCGCCCGTACGACCAGAGCGGTCTTCCCGCTGCCGGCTGGGCCGGTGACCACCACGGCGGCCGGCGTCGCGCCTGTGATTGTGGCGAGCACGTGGGCGATCTCCGGGGTGCGCCCGACGAAGGTCACCAGGTCCGCCGGCAACTCGCGAGGCGCTGGACCCCCGAAGTGCCGGCCGGGTTGGATCCCGGCTGTCCCGGCGCTGGACTGACTGGGGAGCGATGGCACGTACGACAGTTCTGGGGCACGGTCGAGCATGGCGCGGTGCAGCCGTTGCAGCTCCTCACCGGGCTCGATGCTGAGTTGCTCGTGCAGGACAGCCCGCGCATCGCGGTAGGCGGCCAGCGCCGCTGGGATATCACCGCAGCGGTAGAGGGCCAGCATCAGTTGCCCCCAGGCCCGCTCCCGTAACGGATGTTCAGCCAGGAGGCGGCGAAGCCCGGCCCGGAGCTCGTCGTGTTTACCGAGCTTCAGACGGGCTTCTGCCAGCTCCTCGAAGATTTGAAGCCGCTGCTCGTCGAGGCTCGCCCACCGGTTGTCCAGTGCCGTCCCGCGCGGCAAGCCGTCGGCGGTCGGGCCACGCCACAGCGCGAGTGCCTCATCCAGCCGTGACACGGCGGCCACCGGGTTCCCCGCGGCGAGGGCCGCTCGGCCCTCCCCCGCCAGCTGGCGGAACTCGGTGGCGTCCAGCTCCTGCGGCGCGAGCCGCAGCTCGTACGCGTTGCGTCGGGCGATGAGGCGCGAGCCCAGCGTGCGACGCAGCGCGGCGGCGTGGGACCTGAGGTTCGCCACTGCGGAGGCTGGGGGCGCGTCTGACCACACCATCTCGGCCAGTCGGTTGAGCGAGACCGACCGGTTCGACTCGATTGCCAGGCCGGCGAGAACGGCTCGTCGCTTAGCCGCTTCCGGGGTCACGATCTCGTCATCGACCCGAATTTCCACCGGCCCCAAAAGCCGAATCTGCAGTGCCATGCCGCTCCCCGTTGCGCCCTGGGCGGCTCAGGCTAAACGGACGGTTCCGGGCACAACAAGGCAGAAAGCCCGACGGGCCATGGTGATTAACATCAATCAACGCCGGCGGCGTGTCGCCGTAACGGCAAAGGCGCCGGAAACGCTCGTCGCATTCCGTCACGCATGGTGATTGGGCCGACTGGTAGCCCTTCTGCATCACGGCGATCCGTAACCCGGATTCCCCACCGCCGAACGGCCAGCCAATGACCCCGATCAGTCAACACGGCAAGAATGGGTACGCCAAGTGCCTGGCCAGGCGGTTCGGCACAGCTCACCGGCTGGCCGTCGCTCCGCCCGGGCCAGGGCCGGTTGTCCGCTCGACCGCGCCATCCGGCCTCGGGTACCGAGGGTCACCAACCGAACGGCTGATCCGGGAGTCCGGCCACTCATTGTTCGAATCGGCTACCAGAACTCTTGTCCGCCGCCTTCCGGCGATACCGTCCCGATGCACGGTGTGCCGGCCGACGAAGGGTGAGGGCTCAGGTGCGGGGACAACTGCAGTGGTACGTGACGCGCGTTGACGCGGAACTGGTCAGGTACCTGATCGCCCGGATGGAAAGCTGCGGGTTCACGCTCACGCACCCGGTGACGCGCGTCGTCACCATGCTCGACGAAACCGGCCGGGTGTCGGTCGACCGGGCGGCGGTGCCACACCTGATGACCGAAGAGGCCCCCGGGCCGTCGTCAGACCTGCTGCTCTGGCTTTCGCAGGACGTGAACGTGGTCGTGTCGGTGTACCACCAGGACGTACCGGTGATCGAGCTGGACCTCGACGGCCTGGACCCCGACGAGTCGTTCCGCGTGGTGAGTGCCCTCCTGTTGGTCGCGGCTGCCCGACCCGAGTCCGTGCTGCTCGTGGGCGACCAGTGGCTGGAGGACCGGGTGGAACAGTGGGATGACACCGTCCGGCATCGCCGGCTGCCGCCACCGCTACCCGCCGACCTGCTCTGGCTACCCGGCCCCGCCGCTACCGCGACCCTCCGCCTCGCCCGCGACGAGTGGGTCTTCGGTGCCACGCACGACCTGCGATAGGCGCCGCTGACACCGCAACGGATGCCGCACGCGAGCATCGCGTCGGGACAGCGCACCGACCCTGCGCAGCCGGCGAAGCACACCCTCGCCTCGGCGGCCTACTTCACGCCGGTGGGCCGGCATTTCGCACACCGCCAGCCGAACCGCGTGTCAGAGCTTCGGTACGGCTACCGATTCCGCGTAGCCCGCCGCGTACATCATCGCCTCCGCCGCGTGCTTCATCGCCTCAGGCGAGAGTCGCTCCATCACGTCCCGGAACGACAGTTGATAGAACGTGGCGAGGCTGGCCGCGATACGCAGGATGTTGGCTGCCTCCTGGTCGACCGCCTGAAGTTCGCCTTGGTCAAGCGCCGCGGCAGCGTCCGCCTACCAGATTCCGGCACATACGGGCGCCAGGTGGTCGAAGACCTCGATGAACCTGCGGAACCCCGGCTGCTCCAGCCAGTACCCGTGCCGAATGAGGAGCCGCACCGCCGCCTCGGCGTAGTACAAGTTGTGCGCACCCAGCTCGAGCAGTTCGATCAGCTCATCGGTGTCCATGTCATCGGGGTTTCTCGCCATGCATCCTCACCCACGACTAGATCGGGAAGTTCTCTGACAGTGGTTCGCGGCCAAGGCGTGGCGGGCGACCCGCCACGCCTTCGCTTCCCGACCTTCCCGGTACGGGGAACTCCGGAAACGTCGACGAACATCCGAACCAATGACCGCCCCGCCGATCGATCAAGGCCTCATCGGGCGTCAGACCACTACTCCCAGAGAACACGGAGGCTTTCGGCCGGCGCCCTGATGCAGGCACCAGCACGCCGACCGAAAGGCTTCCGGTTCAGCCGAGCAACTCCGATCCGAGGATCAGGCGGGGTACATCCCAGCGTACGGATCGGGCTCGCCGGTCCACGGATCGAAGCCCGCCTTCAGCCGGCGCTCCTGCTCCTTCCGAGTGAGGAAGGTGACCGAAGCATGACCCCAGATGCTCAGGTCGCCCAGCGGACACTCGTCGAACGCCGCCCGCAGCACCCGGAGCAGGAACTCCACCATGCCGCAGTCGTACCGTCGCCAGATCATGTCGTCCCGGTTGCACACGAGCACCGGCCAGCGGCTCGGATCCTCGTCCGTGGCGTCCCAGCACAGGATGTCCGCGCTGGTGTCCACGCCCCAGGCGATCAGCTCAGGGGTCACCCCTCGCAGGGCGGGCTCCTTCCTGATCCTCGTCCACGTCAGGATCGCGTTGGCCGTCTCGTGGGCGGTCCCACCGGTCCTCGGATCCGACGGAGCGCCCTTAGGCTCCGGAGCCTCGAGGACCAGAAACCTCTGAATCGTCCCCGGCCCGTACAGATCCATGAACCGTCGGTAGTCGGAGGGAAAGTCCTTGCCCCACGACTGGCTCAGTCCCCTCCAGTTCACCGTCGAGTCGGGGGCCGCCGGAGGCGGCATGATGCGCTGGAGGGCCTCGAGGTCAGCCATTTCGTCTCTCCTTCTAATTCATCCGATCCGCCTCAACTGGGCGATCGAGTGAGCACCGGAATCCTCGTGCCCGGATCGTTCGAGGACCCCAGGTTCCGCCAGGGTCAGGGCCATTTGAGATGACCTCGTTAAAGCTGACGACGGAGGCGCCGTCCGGGTACTCGCCGACGGCCACCCGGCGGAACCCGGCCGCGACGGTCGGGCCGCCCCTATCGGTCGGTGCAACCGAGTGCCCGTTCGCCGGTCCCGGCCGCGCGAGCCCAAAGCTTCGGATCTCCCGGCGGCGGCACGACGGGCTGGAGGACCGCGAGGAATCCCACTACGGCGTTCCTCTCGAATCACCCGGCCCGCGGTTTTAGCGACCGAGGGCAGCCACAGTCCGGGAAACTGGTGGTCCGGCATGACGCTGTCCAGGCGAATACCGACGGCGGACGCTGCGCCAGCAGCGTCCGCCGTCGGTCCAGCGGCCGGATACGTGCGGCCCGTGCGGCCGAACGCCGCCCGTCAGGTGTAGGTGCGCTTGATCACCGCCTGGCCGGCTTCGGCGGCCACTGACCGAAGGTGGCCGGCGGCAAGCTGGACTCGCCGCCGGCCAAGCCGGCATCTCAGAGCTTCGGTGTCGCCACCGATTCCGCGTAGCCGGCCGCGCACATCATTGCCTCGGCCGCATGCTTCATCGCCTCGGGCGAGAGCCGCTCC
>NZ_JBVJJA010000091.1:0-12872 GCF_055586005.1 Micromonospora sp. NPDC051924
ATGGCTCCACGCCCGTATCCAACACCGTCCAGCATGGACGTTACGTCCGTGTCATCCCCACTCGGCCGCCGAACCTTGCTGAGATCACCTCACTGTCACCTCTTGATCCTCGTGAGGCCGATGTTGTTTCAGGAGTCCAACCAGAGGTCTGGCGCCAGCCTTCTCGAAGAATCTGGACTCCGGCCTCTACGAGACCGTGCGGGTCACCATTCTCGGCCTCGACGTTAACCACGTTGTCGAGGATGCGTTCGACCCTCCGCCATTGCCGAGCGGGCATCCGGACTGCGCAGGTGCTCGGGTCAGGTGACTGATGGGGCATGCGCAGCATGGTGACCGACGGACGCCTGGTGGTCAACAACTCGGCGCCCCGCTGGGCCCCGCTCCGCCGCCTCCCGCCCGCTCCGTCTCCGCACTGCGATGACCTGTCCGCGGCAGATCCGCGCATCCGACTGATCCGGGATCACCTCGATGCCCATCTACTGCGGACTAACGCGGCAGGACAGATACGCCAGCCCTCGCCACGATCTCCTGCAACGCGACGACATGCTGGTCGAACGCGGCCCGCCCGACGCTGGTGAGCCGGGCCGACGTGCGTGGGCGCTTGCCGACGAAGCCCTTGCGGATCTCGACGTAGCCGGCGTCTTCGAGCGTCGTCAACTGCTTCGATAGGGCGGAGTCGGACAGGCCGATGCTGTCGCGGATGAACTTGAAGTCGGCCCATTCCGTGGCCGCGAGCAGTGACACGATCGAGAGCCGGGTGGGGGCGTGGATGAGTTCGTCGAACTTTGGCTTGATCATTTCGGGCCGCCGGCGCGATTATCGAGCATGAGGCGGCGCAGGTACCGCATCAGCAGTGGCCCGCCGACGACCATGAATACGCCGGCCAGGAGGATGCCCGCGGTCGCGGGATAGCGGACCCCGGCGGCCTTGAGTGCGAACGACGTCGGCAACGAGACGGTCAGGATGCCCGCGACGAAGCCGAGAATGGCCAGGACGCCGGTCGGCCCGAGCAGGTCGTTGCGCGGCTGGGCGCGCCGGACGATGCCGAGCACGAGCCGTCCGGTCACGATGAGAATGCCGAACACGAACGCGGCCGTTGCGATGCCGATCACGAGTGGCCGCCGAGTCCCGATCTCGACGGCGACCGAGAAGCCAACCATGAGAACCGCGGTAGCCCACCAGAACCAGGTGGGGATGCTCGTCAAGGTGACCGCTTGTTCGCGGCGTCGGGCGATCTCCGTCAGCGCCCCGGCGGCGTCGTCGGGGCGTATCTCGTTGGCCATAGCACACCTCCACGCCTATGCGGACAGCACTTTCCTACTGAGAAAGTAGCATTCACTTTCCCACTCGGCAAGTACTTGTCCGATCCGCGCGCGGACCGCGGCGTCTGCGGAGCGGAGCGCTGACCTGCGCGCCAGCGACTGAGCTTGCTCCGCTGCCTGACAGTCCCAAGGTCGGACAATCGTCGTCGCGCACGACGCCCGACCATCGGCACGTCCGGACGCCTCGCCCAGCGGCAGCTGGCTACGCTCCGTGACGCGCGGTCGGCGGCAGATCCGGATGTTCGAGAGTCGCGTGCTTCTCGGCGGTCTGTGCGCCTGCCCGGCCTGCCACAATGCGCGACGTGGATGCGGAGGATGTGGAGCAGGCCGTACGGCTGATGAGCGAGGCCCTCAGCCCGCTGGTGACCCGCGACTGGTCCGCCGTCGCGGGCACCCCTTCTCAGCGGCATGAGCGGATGCACAGCTGTGGCCGACAGTAGCAAGTTCCTGACTCACGTGAGCGGCTGTGGCGCGACGTCGACGAAAGGCACGGGCCCATCTTGCTCATCGGGCGTCATGTGCGTGCGCTATTCGAGGCCGTCCCGGGAGATCGGCGGCCCGATCCGAAAGTCCCGGAATGTGGCTTCCAGCCCGGCACGCTCCGGCGAGCAGCACATGATGCCGACGTCCACAGTGGCAGGAAGATCGAGATAACCGAGGCGCAGCAACTGCCATGGGCGGTAGCCGCTGCGGCAATGCACGGTCAGCGCTGCACCGAAGCGCGTGACCCGCATCGAAACCTCGCCAACAAACCCTGCGATCGGCACCATCGAAACGTCCGAGAACTCACGTGTGAAGACCGTGCTGACCTGAACGGTGCCCGACGTGACCTCCAGGCCGGCCTTCAGCCAGTTGCGCTCGTCGGCCCGGACCATCATGCCGGCCTGGTCGAACCGTGTCGTATGCCTAGCAGACACGATGACCTCGGCAGTGAAGTCACCAGTCGCCGGCTGGTGGAAGAAGTGCCCGTTGTCGGTGGTCCAGCCATAGAACGTCTCGCGCCAGAAGTCGGTCCTCAACTCAGTGACCGCACGAAGGACGCCGTCCTCCAGCGACCAGCCACGCGGCTCGTTCAACCACGACATGTTCTTCAGCACGGCGAAGAGCCTAACCGTCAGCCTGTCCCACAGCACAGACCACTACGACGCCTCCGAGTCTCGACACGCCCGGCACCGCACATCCGCTCATCGGCTAGTTGCGGATTGCCGAGTGGTGCGGAGCGGAGCAATTGTCAAGACTTGTGGATGAAGGATCTTGACTATTACTCCAGCCCGGGATCGTTGCATCAGCCTCCTGACGCTTCTCCGCCCGCGCGCCACGCCGCGACCTGAGCTTCCACCCGCTCCAGCTCGGGGTCACGCAGGCCGACCGTGTCAGTGGTCCAGAAAGCCTCAGGATAGATTAGCTGGCCGACCATCCACGGCTGGTACGGGGAAAGAAGCGCCACCTGGAACCCAGGGTCCGGGATGCGCGTCGACGGCCGGTCGAACCCGAGGGCCGAGGCGGAGTTGAACCCGCGGCGTCCGTAGTAGTACGGGCTGCCCTCGAGGAAAACGGCTGGCGCGCCACGTTCTCCGGCGGTCTGCAGTGCTGCCGCGACCAACGCGGTGCCGACGCCGTGGCGCTGGCGGTCGGGACGTACCGACAGCGGGGAGAGCACCATCACCTCGACCAGCTCGCGTCGAGCGTCCACCCAGCCGCGTGAGAGACCAACGTGCCCGACCAGCTCCTTGTCGACAACAGCGACCAAACTCGCCCGAGCTGCTCCGCTGGCCTGCAGAGCCCGCATCATCTGCACGACGCGCCCGTCCGGTGGCTCGCCGAATGCCGCCGAGACGACCTCCTCGGCAGCCAGCTCCTCGGCCGCCATCACGCTACGGATCTTCATGGCGCGACCTTAGTGTCAGTGGTCGGCCGGCGCACCGCAGTTCTCGGGCTCCATCTCGCGCCCATCAGCCGGCGCGAGCATTTGTCAAGAGTCGTGGCTCAGCCGGTGTTCAGTTCCTTGGGCTGGAGTAGTTCGAGCGCGTTGATGGTGGCGAGGCCGACATCGACGGCAGGTTCGCGGTGCGGCCCGGTCACGAGCACAAGCGTCCGGGTCTGCGGGTGGTCGGGGTCGTAGAGGTCGCCCTGGCCGTCGTCGCCGGGGATGGCGTTGGGCTGGACTTCGACGCGGTAGGGCGAAGCGTCGGCGAGGTAGTAGACACCCCGGTAGTAGCTCTCGTGTTCGGCGAAGGTCAGCCCGCGGTGCTCGGCGAGGGTGCCGGCGAGCTCGGCGGGGCCGTAGACCTGGGTGCCGTAGAGGTCGTTGACGGTCATCGGTCAGGCCGCCACGTCGACGCGTTCGATCAGTTGCCCGTTGCGGAAGGTGGCGCCGGCGCGGACCAGGGCGACCAGGTGAGGTGCGTTGACCGCCCGCCAGCGTTGCTGGGCGGACTCGATGAGCTTGAATGCCATGGCCAGCCCCGCCGTGCGGCTGCCCGGCCCCTTGGTGATCCGCATGCGGTGGCGGACGGTGGCGAAGGTCGACTCGATCGGGTTGGTGGTGCCCAGGTGGATCCAGTGCTCGGCCGGGTAGTCGTAGAAGGCCAGCAGCACACCGAGGTCGTCGGTGATCTTCGCGGTGGCCTTGGGGAACTTCGCGCCGTACGCGGTGGCGAAGGCCTTCGTCGCGGTCTGGGCGTGGCGTTTGTCTTCGGCGTTGTAGATCTCCGCAAGGGCACGCTTGGCGCCGGGGTGCGCGGATTTGGGTAGCGCCGACAGGACGTTGGCCATCTTGTGGAACCAGCACCGCTGCGCTCGGGTGCCGGGGAACACCTCGGCCAGCGCGGCCCAGAAACCCAACGCGCCGTCGCCGACAGCCAGGACCGGGGCGCGCATGCTGCGGCGGGCGCAGTCACGCAGTAGGTCGGCCCAGGACCCGGTGGACTCCCGGTACCCGTCGGCCAGAGTGACCAACTCCTTGGTGCCGTCGGCGCGGACCCCGACGACGACCAGCAGGCACAGCTTGTCCTCCTCCAGGCGCACGTTGACGTGGATGCCGTCGACCCACACATACACGTAGTCGACCGTGGACAGGTCCCGCCGGCAGAAGTCGTGGTAGTCGTCGCCCCACTGCTTGGCAAGCCGGGTGACGGTGGCCGAGGACAGCCCGGCGGCCGAGCCCAGAAAGCCCTCCAGGGCGGGCACGAAGTCACCGGTCGATAACCCGTGCAGGTACAACAACGGCAGCACCTCGGCAACCTTCGGGCTCTTGCGGCACCACGGCGGCAGGATCACCGACCGGAACCGTTGCCTGTGGCCCGTCTGCGCGTCGACCCGCTTGTCATTGACCCGCGGCGCCCGCACCGCCACCGCACCGGCCGCGGTCATCACCTCCCGCGGCTGCGCATGGCCGTTACGCGCCACCAGCCGCCGACCCCGCGCATCACGCTCGTGCGCGAGCTCGGCCAGGTAAGGGTCGACCTCCGCCTCCAACGCGGCGGTCAGCATCCGCCGCGCACCCTCCCGGACCACATCATCCAGCAGCGAGACGCCATCGCGTTGCTGCCCGTCCTCGGCGACTACAGTCAGCACGGGCGTGCCTTCCCGACCGACGCGCCAACGTCGGCCTTGCTCGAGACCTACACCAATCGATCACCGGGAAGGTACGCCCCTTCTCGGCCGATCCACAGGTCTTGAGCATTCCTCGGTGCGAGCGCCGGCAACTGTAGGTGATTGGCGCGCGTCCAGCCGGCGCGCACGACCTGCGGCAGAAGAGCACGTCGGCGTCGGAACCTTCGGTGCGGCGAAGCTCGACCGTTGGCCTGGAGAAATTTCCGAGTGCATGACGTAAGGCTGTGGCGTCTGCCGGACAGTTCTAGGTGTGAGACGAAAACCCTCCATGGGAGCGTCCGATCATGAGGGACGCGCGTTCACCGCGATGTGGGAGCAGTACGCGCCGAGAGTTATGGCCTACGCTCTTCGCCACGTCGACCCCGACACCGCTCAGGAAGTGCTGTCGGAGACCTTCCTGGTCGCCTGGCGACGTCTCAGTGATGTGCCCGGCCAGCCATTGCCCTGGCTGCTTGTCGTCGCCCGCAACACCATCGCCAACCACCGCCGCTCCGGCTACCGCCGATCAATCTTGCAGAAGGAACTAGAGCGCCTCGAACGCATCGCCGAGCCGGCCTCAGCAGCTGACGTGACTGCTCTGCAGCGCGCCGAGGTCCTGGCCGCACTTGCGGCCCTAAGCCCAACCGAGCGCGAGGCACTCCTGCTCATCGCCTGGGACGGGCTCACCCCGACCCAGGCCGCACGTATCGCCGGCTGCACTGCCGCAGCCTTCCACCTGCGGCTGTTCCGAGCCCGCCGCCGGCTGCGCGCCGTGACCATCACCGACGACCAAACCATCGGACACCCCACATCCGCCCGGCCTGCAAGGGAATCGGCATGACAACCTCCCGCGACCCGCTCGTGACCCTCACCGCGCTTCGTCCGCGTACCACCGTCGACCAGGCATGGCCGGCGGTCAGCCGTACCGCCGCCTACGAAGGCATCACCGCCACCACCCGCCCAACAAGCGAGGCGACGTCAAAGCGGCGTCGCACACCGCGTCTGGCCGCAATAGCGCTTCTCGCCGGTCTGGGAGTCTCGGCCGGGATCGGAGCCGCCGGGGCCACCGGACTGCTGCCCGATGCCTTCATCCGCAACTACGCCAGCTGGAGGCACGACACCGGCGTCGATCCGGCCACGGCAACCCGTGTCGCCACCGCACCGGGCCCCGACGGGACCATCTTCACCGTCTGGACCGCGACGGGCCCTAACGGAACGGTGTGCATTGCTCCATTGTTCGAGACCGCAACCAGCGCCAAGGCCCCGCAACCGACCGTATTCCAGGACAACGGCAGCGTCTGCCAACCGCCCGAACAGCACCAGCCCTTCGCCGTGAGCAGCGGCATCAACGCCGACGACCAGAACCACACCTACCACGTCTCCGCGGGCGACACCGCGCGCGCCGAACTCCACCTGTACGACGGCACTGCGCTGCCGGCCATCCGCGTCGAGGGCAACTACCTCGGCTGGTACCCGAGCGCCCACGGCCAGAAGCCACCCGTCCTCACGGCCTACGACATGGCCGGCAACGTCATTGGCCGCCTGCAACTCAGGTACCTGCCGTAGCCCACCAGCAATTCCGCGGACCCCATGCAGGCGCTGATCAACGCACTCAAATCGGCAAATCAGTATGTCTGCGGGTGCCGAGTGGCTTCACCAGCGGTGACGATGGGTTGGTTGGCCGCCGCTGTAGAGAGCTGCGCGCAGCTGCTCCAGACGAGGCTTCCCGGGTGGATCATCATGACGGGCTGCAGCCGTTCCAGGTTCCGCCCGCGGCGGCGTGGTGCCGTTGGGTGGTCGGAAGTAGCTTTCCAGCCAAACAACGCTAAGGAGTTGATCTAGCGACAGGGCTGCTCGGCGCGCCTGTGGACGGGCGACGCCGAGCTCAGTGAGCTCGGCGTGGCCCGGTTCGCGTTCTACCTGGCGCACGACCGGAGGGAATTGACCCTCGAGGTGTACGGGTCCCAGGTGTTCAGCCCGTCGGCTGAGCCGGCTCCGCGACGGTCAACCCGGGGGTGGTCGGAGCGGCGTCGAGTGCTGCGGTGATCTTGCGGGTCATCTCGGCCATGGTGGGGTTGGGCTGGTGCTGGTGGATCTGGGAGGCTTCGATGGCGACGAGGATGGTGCTGCGGAAGTTGTCGGTCTCTGCCGGGGCTTGCTTCCCGAGCAGGTTCATGGCTGCTGTCAGGGCCGGCAGAACGTGGTCGGCGAGTTGGGCCACGGACTTGCCCTTCAGGTTCACGCCCGTTGACTTGTCGGCGAGTACGTGCCCGACCAGGCCAGTCGCGGAGGCCAGGGCGATGCTGCCGTCGGTGGCGATCTTGTGGGGTTTGCCGGTGGCGCCGGCGGCGGCCAGCAGCGACACGGCGCCGTACGCGGCGGTCCGCAGGGTGAGCTTGTCCTGGTCGGTAAGGGTGATGGACATGGTTGTGCGCTCCTTTGAACCTGTTGTGGGGAATTCCGATTGAGCGGATGGATGGGTGGAGTGCGGCCGGGTTGGTGCCTGGGGTATCTGGATTGCTCACGGCGAGTCGGCGTACGTCGTGGCGCCGGCGAACGCGCCCGCATGACCGATCGTGAGCCCGTCGGTCATCGGCTCGACGAAACCTGCCGGCCATGGGCCGCTGTGGTCTCGCGTACGGCCTGGGCGACGGCGCCGAAGTCCTTGCGCAGGATGTGGTCGTGGTTGCTGGCGACCTTCGCGCTGATCTTGATGTTCGGGTTGCGCTCGACCACCTGATCGACGCTGGCGCGGATGCGTTCCTGCTCGTCACCCTTGCTTCCGATGGACGCCCCCGACGCGAACACATACCGCGTTGGGACGGTGATGCCGTCCAGCACCGGACCCAGATTCCGTGCGCGGGCGAGCTTGCCGAGCTCGATGTTGCACTCGGCCATCTGCGCGGCGTTCAACCGCGGGGTCAGGCCCGTCGGGCGCAGCAGCGGCATGAACCAGCTCAACCGCTTGAACAGCTTGCGGATCCGCTGCTCCATCGCGTCGTCGAGCCAGTCGTGCGGTTGCGCGCCTTCCACCAAGACCGCACCCAGGGCACGGTCGGGGTTCCGGCTGGTCCAGTGCGCGGCGACGAACGCTCCGTAGGACCAGCCCACCACCAGCGGCTGGTCCACACCCCTGGCCGCGAGAACGGCATCGACATCGCGGACGGCAGCCTCGAAGGAGTAGTCGGCCGACTTCTTCGATTTGCCGCGGGCCCGCTCGTCGTAGGTGATGTGCCGGTAGTCGGGGCCGAGCTCGGCGATGACCCGCCGCCAGTACCCCTGAGTGGCGAACTGGCCATTGAGGTAGACCACAGGGATACCCGAACCGCCGGTGTCGGTGACGGCCAGCGCGGTGTCGTCGACCGGAACCATGCCGGTCCAGGCCGAAGCGGCCACGCCAGCTCCGGAAATCAGCGTCTTCTTGCTCATCACTCGCTCCTCGGTGTCGTGCTCGGTTGCGATGCCGAGAACGCTATGACAGTTGCCAGCATCTTGGCAATAGTTTGCCAACGAGATTTGTCTGCGGGGTGTCACGCGATGGAGTGAGTTGCCAAGGTTGAGGCAAGCTGGCTAGGCTCGGGACGTGGTGGAGCAACCAGCCTTCGGCCGCCGGCTCAGGCAACTGCGGATCGAGCGGGGCCTGACCCAGGGTGCACTCGCCGGCGACGGCATGTCGACCGGCTACCTGTCCCGGCTGGAGTCCGGGGCCCGCCAGCCCACCGAACGCGCGCTGGCGCACCTGGCCAGCCAGCTCGGCGTGAGCACCGAGGAGCTGGTGGAGTCCACCGCCTCATCACTGGCGCGCAGCCTCACCATCGCCACCGGCCTCGGCGCCGACGAGACGGGCAAGCTGCTGTCCAGCGCGCTGGCCACCGCCGCCGGCGAAGACCCCCTGCTGCGCTGGCAGGCGCTGTGGCAGGTCGCCAACTGGCGGCGGCAACGCATGGAGTACGCCGAGCAGCGGGCCTGCCTGGACGAGCTGACCACCCTCAGCGACCAACTCGGACTGGCCGAGCTGCGGGCCAGGGCACTGGCCGAGCTGGCCCGCTGCCTACGGTCCACCGGCGAGATCCCGGCCGCCGTCGACACCGCGCTGACAGCCCACCAGCTGGCCAAGGACAACGCGCTGGCCCCCTATGTCATGGCGAACGTCCTGCTGGCCGTGGTATCCACGCTGGCCGAGGCCGACCGGCTGCCCGAGGCCGGCCGGCACACCGACGAACTGCTCAGCCTCGTCAAGGGCCGGTCAGACACGCTGTGGGCCGAGGCACTCTGGACCGCGGCCAACATCCGGTTGAACCAGGGCGAGCCCGTCGCCGCGGCCGAGCTGCTCGGCGAGGCCGTGCGAGGGTTCGACGGGCGGGACAACCCCACCCTGTGGACGCGCCTGCGGATCAACGCCGCCAGGGTCAGCCTGCAGACCACCCCGCCGGACACCGAGACCGCACACCGCAGCATCGAGGAAGTCCAGGCCTGCCTCCCCCTGACCGGAACACCTTCCATCGAACAAGATCTGCTGGCCCTGCGCGCGCGCCTGGCCTGGCAGGACGGCCGAGTCGCAGACGCCCGCGCGCTGCTCGACCAGCTCGACCGCCTCGACCCGCGCCTGCCTTACCAGGCCCGCATCCGACTTGACGTGCTGCGCAACCGGCTCCTGCTACTGGACGGCGCACGCGACGAAGCGGTGGTCGGCCTGCGCGGCCTCGCCGAACAAGCCCAGAACAACGGCAACATGGCGCTGGCCGCTGAGATCTGGCGGCTCCTCGCCGAATCTCTCGCCCAGGACACACCACCGCCGGATCGCGCGTAAACCCAGGCACCGGCCGCCCAGGTGGAAACGCGACGAGATCACAATGGCGCGGTTGCAGACGACAAGCTGCCCGTCCCGCTGATCAGTCGTCGCCCACGCGCCGGGAGACGACCTTCACCAGAGACAGACGGCACAGGTCAGCATGACCCCCGCGCAGCCCCACGACCACTGATCCCCTCATCGGCCTAGGAGCGGACGTGACCCGCTCGCTGAGCTGCCACCGCCCGACCAGCGGCAGATGAGGGCACGTGGTCCTGGAGTTAGTCCCAGTAGTTGAAAAGGCCTTCGCCCAGCGTCTGGGGTTGCCAGTAGCGCAGGCCGTGTCGGCTGATCCGTGGCCACTTCGCCGGGTCGATCGGACCGTTCAACTCATCGGCGCTCAGCAGCCGGAATTCCGTGGCCTGTGCCAATGCGGCTGCCAGGTCGGGAAGGTCGACGAAGGTCAGCGGACTCGATTCGCGCGCTGGCGTGAACCCGATGACGCGGGAAACAGCCACGGCCAGAAGCGGGGTGTCGCGGACGCAGACCACCGCGACGGTTCGGTCTGCGTAGGCGATGATTCCCTGGTGGAAGTTCGGCGTCGGCTCGTCGCTGATCCGGAACTCGGTCAGCTCGCCGCCAGTTCGTCGCGCGGCCCCGTAGCAGGCGCGGCGGAACGCCTTCACGTCGGTCACGACGACCCCTCACCCGCGGCCACGCGGGCAGCCGAAGACGTCACTCAACCGTGCCGCACGCCGCTGAGAGCGAAGCGGTGTCGCCGCACGATCGATGTCCCGGGGGAACTCCAGCGCCACCGCCTTCCCCAGCTCGCCGGGCTCGTCGAACGCCCGCAGCACCGCCAACGATCCCGACCCACCACGCGCCGCCATGCCCGGCAGGATAACGACGGCGGCGACTTTGATGTGATCGGATCTCTCCTACGCCATAGGCTCGCGTCGTGAACCATCCCGGTGTCGACGCGTGGGAGGCCTGGCACCCGATCCAGTTGGCCGAACGCCTTCGCGACCTGCAGATCCCCTGGTACGTCGCGGCTGGCTGGGCGGTGGATCTGTTCCGCGGCGAGCAGACCCGCGCCCACGGGGACCTGGAGGTCGCCGTGCCCGCGGCGCATTTCGCGCTCCTGCCGCCGCTGTTTCCCGAGCTTGACTTCTGGGTGCCGGCGGGCGAGGGCGTTCTGGTGCCTTTGACGGCCGACACCTTGGCCGGCGACTCGCATCAGACCTGGGCCTGGGATCCGGCGGCAGGCAGGTGGCGCTTCGACGTCTTCCGCGAGCCGCACGACGGGGACGTCTGGATCTGCCGCCGCGACGAACGGCGGATCCGCCGGCCGTATCGCGAGATTATCCGGCGCAGCGACGGTGGGATCCCGTACTTGGCTATGGAGGCCGTTCTGCTGTTCAAGGCAAAGCACACGCGCGACAAGGACGAGGCCGACTTCACCGGCGTGCTGCCGCTGCTGTCCCGCGCGGAACGCGGCTGGCTGGACGCGACGCTCGGCCTGGTCCACCCTGATCATCCATGGCGAGCCCGGCTGGGGTCGTGTTGAGCGAGGTGAATCGAGCCTGCTGCTCGCCCGCCCAGGCGCGACATCGGACACCAGCCCCTGCATGGTGAGGCACGGGCCATGTCGGAAGCGAACCCGTAGCAAAAGACGAACGCCAGCAACGCCGTCTTCGCGCCCCATCCGACTCCCGCCTTCCGCCGTCGAGCCGCTAACCGACCGCGATGATCGCCGTGGGCCGAGATAGCACCCACAACGGCCGGTAGTGCGCGACCAGCGGCAGGTGAGCGCGGGTGAGGGCAGCACCGCCTCCTCGGCCACCGACGTTCGTGCCCTCCGACTCAGCTCCTCAGGCGGCGGCGCCTACCGTGGTGCTACTCCGGTTGGTTCGCTGACGCTCGAAGGGCGGCCCGCCGGAGATGTCGCTGCCGGACGCTAGGGTCCACGCCGTGGACGACACCTCGATGGCCCGGCAGGCTGCGCACAGTTACGTTGATCATTTGGAACGCCGCGACTGGCCCGGATTGGCCGCCCTGCTCACCGACGGTGTGGTCTACGAGATGCCGCAGACCCGTGAGCGTATCCGCGGCAAGGACGCGTTCCTGCGGTTCAACATCGAGTATCCGGGCGATTGGCATTTGCGCACGCGACGGGTGGTCGCCGATGGTTGCTTCGCTGCCCTGTGGCTGGACGTTCGGGTTGGCGTCGAGCAGCAGGACGCGTGCGTCTGGCTCGAGGTGTCCGAGCATGGACTGATCAACAAGATCGTCGATTACTGGCCCGAACCGTACGATCCGCCGCTGGGCCGGGAACACCTCGTGGAGCGGTGGTGATTCCAGGGGCCTCGCCCAGCGGCAGCTGGCTACGCTCCGTGGCGCACGGTCGGCGGCCGATGCGGATGCCTCCCTCGGCCCCCGGCAGGGTAGTCAATCGCTTGGGCCGGCGGGCATCGAAGAGCCGCCGCGCGTCACCAAAACGGCACTGTGCGGGCTTAGAGCCGAACCCACTCTCCGAGTCGTTCGGCTGGAGCGCCATCGATGAAGGCGGCGATCGCCGCCGTTGCCTTGGTCACGCTGGAGACGAAGTCACCCGAGAATGTGCAGTCGTCGCCGAGCACCGGGACTTCGACGCTTTTCGTCGCTGGCAGCCCGCCATCCCCACAAAGAAGGCGGCAGTCGTCTGGGGACGCGAACAAGTGCATGACTGCGTAGTCCCCTCTGAACGAGAACGTCAACAGGGGGTAGTCCGCCTCGACGCGGCGTACCTCGGTGTATCCCTCTCCGGCGCTCAGAAGGTGCTGGAGCCGGGACATGAGGCCGTCGACGTCAGACTGGTTTTCCTTGGAGGCCAGGTCGCCACTTCCAGGATCGGCCGCGATCCATGCCACATCCATGTGTGTCTCCAGCAGGCGAGTCAACGTGCGCACGCGGCGTCGCACCAGCGCACGGAGACGCTGTGCTCGGCACGTCCGGATGCGTGCACCCGTGAGCTGGTTACCTTGCGTGAGAAGCGCTATGCGGCCATGAGCGGGCGCTTCGCCACGCCGATCGCTGTTGGCCGCGGCTACGAGGGGAACAGCCTCCAGTGCCCCTCGGAGACGACCTCGGCGGTGCCGTCGGTCACCTTGATGGCCGTCTGGTCGTCG
>NZ_JBVJJA010000092.1:0-12293 GCF_055586005.1 Micromonospora sp. NPDC051924
CCCCCCCCCCCCCCCCCCCCCCCCCCCCCCCCCCCCCCCCCCCCCCCCCCCCCCCCCCCCCCCCCCCCCCCCCCCCCCCCCCCCCCCCCCGACCGTGGTTCGGGCGGTGACCGCGAGCGGCTGCCGTGATCCGGTCGTCACGGCGGTCAACCAGATCGCGTCGTCGCCGGCCCCGCCGGTGACCTCGGTGAGGTGCCGACCGCCGGTGCCGACCTGGGCCACCGTGTTCGTGTTGGCCAGCCCGCCGTCGATGGCGGACCGCAGCTCCAACCGACCCGACCAGTTCTCCGCGACGATGCTGGTCTCCAGCGCCGCGAGGTGGGGGTTCGCCATCGACACCAGCCGTCGCTGGCGCAATCGGGTACGCCGGCGGTCGGGGTCGACCACGACCAGTTCTCGCAGGTAGACGCCGCGGCGCAGGTCCAGCATCCGGTGCTCGTGCACCCGGCGGGCCCGGCCCGGGGCGTACCAGTCGCCGCCGGTGGGGCGGAACGTCACCGGCAGCCAGTTGGGCAGGTTGACGATGCTCTCCTCGCCGTCTGGCCGGCCCGCCCCGCCCGCCAGCCGGTTGTGGAAGCCCGCGAGGTAGGTGCCGGGGTGGTGCACGCCGTCGGCCGACGCCTCGGGGGCCGCCCCGCGGGTGGCCAGGTAACCGTTGCCGAGGGTCAGCATGGTCTCCCGGGTGCCTTCCCCCGCCGGGTCGCCGGCCGGATAGTCGAGCACCCACGCCGCGGGCAGGTCGGCGGCGCACAGCGCACAGCCGGGGTCGGGCTCGACCGGGGCCCCACTCACCGTGCGACCCGCGGTTGGCGGCGCGCGGTTGGCGAGCTTTGCACCAGTCGAGAATAGTGAGACTGGCCCGTTCCCGGGCCTGATGTCACGGATCGCCGCCGCGGACCGGGCGGCCGCCGGCCGTGGCGTCAGCCGGAGGGACGAGGGGGAACGAGCCGGGAGGTACTTGATCTTCGTGAGTTCTTGTGGTAATATGTCCGTTTGTGGCTGGTAGCGTGGCGGCGCCGCCGGGTGGCCGCACGCCGTCCCGGAGGCGCCTCACGGCCGCGCCGCCCGGCGTGGCCGGTGCCCGGAGAGGACCAGTCGCATGCCCCGGACGTCCACCCTCGAGGCCAGACTCCGTCGTTTCTTCGCCGCCTTCTCGCCGGACGCCGGGGACACCGACGGCTTCGGTGATCTGTTCGCCGACCCGTTCCTGCTGGCCGACGAGGCCGGCGCCCGGCCGGTGCCCCGGGCCGCGTTCCTCGCCGCGCTGCCCCGTCGGGCGCGACTGTTCGCCGACGCCGGACTCGGCTCCGCGACCCTGACCGAACTCACCTGCCAGCGGCTCGACGACCGGTACGTGCTGGCCCGGACCGACTGGGACGTGCCCCGGATGGCCGGCGGTGAGCCGGTCCGGCTGGCGTCGTCGTACCTGCTGCACGACGACGGCGGCCGGTTCCGGGTGCTGCTCTACCTCAACCACCAGGGTCTACCGGCCGCCTGAGCCCACCGGCCGGCGCGGCGGCGTCAGCACCAGCGGTTGACCGGGCCGTTCACCCCGGTCCACAGGTACGCGTCGGTGACCCAGGTGCCGTCGGTCAGCTTGTTCCACAGCGAGGTGGTACCCCACCATCCGGTGTGGGTGGTGCCGTTCGCCGAGCAGGCCACGCTCACCGTGGCCCCGTCCCCGACGCTGCCGACGATCGCGTACCCGGTCCCCGCGCCGGACCACTTGTTGACCGTCCCGCCGCCGTAGGCGTTGACGACGCCCTGGGTGAGGCCGAGCGCGCCGCCGCCGGAGTGGCACCCGTCACCAGGGTGCCGGGGCCGGCGGTGGCACCACCGGCGGACGGTCGTCGCAGGTGATGGTGTTGGGCAGCTGCCAGGTTGCGAGCCAGCCACCGTCGTTGCCGCCGAGGTCGGTGAGGTGGAACTCGGAGCCGGCCGGGGTGAAGTGGAACGAGCCGCAGTTGTTGACCCCGACGGCCCCGACGTTGCGGGCGTCGACGTTCTCGAAGGACGCCGAGCCGGCGGTGCGGGCGCTCACCACCGAGGTGCCGGTGCCGTCGACCCGCAGGTCCCGGAAGTGGACGTTGCTGATCGCCACGGTGTCCTTCACCGGCCAGTCGCTGACCAGCATGATCGCGTTGTATGTGTTGTCGAGGAAGGCATCCCCGACGACCTGGATGTCGGCGTCGATGCTGCGGTCCAGGGCGTAGAACCAGATCGCGCCGAGGCCGATGTTCCAGTTCAGCTCGTACCCGCCGGCCCGGACCGTGGTGTTGTCGGTGATCCAGAGGTGGCCGGCGAACGGCTCGGCGCCGAACCGGGAGCCGACCTGGATGGCGCTGCCCTCGCGGACCGGGTCGGCGACCAGGTTGGCCGAGATCGTGTTGTCGGTGCCGCCGTACAGGGCGATCCCGTTGGCCAGGACCGGCGACTGCACCGTGTTGTGGTCGAAAGTGTTGTACGCGTTCGCCGTCCCCTCCGACCACATGGCCAGGCCGTCGTCGCCGGTGTTGCGGACGAAGGTGTGCGACACGGAGGAGTGGGTGACGCCGGTGTGGAAGTTGACCCCGTCGGCGATCTGGTCGGCGATGACCGTGTTCGTGACCCGCAGGTCGGTCATCGGTCCGTCGAACCACATGCCGACCTTGGTGTGGTGCAGGTAGAGGCCGTCGATGGTGGAGTGGTTCAGCGCCCCGCCGATGGCGTTGACCTGGTCGGTGTCGACGCGCTCCCGGACGTCGCCCTCGATGGCGAAGTCGGCGAGGTGGACGTCGCTGCTGCCGCCGTCGGCGGCGTCCCGGCCGTAGAAGCCGACGCCGGTGTGCACCGAGCCGTCTGGTGCCGGAGTGTCCAGGGCGACCTCGCGCCCGCGCACGATCGTGTACCAGCTGCCGGCGCCCACGATGGTCACGTCGTCGACGAGGATGTGCCGGTTCACCTGGTAGGTGCCGGGCGGTAGGTAGAGCGTGCGGTGCGCCCGCCGGGCGTACGCGACGGCCCGGTCGAACGCGTCGGCGGAGTCCCGCCGGCCGGTCGGGTCGGCGCCGAAGGCGAGCACGGTCACCGCGCCGGGCACCACCCGCGGCGGGGCGACCAGTTGCGAGTCCAGCAGGTCGATGACCGTCCAGGCGGCGCCGCTGCCGACCGGGGCGGTCAGCCGCACCACTTCGCCGGCCCGGTACGTCCGCCCCAGCAGCAGGCGCTGGTCGTCGTAGAAGTGGTGCGGCCGGAACGGCGTGGTGATGGTCGGCGCCGGGGTGGTCGCGGCCGGCACGCAGGAGCACTCGGTGATCCACCAGTCGGGATGCAGCAGCCCGGCGTCCGGGTCGTTGGAGAACGGGTACTGGTTGTAGAGCCAGGCGTACCGCGAGGTGAGGGGCATGGCGCGGGTGGGCCCCCGGCCGACGGTGACGAGCAGCGGCGCGGTGATCCCGCCGCCGCCGGGGGCGTCCGGGATGCTGTACCGGACGGTGATCGCGTTGGCCGCCGCCGGGAGGGTGAATTCGACGTGCTGGCCGGGGGAGAGCCGGACCGCCCGGCGGCCGGAGGCCTCCCCGGCCAGGGTGTAGGCGGCGCGGTCCGGGCCGATGACCGTGCCGGTGGTCCGGGCGTGCTCGGCCTCCTGCTCGACGAAGTCCACGGTGGCGCCGCGGTCGGCCACCAACGCGGGGTCGAGGCCCGCCCGGGTGACCACCGGGGTCGGGCCGGTGCCGGCCGGGCCGGCCGCGACCGCGGCGCTCCCGGCCGGTACGGCGAGGACGGCGGCACTCGCCGCCGCGACGATTCGGGCTGTCAGCACGTGCCGGCGTCGACCCGCCGGGCCGTCGTCCATGCTCCGCTGCATCGGGATTACCCACTCTCCGGGAGGGGGACGGGTGGTGGTGCGCCGCGCGCCAGGGCGTGCCTGCCGGGGCCGGCGGTGGCTCATGTTATTCCCGTCACTTGTCGAGATTCAAGCGCCTCTCTGTTCAAAAATTGCGGACGTCAGGGATGCCGTCACCGGGGTCGGTCGACGCGACGGAACGGGCGCGCCAGCGTCGTCGGCGATCACCTGTGCCCCGCCGTGCCGGGCTCGCACCTGTAAACGATCATCGGGTTCTTGCGTTCGTTGACAGCGGGCGGTTCAGTTCTTGCAGGAACGCGGCATAGGATTGCGGCGTGACGAAGAGGTTGACGGAGGTCGCCCGCAAGGCGGGCGTCAGCGAGGCGACCGTGAGCCGGGTGCTCAACGGGCGCGGCGGCGTGTCCGAGGCCACCCGGACCGCGGTGCTGACCGCACTGGACGTCCTCGGCTACGAGCGCCCGACCAAGCTGCGCGGCGAACGGGCCCGGCTGGTCGGCCTGGTCCTGCCCGAACTGCAGAACCCGATCTTCCCGGCCCTCGCCGAGGTGGTGACCGGCTCGCTGGCGCAGCGCGGCTTCACGCCGGCGCTCTGCGCCCGCACCATCGGCGGGGTGCCGGAGTCGGACTACGTCGAGATGCTCCTCGACCACCAGGTCTCCGGGGTCATCTTCGCCGGCGGGTCGTACGCCCTCGCGGACGCCTCGCACGAGCACTACCGGCGGCTCACCGACCGGGGCCTGCCCGTGGTACTGGTCAACGCCGGCGTCGACGAGCTCGGCTTCCCCCGGGTGTCCACCGACGACGCGGTGGCCGTGGAGCAGGCGTACGGGCACCTGCGGTCGCTGGGCCACGAGCGGATCGGCATGGTGCTCGGCCCGGAGGACCACGTCCCGTCCCGGCGCAAGCTGGACGCGATGGTCCGGGCGGCGGGCTGGACCGACGGGACCGGTCAGGTCGAGCGCTCCAGCTTCTCGATGGAAGGGGCGCGGGTCGCGGCGACCAGGCTGGTCGAGCGGGGCGTGACCGGCATCATCTGCGCCAGCGACGTGCTGGCGCTGGGCACCATCCGGGCCGCCCGCCGGCTCGGCCGTGCGGTGCCGACCGACGTGTCGGTGGTGGGCTTCGACGACTCCGCGTTCATGACCTGCACCGACCCGCCGCTGACCACGGTGCGCCAGCCGATCGAGATGATGGGGCAGGCCGCGGTGGACCTGCTGGTCACCCAGATCGAGGGGGCCGGCGTGCTGCACGACGAGCTGCTGTTCGAGCCCGAACTGGTGGTACGCGGTTCCACCGCCCCGGCCCCCGGCCGCTGACCGTCGCGCCCACCCGCACCGACCGACCCGGCCACGGACCACCGCGTCCCGGCCGCTGAACGATGCTCCGGCCGTCGACCGCTGCCCTGCGGTCGACGGCCGTTTTTCATGAGAACGGGAGCCGGCGTCGACCAGGACACCCCGCGATCCCTCCGTGCTGCTGTCGCGATCTGCCGTCAGAAAGTCGCATCTTTTCAAACCGCGATCGAAACCTTGCTGAAATGAGTCGGCCTCGCTACGGTGACTGCACTCACACCTGACCCGGCCCAGCGACCGGAGCAGGTCGCGTGGCGGATGCCGGTCTCCAGCCGCATCCCCGCGGTGGGATCACCGCAGATCAGCGAAGGCCATGGATACCCCCCCCGTTCCCGAAGGGATGGACAGATGTCCGTACCGCAGTACCGGAAGGCTGCGGCGCTAGCGCTCGTGGCCGGCCTGGGGCTCAGCCTCGCGGCTTGCTCCACCAAGAGCGACGACGCGGGGAAGGACGCCAGCGGCAAGGTCACCATCACGGTCGACTGCCAGCCGGTCGGCGCCCAGAAGGAGCTGTTGAAGAACTGGAACGACGACGTCGCCGAGTTCCAGCGGCAGAACCCCGACATCGTCATCAAGAGCGTCAGCGTCGGCGAGCAGTGCAACAACCCGCCGGACTTCACCGCCCGCCTCGCCGGCGGCACCGTGACCGACGTGTTCTACGGGTACATGACCGATCTCCAGCAGGTGCTCGACTCCGGTCAGGCGATGGACGTCAGCCAGTACGCCAACAAGGACACGATCCCGGCCTGGGACAGCGTCGACCCGGCACTCAAGGAGGTCTTCACCGACAACGGCAAGCTCTACGCCATCCCGGTGAAGAACTACTCGATGGGCCTGGTCTACAACAAGGTCCTGTTCCAGCGGGCGGGACTGGACGTGAACAACCCGCCCAGGACCTGGGCCGAGGTCCGCGCGGCCGCCAAGAAGATCGCCGCGCTGGGCAACGGCATCGCCGGCTACTCCGAGTACAGCGCGGGCAACACCGGCGGTTGGCACTTCACCTCGTTGCTCTACTCCCAGGGCGGGCAGGTGCTCACCGCGGACGGCAAGAAGGCCGACTTCAACAACGCGATGGGCAAGCAGGTCCTGCAGAACCTCAAGGACATGCGGTACGGCGACAACAGCATGGGCAACCGCCAGCTGCTGCAGTGGGGTGACCTGCTGACCAACGCGGGCGCCGGCAAGGTCGGCATGTTCATCGGCGCGCCGGACGCCACCCAGGCGATCGTCAGCCAGTTCCAGGGCAAGTTCCAGGACTGGGCGATGGGCCCGCTGCCCGGCCAGGACGGCGCGGCGAAGGCGACGCTCGGTGGCGGCGAGGGTTACTTCTTCAAGAAGGGCCTCACCCCGGAGCAGGTGAAGGCCGGTCTGAAGTGGATCGCGTACCAGAAGCTCACCCCGGGCAAGGGCCAGTTCGACTACGTCCGAGCCAAGCCGCAGAACTACCCGGTCGGCCTGCCCCAGCCGCTGCTGTTCGCCAACGGCAGCGCGGCGCAGAAGCAGGAACTCGAGCTGCGCAAGGCGAACGCGAACGTCGACACCACCAACTTCGCGGCCTTCGAGGCGAACCCGGTCCCGATCAAGGGCGAGCCCCGCAACGCGCAGGCGATCTACGCGGTGCTCGACGCGGCGATGTCCGGGGTGCTGACGAACCCGAACGCGAACATCGACGCGCTGCTCAAGACGGCTGAGGACAAGGTCAACAAGCTGCTGGCCGCGGGGAGCTGAGCCGGCGGGGGGGGGGGGGGGGGGGGGGGGGGTGCGGCCCCCCCCCCCCCCCCCCCCCCCCCCCCCCCCGCCCCGCACCGTCCGGTCACCTACTTCCGCAGGAGATGTCTTGGCGATCACCACCGTTCCGGGTACCACCAGGCGACCGGGCCGCTCCGAGCCGCCGTACCTGGCAGCGTCGCGGCGGACCAGCCTCCGCCGCAAGGTACGGGACAACCTCACCGGGCACGCGTTCCTGATCGGGGCGGTCCTCTGCTTTGCCGTCTTCTCCTGGTATCCGATGATCCGCGGCATCGTGATGAGCTTCCAGCGCACCCGCCGGGGCGAGACCACCTGGGTCGGCTGGGACAACTACCTCCGCATCATCGACGACCCGAGCTTCTGGACCGCGTGGCGGAACACGTTCTACTTCACCGTCCTGGCCCTCGTCCTCGGGTACGCGGTGCCGTTCTTCGTGGCGATCCTGCTCAACGAGTTCCGCCACGCCAAGGGGTACCTGCGGATTCTGGTCTACCTGCCGGTGATGCTGCCGCCGGCCTCGGCGCTCTTCCTCTTCAAGTTCTACGCGTACGACCCCAGCGAGGCGGGACTGTTCAACGCGATCCTGAAGGCACTGCACCTGCCGACGTCGGAGTGGATGCAGTCGTCCGGGATGACAATGCCGGCGATGGTGATCGCCTCGACCTGGATGAACATGGGCAGCGCGGTGCTGATCTATCTCGCGGCGCTGCAGAACATCCCCGGCGAGCTCTACGAGGCGGCCGAGCTCGACGGCGCCGGGATCTGGCGGCGGATCGTCAACGTGACCATCCCGCAGACCCGGCTGATCCTTGCGCTGCTGGCGATGCTGCAGATCGTCGCCACCATGCAGCTCTTCATCGAGCCGCTGATCCTCGCCAACGGCGCGGGCACCGGCGACTCGGCGACCTCGGTCGCGTACCTCATCTACCAGCACGGGTTCTTCCAGAACGACCTCAACGGCGCCGCGGCGCTCGGCGTGATCATGCTCGTGGTGCTGGCCGGCTTCTCCGGCGTCTACGTGCGGCTGACTGCGAAACAGGACTAGGACGGACGAGGAATGGCACAGGACTCCGGGACCCGGACCCTCATCTCCCACGCCCAGCTCAGCCGGGGACGCGGCAGAGTGATCTACTGGACGCTGTTCACCGTCGTCGTCGTGGGGTTCACGCTCGTCTTCATCGGGCCGCTCTACTGGATGGTCACCGGCGCGCTCAAGTCCGGCCAGGAGATCGCGCAGACCCCGCCCTCGCTGTTCCCAAAGGACCCGCAGCCGCGGAACTACCTCGACGCGTGGACCAACCTGAACCTCGCGAAGCTGCTGTTCAACACGTTCTACTACGCGGCTGGGGCGGTGCTGTTCCAGCTCGTCCTCGACACCGCCGCGGCGTACTCCCTGTCGAAGCTCCGGCCCGTCTTCGGCAACGCGATCCTCGGGCTGATGCTGGCGACGCTGATGATTCCCGCGATGGTCCTCATCGTCCCGCAGTACGTGACGGTGATCGACCTGCCGATCCTGCACCTCAACCTGCTCGACTCGCCGTTCGCCATCTGGCTGCCCCTGGTCGCGAACGCGTTCAACATCTTCCTGCTGAAGCGGTTCTTCGACTCGATCCCGGAGGACCTGATGTCGGCGGCCCTGGTGGACGGGGCGACGCCGCTGCGTACCCTCTGGTCGATCATCCTGCCGATGTCGCGTCCCATTCTCGGCGTGGTCTCGATCTTCGCCGTGACGGCGGTCTGGAAGGACTTCCTCTGGCCCAAGCTGGTCATGCCGTCACCCGAGACGCGGACGGTCAGCGTCGGCATCTACGCCTTCTCGGGCGGTACGCCGATGAACGTGGTGATCGCCGCCTCCGTCATCGCCGCGATCCCGACCGTGGTCATCTTCCTGATCTTCCAGCGGAACATCATGTCCGGCCTGACCACCGGCAGCCTCAAGGGCTGAGCTCCCCCCGGCAAACCTCTGCGGCGAACAACGACCGTTCGCCCGACCCACACCCAGGTCCGGCGAATCCGCCGACGTACGACGCAGAAAGCAGGTGCTCGTGTCCACAGGAGACAGTGGTCCGTGGTGGCGTGGAGCGGTGATCTACCAGGTGTACCCACGAAGCTTCGCCGACGGTGACGGCGACGGTGTCGGCGACATCGCCGGCATCCGGTCCCGGCTGAACCACCTGTCGGAGCTCGGCGTCGACGCGATCTGGTTCAGCCCCTGGTACCCGTCCCCGATGGCCGACGCCGGCTACGACGTGGCCGACTACCGGGACATCGACCCGGTCTTCGGCAGCCTGGCCGAGGCGGAGGCGCTGATCGCGGAGGCACACGGGCTCGGCATCCGGACGATCGTCGACGTGGTGCCGAACCACTGCTCCGCCGCGCACCCCTGGTTCCAGGCGGCCCTCACCGGCGGGCCGGACGCGCCCGAGCGGGAGTTGTTCTGGTTCCACCGCGGGCGCGGCCCGGACGGCGATCAGCGGCCCACCGACTGGGTGGGCGAGTTCGGCGGCCCCACCTGGACCCGGACCGTCAACCCGGACGGCACCCCCGGCGACTGGTACCTGCACCTGTTCGCCCCCGAGCAGCCGGACTTCAACTGGGACCACCCCCGGGTACGGGCCGAGTTCGAGGACATCCTGCGGTTCTGGTTCGACCGGGGGGTGGACGGCATCCGGATCGACTCGGCCGGGCTGCTGGTCAAGGACGGCACCCTGCCCGAGACCCGGCCGGACCGGCCGCACCCGTTCCGCGACCTGGACGGGGTGCACGAGATCTACCGCGACTGGCGGCGGATCGCCGACTCCTACCCCGGCGACCGGGCGCTGATCGGCGAGGTGTGGCTGCCCGACCGGCAGCGGTTCGCCAACTACCTGCGCCCGGAGGAGCTGCACGCCGCGTTCAACTTCGACTTCCTCGGCTGCGCCTGGGACCCCGCCGCGCTGCGGGAGAGCATCGACGGGACGCTGAGCGCGCACGCGCCCGTCGGCGCGCCCGCCACCTGGGTGCTCTCCAACCACGACGTCACCCGGCACGTCACCCGCTACGGCCGGGCGGACACCACGTTCAGCTTCGCGGCCAAGCGCGAGGGGATCCCCACCGACCTGGAGCTGGGCACCCGCCGGGCCCGCGCGGCCGCGCTGCTCTCCCTCGCGCTGCCCGGCGCGGCGTACGTCTACCAGGGCGAGGAGCTGGGCCTCTGGGAGGTCGAGGACATCCCGTACGAGCTGCGGCAGGACCCGATGTGGGAACGCTCCGGCCGGGTCGACCCGGGCCGGGACGGCTGCCGGGTGCCGCTGCCCTGGACCGGCGACGCCCCGCCGTTCGGGTTCAGCCCCGACGGCGCGGCGGCTCCGCCCTGGCTGCCCCAGCCGGCCGACTGGAAGGACCGGACGGTCCGCGCGCAGACCGGCGACCCGCACTCGATGCTGGAGCTCTACCGGACGGCCATCGCGCTGCGCCGGAGCGAACCGGCGCTCGGCGACGGCACGCTGGCCTGGCTGCCGGCCCCGGACCGGGTGCTCGCCTTCGCCCGCGAGCCCGGCTTCGCCTGCCTGGTCAACCTCTCCGACACGGCCGTGCCGCTGCCCGACCACGATCGACTGCTGCTCGCCAGCGGCCCGCTGCACGACGACCGGCTGCCGTCGGACACCGCCGTCTGGCTGCGTACCCGCTGAGTCGATCCGGCGCCGCAGCACAGGGGAGAGGGGAGGAGCGACCGCTTCCACGGGGGACCTGGCCACCGACGAAAGGGCGAACACCCCTCATGGCCGAGCACACCACCCCGCACCACCACCGCAGAGGCCGGCTCCGCACGGGGCTGGCCGCCCTGGCCGCCGCCGCGCTCGCCACCACCTCGCTCACCGTCGTGGCGCTGACCTCCACCGGCACCCCGGCCCGGGCCGCCGGGCTGTCCCCGTTCGACATCGCCGGCCGCGGCGCCACGGTCCCGTTCGTCGAGCAAGAGGCGGAACGCGCCGTCCACATCGGCACCCGGATCGGCCCCGACCGGCACTACGGCACCCTGCTGTCGGAGGCCTCCGGCCGGGAGGCGGTCACCTTCGACGCCGTCGGCGAGTACGTCGAGTTCACCCTCACCGCGCCGGCCGACGCGGTCACCTTCCGGTACCTGCCGGACAACGCGGCCGGCACCGGCCGGGACGCCACCATCGACCTGCGTGCCAACGGCGCCCTCGTGAAGGCGGTTCCGGTCACCTCCCGGTACGGCTGGTACTACGGCGGCTACCCGTTCAACAACAACCCGGGCGACACCAACCCGCACCACTTCTACGACGAGGCCCGGACCCGGTTCGGCGCCACCTACCCGACCGGCACGAAGATCAGGTTGCAGGTCTCCTCGACCGCCCAGTCGCCCACCTTCACCATCGACCTGGCCGACTTCGAGCTGGTCGGCGCGGAGATCGCCAAGCCCGCCGGGGTGCTGGACGTGGTGACCGACTTCGGCGCCGACCCGACCGGTGCGACCGACTCCACCGCGAAGTTCCAGGCCGCCGTCGACGCCGGCAAGGCGCAGGGGAAGCTGGTGTGGATCCCCGCCGGCACGTTCACCCTCTGGGACCACGTGGTGGTCGACGGGGTGACCCTGCGCGGCGCCGGGCCGTGGTATTCGATCCGGGACAGCCGGTTTCCGGGACACCTTCGCCGACGCGGTCAACATGACCAACGGCAGCACCGGCGGCCTGGTAACCAACTCGGAGGGGCGGTCCACCGGCGACGACGCGTTCGCCCTCTTCTCGGCCACCGACCAGGGCGCGTCGGCCGGCAACCACGGCAACGTCTTCGAGAACCTCACCGCCACGCTCACCTGGCGGGCCGCGGGCGTGGCCGTGTACGGCGGCTACGACAACACCTTCCGCAACCTGTACATCGCCGACCAGCTGACGTACTCGGGTGTCACCATCAGCTCGCTGGACTTCGGCTATCCGTTCATCGGGGTCGGCGCCAGCCCGCCCACCGAGTTCCAGAACGTCTCGCTGGTCCGCTCCGGCGGGCACTTCTGGGGCCAGCAGACGTTCCCGGCGATGTGGCTCTTCTCCGCGTCCATCTGGGTCAACGAGCTGCCCGAGCCCGGCGAGGGCCCGGCGGTCGGCTCCGCCACCTTCACCAACCTGCGGCTGACCGACAACTTTCAGGACATCCGGAACACCACCAGCACGTTCACCATCAACCGCAACTGACCCCGGCACCGGGGGGGGGGGGGGGGGGGGGGGGGGGGGGGGGGGGGGGGGGGGGGGGGGGGGGGGGGGGGGGGGGGGGGGGGGGGGAGGGGGGGGGGAGGGGGGGGGGGGGGGGGGAGGGTGGGGGGGGGGGGGGGGGGGAGGGCCGGAGGC
>NZ_JBVJJA010000093.1:0-11812 GCF_055586005.1 Micromonospora sp. NPDC051924
ATGCTCGGGTTCTTGACGCCCGCGGACGTGAGAAGAAGTTTCACGCTTGCCTCCTGTACGTAGCGGTCATGACGCTCTCCCCGAGAGTCGGGAGACCGGGTGCATGGGAGTACAGACTGGGCACCATAACGAAACTCATCGCCGTTGCGACCCCTCAAGCCCCTACGTGCGCCTTTCTCGTCGACGTGCCGTGCGATCAGCGGTCAGCTTGCGGCGCACCGGTAACCCGTCGATATCGGACCGCTATCGATGGACCAGCAACCACCGGACCCGGCCGGCGACCGTTACCATCCCGGCGTGGGAGAGGACCTGGCCAGCCGGCTCTACGGCCTTGCCTGGCGGGTCACGCCGCGGTTGCCGGGCCCGGTCGCCGCGCTCGTCTTCGACTCCGTCGCCGCCGGGATGCGCTGGTCCGGCGCGGGCGGGGTGCACCAGCTGCGGGTCAACCTCGCCCAGGTGCTCGGCCAGGCCGCGGACAGTCCCGCCGTGACCGCCGCGGCCGCTCGGGGCGTGCACTCCTATCTGCGTTATTGGCGGGAGTTCTTCGGGCTCGCCGGATGGAGCCGGGACCGGATCCGCGACGCCGTGGTCTTCGAGTCGCTGGGCCGGGTGGCCGCCGCCCGTGACGCCGGTCGCGGAGTGGTGCTGGCGCTGCCGCACAGCGGCAACTGGGACCTGGCCGGAGCCGCGCTGGTGCTGAGCGGGCACCGGTTCACCACGGTCGCGCAACGCCTGCGCCCGGAGCGGCTCTACCAGCGGTTCGTGAGCCACCGTGCGGCGCTCGGCATCGAGGTGCTCCCCGCCGACGAGACCCGGCGGGCGGTCACCACGCTCACCCGGCGGCTGCGTGCCGGCGAGGTCGTGTGCCTGCTCGCTGACCGGGACACGTCCGCGGCCGGCATCGGCGTGCGGTTCTGCGGCGCGCCGACGACGTTCCCGGCCGGGCCCGCGCAGCTGGCGCTGCGCACCGGGGCCGCGCTGCTGCCCGTATCGCTCTGGTACGACGGTCCGCGGCTGCGGATCCGGATCCACCCGGAGATCGTCCCGGGCCGTGACGGCGCCACCCGGGCCCGGGTGGCGGCGATGACGCAGGAGCTGGCCGACGTCTTCACGGGCGCCGTCCGCCGGCATCCACACGACTGGCACGTGCTGCAACCGGTCTGGCCCGCCCCCGCCCACCAGGGCTGAGCTCAGGACCTGCGTGACAAATCGGTATCAGTGAAGTTGACCCGGTTGCATGGACATCCATCCATGGCGAGGGCGATTGCCGGGCCGGCTCCGCGACAGCGGGGCCGGCCCGGCCGTTTCCACGCCGCTCCCCCGACCCGGTCCCGCCGGGCGGGGCGGGGTCGGGCGGCCGCTCAGCCGGCGGGCGGGAGGCCGACGCGCCGCGCCCGGACCGCCCACCCCACCAGCACCACCAGCAACGCGGTCATCAGGATCGCCCCGGGCGCCTTGGTGAACCGGGCCAGGTTCGTGCCGTCGGGCAGGACCAGCACCGACGCCACCGCGCAGGGCGCCACGAACCACACCGTCCGGGCCGGCGACCGGGTCGCCACCGCGAGCAGGGCGAGGGGCCAGACCGCGTACCAGGGGTGCAGGACCGGGGCCAGCAGGACCGTGGCGGCCAGCGCCAGACCGGCGCCGAGCAGCGTCACCCGGGGCCGGGCGGCGGCCAGCCCGACCACCTGCTGCCGGACGTCGTTGAGCCGGCGCAGCGCCGTCCAGGCCCACCACCAGAGCGCCACCAACAGCACCGCGAGCAGCGCCAGCGCGACCGCCCGGGCCACCGGAACGGCGTGCGGCTCCCGGCCGAGCAGGGCCCCCACGTAGTCGACCACGAAGCCCACCGCGGTCGGCGGGGAGGTCCACTGCTCGGAGTCGCCACTGCGTGCCAGCCCACCCACCCAGCCCAGACCCAGCCCGGTGACCAGGGAGCAGGCCAGCAGCGCGGCGAGCACTCCCCCGGCCAGCCAGGCGGCATCACGCAGCAGCGCCCGCCAGGTGTGACGGCCCAGCACCGCGGCGAGCGCGGCGAACGGGAGCACCACCACGGCGACCGCCTTCACCGCGACCGCCAGGCCCAGCAGCACCCCCGCCACCACCAGCGCGCGCGGCCTGCCGGGCTTGCGCACCAGCATCAGCAGCCCGGACAGCACCAGACCCAGGCCGACCGCGTCGTTGTGCGCGCCGGCGACCAGGTGCACCCCGACGAGCGGGCAGGCCAGCGCCAGCCAGGCCGCCCGCCGGGTCGGCACACCCGCGGCCCGGGCCAGGCCGGGCAGGCAGAGCGCGGCCAGCAGCAGCCCGGCCACCGCGACCACCCGCAGCAGCACGAGCGCCCCGACCAGCCCGCCGCCGGCCAGCACCGCCAGCCCGGCCAGCAGCACGAAGAACGGCCCGTACGGCGCCGGGGTGTCCCGCCAGATCGGCGACACCGCGTCCGTCCACGGGCAGCCGGCCGCCGCCACCCCCACCCGGTAGGGATCGGCACCGTGCGTCCACGACCAGCCCTGGCAGGCGTACGAGTAGACGTCCCGGCTACCCAGCGGGGGCGCGCCCAGCAGCGGCAGCAGCCACAGCCCGGCGGTCAGGTACGCCCACCGGGTCGACGGGGCGCCCCAGCGCAGCGACCACCAGGCCCCGACCAGCAGCAGCGTGCCGGCCAGCCAGCAGCCGAGCACCCAGGGGCCGTGCGGGGCGTCCCACACGTCGACGAGGCGGGTGACGGGCGGGGCGTCGGGCAGCGCGCCGCCGAGCCAGCCGGCGACGGTCAGCAGCACCGCGCCGAGCAGCCCGGCGTACCGGGCGAACGCGGCGGCGACGGGCCGGACCGGCCCGTCGGGCACCACGTCCGGCTCGCGCACCGGCCACTCCTCAGTCGGCTGCCGCGTCGGCGGGGACCGGCCGCCGGTCCGCCCGAACCGACCGTACCAAGCGGACCGTGACGACGATCACCAACAGCGTCATCAGGGGGGCACCGGGCATCTTGGTCCACCGGGGCAGGCCGGTGCCGTCCGGCAGGATCAGGAACGACCCGACCGCCGCGACCACCAGGTACCACTTCTCCCGCAGGGCGGCGGTCGCGGCGAGGACGGCCAGCGGCCAGGTCCAGTACCACGGGTGCACCACCGGGGAGAGCGACACGGTCAGCGCCAGCGCCAGCCCCGCGTAGTAGAACGGGTCCCGGCTCCGGGCCCGGAACCAGAGCCAGACCAGCAGCCCGGCCAGCAGCAGCACGGCGATCCCCCGGGTCACCGGGAGCGCGTCGATGTGCGCGCCGAACAGCGCCGCGAGGTAGCCGACGGTCTGGCCGACCGCGGTCGGCGGGGAGGTCCAGGCGACCGCCACCCCACCCTGCGACAGCCCGCCGACCCAGCCGAAGTCCAGCCCGCCGCCGAAGGTGACCCCGACCACGACCGCGACCGCGCCGCCGACCACCCACCCGCCGTCGCGCACCAGCGTCCGGATCCGGTACGGCCCGACCATCGCGGCCAGCGCGGCGAACGGCACCACGACGAGGGCGGTCACCTTGATCGCCACGGCCACGCCGAGCAGCGCCCCGCCGGCCAGCAGCGGACCGGGCCGGCCCGGCCGGGAGGCCACCAGGGCCAGCCCGGCGACCAGCGCCCCGACCATCAGGGCGTCGTTGTGCGGGCCGCCGATCAGGTGCATGGCGACCAGCGGGCAGGCCAGCGCCAGCCACACCGCCCGCTCGGCCGGCACCCCCCGCCGCCGGGCCAGCACCGGCACGGCGTACGCGGTGAGCGCCACGCCGACCAGGCTGAGCAGGCGAAACAGCACGATGCTGGCGGTCAGCGAGCCGGTTGCCTTGACCACCGCGCCGGCGATCACCACGAAGAGCGGGCCGTACGGGGCCGGGGTGTCCCGCCAGATGTACGAGACGGTGTCCAGCCACGGGCAGGGCAGCGCCGAGACCCCCTGCTCGTACGGGCTGATCCCGCCCGCGAAGCTGGCGCCCTGACAGGCGTACGCGTAGACGTCCCGGCTGCCGAACGGCGGCGCGACCAGCATCGGCAGCAGCCAGAGCGCGGCGGTGACCAGCGCCCAGCGCACCGACGGCACCCGGTCGCGCAGCGACCACCAGGCCCAGACCAGCAGCGCGGTGCCGACCAGCCAGGCACCGAGGATCAGCGGCCCGTGCGGGCCCTGCCAGATGTTGACCGGGTTGGGGCGCAGGTTCGCGTGCGGGAACGCGCCGCCGAGGAAGGCGCCCAGCGCGAGCAGCAGCGAGCCCGCCAGGCCGGTCCAGCGCGAGAGGTGGTGAGACACCCCGCCATGCTGCCAGCCCGGCCCGCCGGCGCCGACGGTGGGCACCGGGCCGGGCCGCGTGTTCAGCAATGGTTCGCCGGCACCAGCCGGCTGGAGACCGTGAATTCACCCGGGGCACGCACCCGTACCTCGGTCCACCCGTCCGGCCCCGGCCGCAGGCAGCCGTCCGCCCCGGAGAGGGAGAGCCAGCGCGACCACCGGACCCGGACCGGCACGTCACCCGCTCGGTCCGCGGTGAACCGCACCCGGGCCTGGTCGGCGGCGACCAGCCGGCCCGGCGCGCCGACCAGCGGCGTCGGGTCGACCACGGCGTACAGCCGCCAGTCCGCGTTGCGCCAGACCTCGCGCAGGTAGGGCTGGCCGGACCCGATCAGGTCGGCCTCGGCCCGCCCCCACCGGTCCGGCGGGGCGTCGGGCGCGACCGCGACGTACTGGACCGCCTCCCGGCGCAGCCAGTCCGCGTACGCCTCGGCGGTCAGCCCGTCGGCGTAGAAGAGGGCGTTCCGGTCGGTGTCCACCTGCCGTTCCCAGCCGCGGGCCAGCGGCACCGTCGGCGGCAGGTACGCCGATTCCCAGTGGTCGCGCAGCGGCACCACCTCGACCCGGCCGACCGGCTGCCGTCGGGCCAGCTCGTCGGCGAGCGGACGGTGGAACGACGCGGCGCTCTCCGCCGAGCCGGCCCGGGTCACGTCGCTGACCATCACCGGGTTCTGCCACCAGACGGTGGCGGCGAGCAGGCCGGCCAACCACGGGCCGGGCAGCGGCGCGTACCCGGCCAGCACCGGCAGCGCGAAGAGCATGGGCAGCCGCAGCGCGTTGGAGCCGATCGGGCTGGGCAGGTAGAAGGCGGCGACCAGCAGCAGCACGGTGAGCACCGCGCCGATCCGCAGCGCGCGGCGACGCCGGGGCACGACGGCGAACACCAGCACGGCCAGCGCCACGTTGATCCGCATCGACTCGGCCGAGTACGGCTGGGTGCCGCCGTTGCCGAACAGCACCGCCATCGGGGCGAGCGCCAGGGCCGGCGCGAGGCAGAGGACCAGGCTCTCGGCCAGCGGCCGGTCCACCCGCAAGCCGCCCGGCAGCGGCCGGCCCGGGCCCTCGCCCCGGCGCAGCCCGGCCAGCAGCAGCGCCGCGCCGGCCAGGCCGGTGAAGAGCCCGGCGACCGGGCTGGCCCAGGTGGCCGCCACGGCGAGCACGGCGGCCAGGATCAGCCGCGCCGGCCGGCCCGGCCGCTCGGCGCCCACCGCGCCGAGCGCGAGCAGCCCGAACGCCAGGCCGACGGCGAAGGTGATCCGGCCGCTGGCCAGGTTGCCGACCAGCACCGCCGCACCGAGCACCCCGGCCAGCACCGGCCGGCGAGCCCGGTGCCGGACGAAGAGCCAACTCAGCGCCGCGGCGCCCGCCACGGCGGCGAGGACGCCCAGCGGCCGCACCCCGAGCCAGGCGCCCAGCCGGGCGGTGAAGAGGCTGTAGCCGTACTGGTTGACCCCGCCGTACCAGCCGAGGTCGATCGGGGCGCCGCCGTGGCGGGCGACGAAGCCGGCCCGGGCGACCTGGGCGGCCAGGTCGGTGCCCATCGGCGGGGCGAGCAGGAAGGCCACGCCGAGCAGCAGCGCCACCGCCGGGGCCGCCAGCAGCGCGGGCAGCGACCGGCGGCCGGCGTGCCGCTCGGCCGCCGCCCTAACGCGGAGGATGGAGGTCTCAGGCACCGAGGACCCGCTCCATCGCGGCCCGGGACCGGCGCCCGGTGCGCAGGTATTCGTCGAGGAACTCGCCGGGGTCGTCCCGGCCGAGCAGGCGGACCACCCCGGCCAGCTCCACCCCGTGCCGGGGCAACTGGTCCCCGGCCCGGCCGCGGATCAGCATCAGCGCGTTGCGGACCTGCGCGGCGAGGGTCCAACCGGCGGCCATCTCGGCGGCGTCCTCCGGGTCGACGAGGCCGGCGTCCCGGGCCGCCGCGAGGGCGTCGAGGGTACGCGTGCCGCGCAGCTCGGGCTGCCGGCCGGCGTGCCGGAGCTGAAGCAGCTGCGCCGCCCACTCGACGTCGGCGAGCCCGCCCCGGCCCAGCTTGGTGTGGGTGGCCGGGTCGGCGCCCCGGGGCAGCCGCTCGGTCTCCACCCGGGCCTTGATCCGGCGGATCTCCACCACCTGCTCGCGGGTCAGCCCGTCGGCCGGGTAGCGGACCGGGTCGGCCATCGCCTCGAACGCGGCGCCCAGATCGGCGTCGCCGCAGACGAACCGGGCCCGCAGCAGCGCCTGCGCCTCCCACACCTTCGACCAGCGGGCGTAGTACTGGGCGTACGCGGCGAGGCTGCGCACCAGCGGGCCCTGCCGGCCCTCCGGGCGCAGATCGGCGTCCACCCCGAGCGGCGGGTCGGGGGCCGGCGCGGAGAGCAGCCGGCGCAGCTCCTCGGCGATGGCGTGGGCGGCGGCGCTGGCCGCGCTCTCGTCCGCGCCGGGCGGCGGGTCGTAGACGAAGAGCACGTCGGCGTCGGAGAGGTAGTTCGACTCGTACCCGCCGAGCCGGCCCATCCCGACCACCGCGAAGCGCAGCCCGGGCGGCGCCGGCTGGGTGGCCCGGGCGATCCGCAGGGCGGCGGCCAGGGTGGCGTCGGTGACGTCGGCCAGGGCGGTGCCGACCGCGCTGACGTCGACCAGCGTGGGCACCCGCTCGGCGCCGGGCTCGGTGGAGCGGGGGGTGAGCGGGGCGAGCGCGCCGGCCTGGCTGAGCACGTCGGCGCAGGACAGCCGGACCAGCTCCCGGCGGCGCAGGGCGCGCACCGCCCGGGTGGCCTCGACCGGGTCGTCGTGCCGGGCCGCCGCGGCGGCGAACCCCTCGCCGAGCACCTCGCGCGGGCGCGGGGTCAGCTCGCTGTCCTCGGCCAGCAGCCGCAGCGCCTCCGGCTCCCGGGCCAGCAGGTCGGCGGCGTACCGGGAGGAGGAGAGGACCCGGGCCAGCCGCCGGGCCACCGGCCCCTCGTCGCGCAGCAGCCGCAGGTACCAGGGGGTGCTGCCGAGCTTGTCGGAGACCTGCCGGTAGTTGAGCAGCCCCCGGTCCGGTTCCGGCGCGTCGGCGAACTCGCTGAGCAGCACCGGAAGCAGGGTGCGCTGGATCGCGGCGGTGCGGCTCACCCCGCCGGTGAGGGCCTGGAGGTGACGCAGCGCCCCGGCCGGGTCGGCGAAGCCGAGGATCTCCAGCCGGTGCCGGGCCGCCTCCGGTGTGAGCCGCAGCCCCTCGGTGGGCACCCGGGCCACCGACTCCAGCAGCGGCCGGTAGAGCAGCTTGGCGTGCAGCCGGCGTACCTCGGTGGCGTGGGTGACCCACTCGGCGCGGAACTCCTCGACGGCGCTGCGGCCCGGGGTGGCCTGGTAGTCCAGCGCGGCGGCGAGCCAGCGCAGCGCGGCCGGCTCGGTCGGCACGGTGTGGGTGCGGCGCAGGCCCTGGAGCTGGAGCCGGTGCTCGACGCCGCGCAGGAAGCGGTAGCCACGCAGCAGCGCCTCGCCGTCGGCGCGGCCGACGTAACCGCCGGCGACCAGGGCGCGCAGCGCCGGGATCGTCCCGGGCACCCGCAGCGACTCGTCCCCCCGGCCGTGCACCAGCTGGAGCAGCTGGACCGCGAACTCGATGTCGCGCAGCCCGCCCGGGCCGCGCTTGATCTCGCGTTCCAGCTCCTTCGGCGGGATGTTGTCGATGATCTTGCGGCGCATCGCCCGGACGTCCTCGACCGCCTCCGGCCGCTCGGCGGCAGTCCACACCAGCGGGGCGAGCTGGTCGATCCACTTCCCAGCCAGATCGAGGTCGCCGGCCGCCGGGCGGGCCTTGAGCAACGCCTGGAACTCCCAGGTCCGGGCCCAGCGCCGGTAGTAGGCGAGGTGGCTGGCGAGGGTGCGCACCAGCGGCCCCCGGCTGCCCTCGGGGCGCAGCGCGGCGTCCACCGGCCAGGCGACCAGCCCGCAGATGTGGATCAGCCGGGTGGCGACCAGGGTCGCCGCGCCCAGGTCCTCGTCCTCGGCGGCGACGAAGATGACGTCCACGTCGGAGACGTAGTTGAGCTCGTCGCCACCGCACTTGCCCATCGCCACCACGGCCAGCCGCGGCCCGGGCGTGCCCGCCGGCAGCTCGTCCACCGCGATGCCGTACGCGGCGGCCAGGGTGGCGTCGGCGAGGCCGGAGAGCGCCGCCATGGTCTGCTCCAGGCCGCGCCCGCCGGTCAGGTCGGCCGCCGCGATCCGCAGCAGCGCCAGCCGGTACGCCTGCCGCAGCACCGGGATCGGGCCGGTGGCGGCGGTCATCCGGGCGGCCGTGGCCAGGTCGAGCCGGCCCTCGGCGCGGGGCGCGAGCCCGTCCGCCTCGGTGGCCAGTACCCGCCACTGGCCGGGGTTGGCCACCAGGTGGTCGCCGAGCGCCGAGGAGGCGCCGAGCACCGCGACCAGCCGGCGGCGGAGCCCCGGGTCGTCGTGGAGGGCGTCGAGCAGGCTCTCTTTCTCCGGCCCGCCCGCCCCGGCCGCCCGGCGTTCCGCCTCGACGATCCGGTGCATCTGGCGCAGCGCCAGGTCCGGGTCGGCGGCCCGGGAGAGCGCGGTCAGCAGGTCGGCGGCGCGCTCGTCGGCGGGCTCCTGGGCGTCCGGCCGCCACAGCCGCAGCCCGTCCGGCCCGAGCAGGTCGGCGGCCCGCCCGCCGTCGCCCTCGGCGAACCCGTACCGGGCGAGACGTCCCCTGGTCGGTCGGGCCATGTCAGTGCCCGAGCAGCGGCAGGCTGCGGCGGGTGGTGTCGTCGTCCAGCTCGCCGAGGGCGAGGGCGGCGAACCGGACCGCGAACGGCTGCCAGACCTCCTCGACGTCGGCCATCACCCGGTCGCAGGCGGCCACCACCAGCTCCGGGTCGTAGCCCAGCTCGGCGAGTTGGGTCGAGTCGCGGGCCCAGTCGGCGATCATCGCGGTGTCGCACTCGATGTGGAACTGCAGCCCCCAGGCCCGGTCGCCGAGGCGGAACGCCTGGTGGGGGTAGCGGGTGGAGGCGGCCAGCAGGGTCGCCCCGTGCGGCAGTTGGGTGATCTCGTCGGAGTGCCACTGGAGCACGTCCGGCATCAGCGGCACATACCGGAAGAGCGGGTCGGTGTCGGCGGCGTCCCGCTTGCCGACCACGGTCGGCCCGATCTCCGGCCCGGACGGGCTGCGCTCCACCTGGCCGGCGTGCGCGCTGGCCAGCAGCTGCGCGCCGAGGCAGATCGCGAGCGTCGGGATCCGCTGCCGGACGGCCTTGCGGAGCAGCCCCTCCAGCGCCGGCAACCAGGGCGCGCTGGGGCTGCCGTCGGGCAGCGGGTACGCCTGCTGGTCGCCGCCGAGCACCACCAGGGCGGCGTACCCGTCGAGGTCGGCCGGGAGTTCGTCGCCGGCGTGCGGGCGCAGCACCCGCAGCTCGATCCCTCCCTCGGTCAGCCACTCCCCCAGTCGGCGGAGGTCGTCGGTCGGGTCGTTCTCGATCACCAGCGCGGTCGCCACGACGTCGAGGCTATCCGGTGCGCCCGACGCCGCCCGGTCCGGCTCGGCGCGGCAGCCCGCGAGCGCCGCCCGGCGGGCGGGCGGTCGGCGCGGCCCGGGCGCGGGGCGACACGCGGCCCGACCATGGCGGAGCGGCCACTAGGCTCCCGCACGTGCCCACCGACGACTGCCTGCGTCCCCCGGTCCTACGTCCCGGCGACACGGTGATGCTGGTGTCGCCCTCCGGCCCGACCCGGCCGGAACGGGTGGCGCGCGGCATCGAGCTGCTGACCGGCTGGGGGCTGCGCCCGGTGCTGGCGCCGAACGCCTACGCCCGCCAGGGCTATCTGGCGGGCGGGGACGAGCTGCGCGCCGCCGACCTGAACACCGCCTTCGCCGACCCCGAGGTGCGCGGGGTGATCTGCACCCGGGGCGGCTACGGCGCGCAGCGGGTGGTCGACCTGATCGACATGGCCGCGGTACGCCGGGACCCGAAGGTGGTGGCCGGTTTCTCCGACATCACCGCCCTGCAGTTCGCGCTCTGGCGGGGCGCCCGGCTGGCCGGCGTACACGGGCCGGGGGCGGCCTGGCTGGACGACCGGACCCCGCCCCGCTCGGCGGAGTCGCTGCACGCCGCGCTGATGACCACCGAACCGGTGACCGTGGAGGCGGTGAAGGAGGAGGAGACGTACCCCGTCCGGGTGCCCGGCCGGGCCGAGGGCCGGCTGCTCGGCGGTAACCTCTGCCTGATCACCGCGTCGATCGGCACCCGGGACATGCCGGACCTGACCGGGGCGATCCTGCTGGTCGAGGAGGTGCAGGAGCCGCCGTACAAGGTCGACCGGATGCTCACCCACCTGCGCCGCTGCGGGGCGCTGGACGGGATCGCCGGGGTGGCGGTCGGTCAGTTCACCGAGTGCGCGGACGGCTGGGACACCACGGTCAACGACGTGCTGACCGAGCGCCTCGGCGACCTCGGCGTCCCGGTCCTCGGCGGCCTTCCCATCGGTCACGGCGTCGGCCAGCTCACCGTCCCCGTCGGCACTCCGGCGGTCCTCGACACCGACACCGGCACCCTGAGCGTCACCCCCTCCGTGGCGTGACCCACCCACCACGCGGGTCAGGGGGTGCGGTGGGCCACGGCGCCGGTCTCGAGGGCGATCCAGACCTCGCCCTCGGGGCTGACCGTGAGGCCGTGCGGCTCCGAGTGCGGGGTGGGCAGGTCGTGTCCGGTGATCCGGGGACCGCCACCCTTTCGGACCCTCGCTCGCTGTCGCAACCCGTTTGTCCGGTTCGTGGGGTTGATTGTCAGCGTGTTCATAGGGTCGCGACGGCCTATCCCCAGGTTCGGTCGTCACTGTCAGTGAGGTCATCGCACCACCACCGAACTGGAGAACCGCATGATCCGCACGATGTCGAAGAAGCAGCTGCTGGTCGGCCTGGCCGCCGCGGGAGTGCTCGGCGTCGGGATCGCCGCCCCGACGGTGGCGCTCGCCGACGACAAGAGCCCGAGCCCGAGCGCCAGCACGAGCACCGACCAGGGCAGCGACCGGCAGCAGCAGCGCGCCGACCGCCAGCAGGAGTTCGCCGCCGCCCTCGCCAAGGAACTGGGCGTCTCGACCGACAAGGTCACCGCGGCACTGGAGAAGCTCCGCGAGCAGCGCCAGGCCGACCGGCCGGAGCGGCCGTCGACCGAGGACCGCCAGGCGCAGCTGAAGGAGCGGCTGGACCAGGCCGTCAAGGACGGCAAGCTCACCCAGGAACAGGCCGACGCGGTGCTGAAGGCCGTCGAGGCCGGCGTCTTCCCGGGCCCGGGTGGCCACGGCCACCGCGGCTGGTCCGGCCAGGACGGCAACTGACCCGGGTGGCCCCGCCGCTCCTCACCGGCCGAATCTCCCTCCCGGCCGGGTCGGCGGGGCCACCCCGTGACACCCAGGACGGGGGGGGGGGGGGGGGGGGGGGGGGGGGGGGGGGGGGGGGGGGGGGGGGGGGGGGGGGGGGGGGTGGGGGGGGGGGGGGGGGGGGGGGGGGGGG
>NZ_JBVJJA010000094.1:0-11312 GCF_055586005.1 Micromonospora sp. NPDC051924
GTTCTTCTACGGCCGCATACCGTTGGATTCCCTGAAGTTCGAAGGCGACCGTCGTATCTTCGATCAGCTCGTAGCCTGGGACCCGTCCGTGTAACAACGATCCCTTTTATCCTGTGTAGGCCGGGCTCTGGACGTGGTGCAGAACCAGGATCGCCTGCAGGATCGCGGTGGCGCGGTGTGGGCAACAGCGCAGTTTCGTCCGAACTTTCCAGGTCTTGAGGGTGGCGTTGGCGCGTTCACCGATGGCCCGGATCCGGGCGTGAGCGCGGTTGACCTTCTTCTGCCAGCGCGGCAGTTTCGGCCGGTAGCGGTGGCGTTTGAACGGTGTGCGGATGCTGCCGTGGGCGCCTTGGTATGCCTTATCGGCAAAGGTCATCACGTTGGCGCTGTTCAGGGCGTCGATGATGCCGTAAGCGCGGGCCGCGGTCAGGTCATGGATCGAGCCGGGCAGGGCAGCTGAGGCCCAGACCAGCCGGCCTGCCGGGTCGGCGACGACCTGTACGTTCAGGCCGCGACGGCGGTGTTTTCCCGAGTAGTAGGGCTTCTGGTTGGCAACTCGGTCGATCGGGATCAGAGTTCCGTCGAGGATCGCGTAGGCCAGCCGGCGGATCCGGTCCATCGCGGCGTTCAGGTCGTCTGCGGTGGCGGCAAGCAGGTCGACAGCTTCCCGGACGTACCGCCAAGCCGTCGTGAAACCGATCTCGAATCCGCAGGCCAGGCGGGTCAGGGTGTCACCGTTGCGCAGGTGGGCGAGCGCGAGCAGTGCCTGCCGGCCGGGATCAAGGCGCCGCCATCGGGATCTGCGCTGTCACGGTGGCGGCGGATGAGACCCGCGAGGTGGTTCAGGCTGCGGGCGGACAACGGAATCGCGGCAAGGTAAGACAGCACAGCGAGGCTCCCGGTTGGGGCATCTGATCTTGGTCGATTGCTGTCTCACCGGAAGCCTCGTCCTATGTCGACACATGGGATCTCCACTTGGCCGTGACCTGCACCGTCACGATGAAAGGCTCGTAGGTTGTCCTTGCGGTTGGAGGCCCTGTGGACCGGCGACGCCCTGCTGCAAGGAGACGCCGCCGCGGCTCCGGACGGGCTGTTCGCGGCGATCGGAGCTGTCTTTGGCGACTATGAAGACACCGATGACGACGAGCGCCATGCCCGTCAGGTGATAAGGATGGAGCCTCTCGCCCAGAAACAACACGGAGAGGATCGCCCCGCTTACCGGCGTCATTGCTGTGAAGGCGGCCGCGACCGCGGTGTCGACGGTGTCGAGGCTGTCGTACATGAGGACCACAGCCACGCCATTGACGGCCACCCCGGTATAGATCATCAATGCCCACGCCTGCCCGGAGATCTCGGTGATCGTGGCCCAGTCGAACTCGATCGCGGTCGGCACGGCGAACATTAGAGCGCCGACTGCCGACAGGATGAGAGACAGTGCGGCTGGAGGAATGGGCCTGGTCAGGAGTTTGCCGAAGGTCATGAAGACGGCCTCGCACACAACCGCGCAGACCAACAGCAGGGCACCGAGTACGAAATGGGAACCCGCCGAACCACCCGAGGCGCGGGCACTTATCACGTTGATGCTCAAGGCGCCCAGTACTGCGAGGGAGATACCCCCTCCTCGGCGTGCGGAGATCGATTCTCCGAGCAGCAGCAGGGCGACGACGCTGATGGAGATCGGCACCATACCCAGGATGACGCCGGCTTCGATGGCGCCGGTTAGCCTCACCCCGTACATGGCGAACACGCTGAACAGGAAGACGCCGAGCAGGGCCTGCGTGAGGAGCACGGCGCTGTCCCTTCGTCCCGGGCGCACCGTGCCCGGGGGCCTCAGCGCCACGTAGATGGCCAGGACGAGAACAGCACTCGCCAGCCGTACGAAAGTAGCCGTGAAGACCGGGACCTCACGCAGGATCTGTTTGCTGGCGACGAGGTAGGAGCCGAGCAGGATGGTTGCGATGGTCATCTTGAGGTGGGCGGCGCGCACGAGGTCAGCTCTTCCGGGTGGCCGTCGTGACGGTCGGTCGTGGACGTTGGTTGCGCGGACGCGTGCTGCGCCAGCAGGTGAGGTCGTGCGCGCGTTCGCACCGGGCCGCCCGCCACCGACGCCCTACGGGGGTGGCCTCGATTGGTGTGTTCGTCATGGGGCGAGGATGGCTTCTTACAAATAGTGAAGTCAAGCTATGTTTTCTACGCATCCCATTAAGATGAACTTATGTTTGATGTGAAGCGGCTGGTGATGCTGCGTGACCTGGCTGAACACGGGAAGGTAAGCATCGTCGCGGATCTGCACAGGGTCACGCCGTCGGCCGTATCACAGCAGCTTCGAGCGCTGGAGGCCGAAGCCGACGCGACCCTGGTGTATCGGGACGGCAGGGGTGTGCGCCTGACGGCCGCCGGCATCGCCCTCGCCGCGGAGTGCGAACACGTGCTCGCTGCGCTGGAACGGGCCGAAAGCGCAGTACGTGCCCTGGACGACAACCTCAGCGGTGACCTGCGCATCGGATGTGCGCCCAGCACACTGAAGTCCGTGGCCGCCCCCCTGGTCGCGGAACTGGCCGCGCTCCATCCCCGGCTACGGCCCAGGATCACCCAGGCTGAGCCGGAGGACGCCGTCCTCATGCTCAAGCGGCACAGCCTGGACATCTCGGTGTCCTACCGCTACCACCTGCTCGGCACCCCGCCCCCGACAGGGACAGCCGTCATCGGGCTATTTCACGACCCGCTCATGCTGGCCATACCGGAGCCGTTGCGGGAGGCCGTCAGCAGCAACGGGCTGGGGTTCCTGCGCGACCACGCCTGGATCTCGGCCTCGGAACCCAGCAGTTGCCGCGAAATGCTGCTGCATGCCTGCCGCAATGCCGGATTCACCCCGCGCATCGACCACAACTGCGATGACCTTCGCACAGCACTGTCCCTCGTCGCAGCTGGCCAGGCCGCAACCGTTCTGCCCGGCCTGCTCTGCGACGACCCGCCCCCTGGCACAGCGGTCCTCCCTCTACCGGACCCAGGGCGCACGATAGAAGCCCTGGTCCGCGCAGGCAGCGAGTCGCAGCCGGCGATCGCCGCAACGCTCGCCATTCTCACCCGGCTTGCCGAGATCCGCTCGCTGGCTCCCTCGCCAGTATCGCCGCTTCGTGCACTCCGGCCGCGATCGACGACACCAGCAGGCGGCTGATGCGGCGGGGCCGCAACCCGGAGGCCTTCGACCAGATGTGCCGCGACCGGGCTCGCGCCCGCGGGAAGCGGCCGGGGTGCTCGACGCCGGCGGGCTGGGACCGGCCGACCGGGCGCTCGACCTCGTCAGTGCCTGGCATCTGCTCGAAGCTGGGTCGCGGCCGGTTTTGCGCGAGGCGCTCGGATGCGGCGACGTCGAGTGGGAACGCGATAAGGCGTGGGCGTTCCAGCAGGCGATGGGCGCGGTCTGGTACTACATGGACAGCAATCCGGCGGTGAGCCGGATGGGCCGGCGCACCCTGGACCGGATCGTGGCGGACGCCTGACTGTGCAAACCTCGACGAGGTCGGAGCTAAATTCCATTACGCATCCAAAGCCCGGGAACCCGTGTACGCCACCACCAGACGGCACGGCTTACCGCCGCCCGCCATGATCCGGCTGGCGCTGACCGCAAATACGCCGCGCCAAGGCGCGGCGAGTGCTGTGCTACGAGCACCGCCACAGCTGGCGGAACCACGACGACTGGTTTCAGGCTCGGCCCCACCACGCCTGCCGCAGGTCGGTGTGGGGGCCGAGCCGGGCGAGGACGGATCGGTGCCAGGGCAGGAGCAGCGCCGACAGGCCGGGCTCGCGCTGGACCCGCAGGCTCAGGACCGATTCGTGCAGGGGTGAGATCGCTCGCGAAACGGATGACGGCCATGTCTTCGACGCTCAGGCCAGCCGATCATTAAGCCGAGGGCTACATCGATTCCGGCTCCGGTGCCGATGCCGTGAACTCATGTCATGACACCGCAAGCGCGGCTGCCGGCACGGCCGGGCCCCCCGCCCGCGAGGCCGACCCGGACGCCATGCCGCACCCCAGGCCTGGACCCCCGCCCGATCCGTCCGGCACAACCTGACCCTGCCCGACCGAACCGAGCCGGAAGAACAATGCGCCCCGGCGGCTTTTCCTCACGACGTGCGCGGTCATCGCGTCGATGAGGCGCCGCGCAGCGCCCTGCAGTGAGTTCCATGCCCGGCGGCGACGCGAGCCGCGACCCGTGATCAGCCATCGGACCGCATTGGCCGGGGCCCTGGTCGCGGGCAGGTCGTCGCCGCGGCGTCCGCCGGATCGAGTTCCGGATCTGACCTGTGAGCAGGCGCGACGTGGGCGCTACCCGCGCTCGCTCGGGCACGCTCACCGCCTACCAGCGATTGAGGACACGGTAGTTCATGAGAACCCTCAACCTCGGAATCCTCGCGCACGTCGATGCCGGCAAGACCAGCCTGACCGAGCGGCTTCTGTACACCGTCGGCGTGACCGACGAACTCGGCAGCGTCGACGAGGGCACCACACGCACCGACACTCTCGCCCTCGAACGGCGGCGAGGCATCACGATAAGATCGGCCGTGGTGTCGTTCGCCGTCGCTGGCGTCACCGTCAACCTGATCGACACCCCAGGGCACCCCGACTTCATCGCGGAGGTGGAACGGGTGCTCGGCGTCCTCGACGGCGCCATCCTCGTGGTGTCCGCGGTGGAGGGTGTGCAAGCGCAGACCCGCGTGCTGATGCGAGCGCTGCAGCGGCTGCGCATTCCCACGCTGCTCTTCGTCAACAAGATCGACCGAGTCGGGGCGTGCTACGGCCGCCTGCTGGCCGACCTCGGCCAGCGACTGGCCCCCGCGATCGCGCCGATGGGCACCGTGAGCGGGCTCGGCAGCCGGGATGCAGCATTCGCGACCTACCCGTCCGACGACACCCGCTCCACGACGCGGCTGCTGGAACTGCTCGCGGAGCACGACGACGCGCTGCTTGCGGCGTACCTCAACGACGAACACGGCGTGCCACCGCAGAGGCTGAGCCGCGCGCTGGCCGAGCAAACGCGGCTTGCGCTCGTTCATCCGGTGTACTTCGGCTCAGCGATCACCGGAGCCGGCATCGACGAGCTGATCGGCGGGATCACGCGGCTACTGCCCGCCGCGCAAGGCGATTCCCACGCGTCGGCGTCAGGCTCGGTGTTCAAGGTGGAACGCGGCGCGGCCGGGGAGAAGGTCGCCTATGTGCGCCTACGCGCCGGAACCCTCCATCTTCGCCAGCGCGTTCCCGTCGGGCAGGCCGGAACGGGGACGGTTACCGCGATCAGCGTGTTCGACCGCGGGACCGCCGTCCCCAGCCAGACCGCCACAGCCGGGCAGATCGCCAAGATCACCGGCCTGAAGGACGTGCGCATCGGCGACACCATCGGCGTACGTTCGCCCGAGGGCACCGGCGGCCATCACTTCGCGCCGCCAACGCTGGAAGCCGTGGTGGTGCCATGCCGGCCCGCCGACCGCGGCGCGCTGTTCGCAGCGCTGACCCAGCTCGCCGAGCAGGACCCGCTCATCCGCCTGCGCCAGGACGACACCGGCGAGCAGATCGCGGTGTCCCTATACGGCGAGGTGCAGAAGGAGGTCGTCCAGGCCACCCTGGCCGACGAATACGGCATCCCGGTGGCCTTCGAGCAGACGACCACCATCTACATCGAACACCCAGTCGGCGTCGGCACCGCCGTCGAGCGCATGGGCGAGCACGGCAACCCGTTCCGCGCCACGGTCGGCCTGCGCGTCGAACCGGGCCCGGTCGGCTCCGGGGTGCGATTCCGTCTGGCCATCGAGCTCGGGTCCCTGCCCATCGCGTTCATCAAGGCAGTGGAGGACAGCGTGCGCGGCACGCTGCGCCAGGGCTTGCACGGCTGGCACGTCACCGATTGCACGGTCACCCTCACACACTCCCAGTACACCCCGCCGCCACCCTATGGGTGGAGCAAATGGTCGAGCTCCGCCAGCGACTTCCGCAGCCTCACCCCACTGGTGCTGATGGCGGCGCTGGAGCGGGCGGCCACCACCGTCCACGAGCCCATTCACCGCGTACGCATCGAAGCGCCCACCGACACCCTCGGGGCGATCATGCCCGCTCTGGCCCGGCTCGGCGGCGTCCCCGTCGCATCCACCGCCCGAGGTGCCGTCTGCGAGCTGGACGGAGAGATCCCCGCGACCAAGGTGCACGAGCTGCAGCAACAGCTTCCGTCGCTCACCCGCGGTGAAGGCGTGGTGGAGAGTGCCTTCGACCACTACCGGCAGGTACGCGGGTCGGTGCCACTTCGGCGCCGCACCGACCACAACCGGCTCGACCGCAAGGAGTACCTGCTCCACAGCGCGATCCGGGCGTAGCGACGATTCGGACGTGCCGCCGAGGCCGGAAACGTCCCCACCGGCCTGGTCGGCGTCCGACGCCGGCCGGCGCGCTGGCCCGGATCGGCTGGGCCTGCGGGGCGGGGGCGAGCGCCGCACTGCTGCACCACGGGGGGCAGCAGCGCGGCGCGCTCGCCGTCGGCCTGGTGGGGGCGGCGCTGGTCGGGCTGCTGGTCTGCGTTCCGCAGCTGCTGCCGGCCGGCTTCCTGCGGGCCGCGCGGGGGCTGCCCACCGTGATCGGCCTGCGGGGTCTCGCCTCGGCGGCGTTCGCCGGAGCGGAGGTGGTGATCCCGCTGATGCTCTCCCGAGAAACGCCACTTCTCGCCGACCGCGGCCGGCTCGGTGCTGACCGTCGGGGCGCTCGCCTGGTCGGTGGGCGCATGGATCCAGAGCCGGCTCGCCACGCCGCGGACGTCGGTACGCGGACTCCGGCGACGGCGACGGCGACGGGGGTGACGGCATAGATTCGAATCGGTGTCGAAGCGACGGGTGTAGGCGGAAGGGACGCGATGCGGATTGGCGAGCTTGCGGCTCGCACCGGGGTGAGCGCCCGGTCGATCCGGTACTACGAAGAGCAGGGACTGGTCGTGTCGATGCGCACGGCGAGCGGCCAGCGGATCTTCGCGGAGGCGGCGGTCGAGCGGGTCCGGCTGATTCAGCGGCTGTTCGACGCGGGCCTGAGCAGCAAGCGCATGTATGAGCTGCTGCCCTGCATGACGAACCCCGACATCCGCACGTCGTGGCTGACCGACCGGCTTCGTGAGGAGCGCGAGCGCACCGTGGCGGAGATGACCCGGCTCGCCGGTACGGTCTCGGCGCTGGACCGCATCGTCGACGAACTGACGGTCGACGAGCCGGCCGGCGGACCCGCTTCACCTGCCGCGGTCTGAATCCGGCGGCGCCGCGGCTTGCCCCTGACACCGGTGTCAACTTCTACCGTGAGGGCATGACAGGGATCCTCACCTCTCGCCCGGACGTCAAGCTGCCGATGGCGCCGCTGTTGGAGCCGGTCACGTTCGCCGGTCTGCCGTTGGCCTCCCGGTTCGTCATGGCGCCGATGACGCGGTTCCACTCGCCCGGCGGGGTGCCGGCACCTGAGGTGGCCGCCTACTACCGCCGCCGCGCCGAGCACGGCGTCGGCCTCATCGTCACTGAAGGGGTCTGGATCGACCATTCCACTGCGGGCCACGAGGACACGGTGCCTCGGATGACCGCGGGTGCCGCCGAGGCAAGCTGGCGGCATGTGGTCGACGAGGTGCACGCCGTGGGCGGCCGGATTGCCGCGCAGCTGTGGCATCTGGGTAGCCTGCGCGAGCCGGTCGACGGGCTGGCGGCGTGGACGCCGTCGGGGGTGCGGGAGCCGGGCGGGCCGGCGAGCCACGCAATGACCGTCGCCGACATCGACGAGCTGCTGGAGTCGTACGCCGAGGCGGCCCGGGTGGCGGCCAGGGCCGGGTTCGACGCGATCGAGATCCACGCCGCGCACGGCTACCTGCTGGACGAGTTCCTGTGGCCGTTCACCAACCGGCGCACCGACGCGTTCGGCGGGTCGCCGGCGCGGCGGGCGGCATTCCCTGCTGCGGTCGTGCACGCCGTCCGCGCGCAGTTCCCTGCGGACCGGCCGGTGATCGTGCGGTTCTCGCAGTTCAAGGAGCGGCGGTTCGACGCCCGAATCGCGGAGACCCCCGCCGAGCTGGAAGCGATCCTGACCGCATTCGCCGAGGCTGGCGCGAGCGCGCTGCACGCATCCCAGCGGCGGTTCTGGCAGCCGGCGTTCTCCGGCTCCGGACTGAACCTCGCCGGCTGGGCCAAGCGGCTCACCGGCCTGCCGACGATCACGGTGGGCTCGGTCGGCCTGACCCGCGACTTCCTGCGGCCCGGTGGCCCCGAGTCGGTCGCCGGCCTCGTCGAGCGGCTGGCGGCCGGCGAGTTCGACCTCGTCGCGCTCGGCCGGATCCTGCTTGGCAACCCTGCCTGGGTCAGCCACGCCGCTGCGGGACAGCTCGACGCCATAGTCGACTACCGCAAGTCCCACGAGGACACTTACCAATGAGCCACCAGCTCAACTCGTCACCGTGTTCATCGAGGACGCGCTGGCGATCTGCCGCACCAGATTCGGACGAGTGCGCCCGGTACAGATCCGGCCCCGGAATCGCTGCCCTCCAGGATGGCGCAGACCATGGGCACGGCGGCACGATGCTTCGGGTTGGGTCGGGCATCGGTCAGAGCCTGACCGATGCCGCTGGGCTGGTCGATCGGTGAGACCGAACGCGCCGCCCTCATCGGCCCGCCCGCCTCGGCCTGTCGCCGGCGACCGACGCCGCCGGTGGTGTGCGCGACGGCGCCGCCGTCGCCGAACTGATCGGCCTGCTGCACCTGCCTGTGGATTTTCCAAAATCTAGTCATGTGTCCTGAGCTGGTCATTTATGCGGCCCGTTCGTACTCGTTGATCAGCCCGCCAAAAATAGGCCGGCGTCTGATCCCTCCGTGGGCTTGATGAGTCAGCCCGATCACCGGCACCGATCCTGGCAGCAGTCCACCCAGGACCACCAGCACGAGCCTCACAGATGCTTGACCAAGATCAGCCGTTAACTTTGACACTACCGGTCGACGCCGTGGCGCGATGTCGGTTCTCAGCGAAGGTGGGGGCCTTCACGATGGACACATGGGTGGAAGCGTGACAGGATCTCCGAGCACGGTGGCCGCTCGCATCCCATCATGGGGATTCGGTGGGCAATCTCCGCATATTTTGGCTCATGAGGGCCAGAAGCTACAGATGGCCATAAAATCAAGGCCTTCTCGTTTTTCGCCGCGAATGTAGCAGTTGGCCGCTGCCACCCTGTCAGCCAGTTGGTGAAAAGTGCAGGCGTTGACTTGTCATCGCGACGCGAGCACCATCAGTGACGTCTTCAGAGTCGACAAAACCGCAGGTGGACCGGGAAAAGCACCCGACGAGTAGAAACACGATCGCTCACAACGATCTACATCTACCCGCTTCCGCAGCTCTAGTCGACACAGCACCTTCCCTGGGATACACAACCAGCGGATCGCATTGACATAGATGCCACTCGCGTACCGTGACCCGGTTTGCGGAACAGGCACCATTTCATACCCAACGCAGACGCCACATCCCAGGCAACGCATCCGATGTTGAGTTCCCGCATCGCCGGCCGCCGCCGCGGCCCCCTTTTCATCCTGCTCTGGCGCGCCCGCGCCCCACTCTCGGCGCGACTCGGCAGGCGTAGCCGGGTGTCACCACCACGCGCACCGCGCGTAGCCAAACCCAAGTGAGGAGGCCCTCATGTCCAAGTCAAGACGTGCGCTGAGACGGGCGGCATTCACGGTCGTCGCAGTAACCGCGCTCGCTGCCGTACTCACTCAGCCGCCCTCCGCGTCGTCGGCCGCCGGCTGCGACAAGGCGCCGACCGGCGTGCAGGTCAGCGACTACTTTCTGCCCTTCACCGTCCCCGCCGGGCTGATGCCCGACCCGCAGTTCGACGGGCTCCCGGCCGAACTGCAGGTGCATCGCGTCCAGCCCGTCTACGCCAACGGCAAGTGTCACTCGGTGCCCAACCGGGCCGCGGTGCTGATCGACGGCCGCACCGCCTACGGCCCGGCCGTATTCGACCTGCGCCAGCCCGCCCCCGAGGGTGGCGAGCTCAGCCTGCAGAAGGCGCTCGCCCAGGCGGGAATCGACACCTTCGTCCCCAACCTGCTCGGCTACGGCGGCTCGACGCGCTTCGACCACGGCTTGAACGATCCGGGCAACGCGAGCCTGCGCGCCTACAACCACGACGGCACCTGCTCGTACCCCGAGGGGTGCGACCGCACTCATATCCCCGCCGTCTGGGTCCTCGATCAGCAGGGGACGATGCTGTTGACCAATCCGCTCGGCGGACAGCGGCGGGCGCACTCCAGCAACTTCCGGTTCGCCCGTGTCGACGTCTTCGTTCGTGACATCCGTCAGGTCATCGACGACGCCATCGCGCGGGCGCAGCCCTCGGACGGCAAGGTCACCCTGCTGGGCTACTCGGCCGGCGGGATGTTCGCCGCCCGGACGCTGTACGCGGCCAACCCGAACCCGCTCCTTCCCCACACCGACCAGTACATCGCGAAAGTCAACCGCGTCGTGTTCCTGTCGTCCTTCTTCGGTACACCGACCGAGGAGACACCGCCGCCCGGCGGGGCTTTCGCTACCTTCCCGCTGCAAGTCTCCGACGCCACGGGTATTACCTCCACCTGGCAAATGCCGGAAGAGCGCGACGCGGTCTGCACCGGTCACGTCGTCCCGGGCAGTCCCGAGCAGGCCTGGGCGCAGATAATGGAGGAGGAGACCGTGGGCCGTGAGTGGGGAGGGGATGACCCCGCGCATCCAACCGGCCTCGCCCGCAGTCCGGTCTTCTCCAGCTACGGCTGGAACGCCACCGTCGCGGGGACGCTGACCACACCCGCGCTGGTCGTCCACGGCACTGACGACACCTCGGCCGCGCCAGTGACGAACGCACAAACCATTTACGACAACCTCACGGTGACAAACAAGGTGCTGGTAAAGGTAGCGTGCGCGAGCCACGCGCTGCTGTTCGAAGGCTGCTCCGGACACCGCTGCACCCCGACCTCGGGCACGCCCTACGGCGGCACGCCCGGCACCCCCTGGGCCGGTCCGCACTCGACGCTCAAGGCGGCACTGATCGAATGGATCAAGAGTGGAACCTTCAACGGCGCCTCTAGCGGGCAGTTCACCGTCAACGAGAGCGGGGTGGCGAGCGCCACCGGGCCGTAAGATCGTCGGCCATCGGCAGCCCCTGACCAACTGACAACCCGAACCTGAGCCTAGTGCGGTGTCCACTGACGTTCACCGGGTTTCCGGTGCAGCGTTGTGGGTCCTCGCCGTGTGGCGAGCGACTCCCCACCGGTTGGTGGGGCGG
>NZ_JBVJJA010000095.1:0-10520 GCF_055586005.1 Micromonospora sp. NPDC051924
CATCGACCGCCGCACCTACAAGGCCACCACCAACATCGACGTCGTCACCAACGAACCTTGACAGGCCAGCCACCGGCCTAACTGAACGGCGTTGGCTCTAGCCGTGGATGTTCGTTCGCCCAGGGTGCCGGGCGCTGGCTGGCATTCCGGCCCGTGGCCCTACCTGCACCCGCTGGCGTTCCTGCTCGTCCTGGACTCCCCCCACCCCCCCACCCGGGTTGATCAAGGGGTTTGCGTCGGGGACGCGGTGAATCCTGACGCAAACCTCTTGATCAAGAAGCGGGTCAGGGGGTCAGGTGGCGGTGGCGGCGAGGGGGCGCCACGACAGGGCGGTGAGCGCGCTGAGCGCGGCGGCGGCGAGCCAGAACGGGGTCAGCAGGCTCCCGGTGGCCTGGGCGAGGACGCCGCCGATGGCGGTGCCGACGGCCGCGCCGCCCAGATCGGCGAGGGCGTAGACGCTGTTCACCCGACCGCGCAGCCGGTCCGGCACGAGCCGCTGCCGCAGCGACACCACGAGCACGCCCCAGACCATGGTGTGCACGCCCCACACCGCCAGGGCGGCGCCGGCCACCCACGGCTGCCGGGTGGTGGCCAGCACGACCTGGAGGCCGATCTCGATCAGCAGCCCGACCCGCAGCAGCGCCGGCGTGCCGAGCCGGGCCCGTAGCCGGACCGCCAGGGTGCTGCCGGCGAGCCCGCCGAGCGCCGAGGCGGTGAGCAGCACGCCGTACCCGACCTCGGTGAGGCCGAGCCGCTCGCGGGCGTAGAGCACGAACGCGGCGAACGCGGCGCAGAACGCCACGTTCATCACCGCGACGCAGCCGGCCAGCGCGCGCAGCACCGGCACGGCCCAGAGCGCCCGGTACCCCGGCGACGATGTCGGCGCGCAGCGAGCGCCCCTGGCCGGCCTCCCCGGGCGCGGGCGCCGCCGGCGGCGCCGGCCGCCACCGCAGCAGGGCCACCAGGAGCGCGGCCAGCCCGAAGGTGGCCGCGTCGAAGCCGAACGGCAGCGCCGCCGTCAGCACGAAGAGGTACGCCCCGAGTGGCTTCGCCGCGAACTGGTTGCCGACCACGAAGGTGGCGTACAGCCGGCTGTTGGCCTGCTCCAGCAGTTCGGCCGGCACCACGGCGGGCAGCAGCGCCCCGGACGCGGTGTCGGCCAGGGTCTCCCCGACGCCGGTCAGGAAGAACGCCAGGCAGATCAGCGGCACGGTGGCCACGCCGGTGAGCACCGCCACCGTGAGCGCGGCCAGGACCAGCCCCCGGCCGAGGTTGACCGCGACGACCAGCCGGCGCCGGTCGACGCGGTCCACGATCGCCCCGCTGACCAGGGCGAACAGCAGCCAGGGCAATTGCGGGGCGAGGGTGGCGGCGGCCACCGCCGCCGGATCGGGGGTGAGCGAGGCGACCAGCAGCGGGCCGGCGACCATGGTGACGCCGTCGCCGAGGTTGGAGACCGCGCCGGCGGTCCAGAGCCGGTGGAAGTCGGGGCCGAGCCGGCCGGTGGGAACGGTGGTCGTCATGCCGACCACCGGGCAGGGGTAGGCAATCCGGACACGACGGGATGCCCGGACGGGTTCTCCGGAAACACGAGGAACTCCCTCGGAAGCGATGTGGTGGCGTACATACGCCAGGACGGCGAGGACCCGCGCGATGGCGGGTCACCTGTTCGCTTCGCGGCGAGGGGGTGGTGTCGAGCGGGCCGGCGGACGAACCGCCGGTGGCGCGGGTCAGGACACCGGGGTCCCCAGCGGCGAGGCGGAAACCTGCACCGTGCCGAGCAGAGCGTTCCTCATGATCGACCTCCCGTCGTTCCGCCCCAGCGTAGAGCAATGTCGATCTCATTGGACACCGGGCGGTCCAGTGGTCGAGAGTTACTCACCGTGAGATACCTGCGCGCCGACGACCGGGTCGGCGTCCGACGCCCCCGAGCCGCCGACGAGGCCGAGTTCATCGCCGCCGCCCGGCGCAGCCGCGAACTGCACCACCCGTGGCTCACCGCCCCGGACGACCCGGAGCGGTACGCGGCCTACCTGCGCAAGATCCGCCGGTCGACGGACAGCGGGTTCCTGTTCTGCGACAAGGCCACCGGCGAGATCGCCGGGTACGCGAACATTAGCGGCATCGTGCTGGGCGCGCTGCGCGGCGGCTATCTCGGTTACGCCGCCTTCCTGCCGTACGCGGGCACCGGGCACGCCTCGGCCGGCGTCCGGCTGGTGATCGAGCACGCCTTCACCGCGCTCGGGCTGCACCGGTTGGAGGCGAACATCCAGCCCGGCAACGAGCCGTCCAGGCGGCTGGCGGAGCGGCTCGGCTTCCGGCTGGAGGGCTTCTCCCCGGACTACCTGTTCATCGACGGCGCCTGGCGGGACCACGAGCGCTGGGCGATCACCGCGCCGGAGCCCGGGCAGGGCTGAGCGGCGGTCGCCCGCTCGGCGACCGCCACTCCTGTCGTCGGGTCAGCGTCCCGGACCCCGGGCCTCGGGGCGCTGCCCGGTCAGCCGTTGCAACTTCGCCTGCTTGTGGTCGACGCGTCGGCGCTGCCGTGGCGTGAGCCGTGGGCTGCCACTCTGCTGGTGGTAGTTGGACACGCGTCGGTCGGTCGGCACGATGCTCACAGCGGCTTCCCTCCTATCGACTGGACGGCGAGTGGGATGTCGCGCAGCGCCGGCACCTCCTGTCGCTGCGGCTCCCGGGTCAGGGTGGCGGTGCCGCGGTCCGGCCGTACCTCCAGGTAGGGCGGGGTGTCGCCCTCGACGCGGTTGGCCACCGCGACCGCGACCGGGGCGCGGCACTGCCGGTCGGGCCGGACCTGGATGGTCTGCCCCGGGCGGACCAGGTAGGAGCCCCGGTTGACCTTGCCGCCGTCGAGCGTGAACGTGTTGTGCGCGACCAGGTCACGGGCCTCGTCGACGGAACGGGCGAAGCCGGCGCGGTGCACCAACGCGTCCATCCGCTGCTCCAGTTGGCCGGCCAGGTTCTCCGCCGAGTCGCCGGGCTGGCTGACGGCCGCCACCAAGGCCCGGGCCAGCTGCCGGTCCCGCAGTTCGTAGTGGGCGCGTACCTGGTGCCGCGCGCTGTCGTCCAACCACGGCCCGCCGGGGGCCGGCCGGGGCCCGCCGCGTACGCCGACCGGATGCCGTTGTCGCCGCATGCGGTAGCCGTACGCGGGGTGGATCGGGAACACGTCGTCGGGCGCGGGACGTACGGTGGTGCGGACCGCCATGTCGTTTCCTCCCTCGGCTCTCGCGGTCCCTCCACCCTCCGCCGCCGCCGGGTGAGCCGGCCTCACCCGGTTCGGGTGGCCCGGCCGTCAGCTTCCCGGCTTCGGGAAGGCAACCGGGCTGCGGTGCCCGTCCCGGTCCACCGCCCGGACGCCGAAGAAGACGTTGTCCTTGGACAGGTCGATGGTCACCTCGGTCACGTCGCCGACCGGGAGCACCTTCTGCCACTCGGCCGCGGTGGTCTCCCGCCACACCACCTCGTAGCCGGCGAGGTCCGGCTCGGTCCCGCGCTGCCAGCGCAGCGTGGTGTCGTTGGTCAGGTTGGTGGTGACGACGATGACGCCCCTGGGGGTGCCCGGGGCCTGGGCGAGCGACCAGAGCGTCGCCCCGTTCACCCGGGCCACCCGGGTGATGTAGTCGAAGTCGCAGAACTCCGGCAGGTCGCCGTACTGGACGCCGTCGACCACCCGCACGTCCTGATGCTGGTGGGCGAAGTCCTCGTTCGGCTCGGTGAACCGCCCGGCCGGCCACCCCTCGCGCAGGAACGAGATGTGGTCGCTGCCGCGCAGGTAGCGGTCCCGCCGGTAGATCACCCGCACCCGCATCCCGGTCGCCCCGCTCTCCGCCACGTCGCTGACGAACCGGGCGAGCTGCCGGGACGGCGAGTCGTTCTCGCCGCCGACGGACTGCCGGACGCTCGCCTCGGCGGGTGTCTCGGCCGTGGGCACGCCCTCGGCGAAGAGCCGCACGCTGCGCGGGTCGCGGGTGCCGTCGTCGGCGGTGCTGCTGCCGACGATGTCGTTGCTGAACATGCCCTGCACGTCCACGCCGGCCGCCTTCAGCTGCTTGGCCAGGTAGGCCGAGCCGTACAGGCCCTGCTCCTCGCCGGCCACCGCGGCCAGCACGATGGTCGCCTCGGTGCGCCGGGTGGCCAGCACCCGGGCCAGCTCCATGACCACCGCCACCCCGGAGGCGTCGTCGTCGGCGCCCGGGGCGTCGTTGACGGCGTCCATCACGTCGGTGCAGCGGGAGTCGTAGTGGCCGGTGATGACGTACACCCGGTTAGGCGCGGAGTCACCGCGCAGGGTCGCCACCACGTTCGTGATCGTGGTGGCGGTGGGGATCCGGGAGGCGGGCTGCTGGACGTACGACTGGAGTTCGACGGTCATCCGGCCGCCGGAGGCGGCGGCGTACCCGGAGAGCTGCGCGTGGATCCAGTCCCGGGCGGCGCCGATGCCGCGGACCGGATCGTCCTGGCTGGACAGGGTGTGCCGGGTGCCGAACGTGGCCAGCCGGCGCACGGTGGCCTCGATCCGGTCCCGGTCGACCTCGCGCAGCAGCGCGTACAGCTCGGGGTCGGGCGGCTGCGGGACGACCGGATGGCCGGGGCCGGGCGGGCTGACCGCCTCCTCGGCGGCGGCCGGGTTGGCGGCCAGCGGTGCGGCGATGGTGGCGGCGGTGGCCGCGGCGGAGGCGGTCAGGAAAGTGCGCCGGGTCGACCTCGTGGGCGGGTTGCCGGCGGTCTCATGGGTACCCATCTGGGCATCCTCACTCCTGTCGATGAGATTTGTCCATATCGGCAGAGGTGGATGATGGGCGGTTCACCCGGATCGGACGAGGTCGCGGCGGCCGGGCCGCTCTAGCCTCGGCGGTATGAAGCAGGTCCGAGCCACTCCGGCCAATCCCACCCCGGACAAGCCGCAGGACCCGAGCCGCCCCGGTGCGCAGGCACGCGCCCTTCCGCCGGAACTGGGCCCGGACGCGATCGCCGTGGTCCACGGCGCCACCTTCATGTATTCGGATCCGGCCGGCGACGTGCCGGCCGGCACCATCGGCGGCCTGGTCCACCGGGACACCCGCCTGCTCAACCACTGGGTGCTCACCGTCGACGGCCAACGCCTGCTCGTGCTGCGGTCCGGCGTGGTCGATCACTACTCGGCGCAGTTCTTCCTGACCAATCCGGCGCTACCCGACCTGCCGGCGAACACCATCGCCATCCGACGGTTGCGCTATCTGGATGACGGGCTGCACGAGCGCATCGAAGTCAACTCCTTCGCCAGCGAGCCGGTCCGGTTGGAGCTGCGTCTCGAGGTGGGCAACGACTTCGCCGACATCCTCGAGATCAAGACGAACGTCCACGACCGGTCGGACCGGATCCGGTGCCAGCACGCGCCGGACGGCTCGCAGTTGGTGTTCAACTACGAGCAGGATGACTTCAGGACGTCCACCCGGGTCCGGTCGACCCGCTGCCCACAGCGGTTGGAGGGCGATCACCTGGTCTGGGAGATCGACCTCTGCCCGCGTGGGGAATGGCAGGTCGATCTCGAGGTGCCGGTACCGGCCGGCATGGAGGCGATCGAGCCGCTCCACGGCGACATCGTCGACATCTTCCACCACCGGGCGGAGGATCCGGCCGCCCGGTGGCTTGCCGGTGCCGCTGAGCTGACCAGCGACCACCGGGGGCTGGAGCGGGCGACCGCGCGGACCCGCTCCGACATGTCCGCGCTGCGGTTGGAGATGACCGTGGGGGAGGAACGGATCAGCCTGCCGGGCGCCGGCATGCCCTGGTTCCTCACGCTCTTCGGCCGGGACACCCTGATCACCGCGTACCAGGCGCTCACCTTCGGGCCTCGGCTGGCCCGGGGAACCCTGCTCGCGCTCGCCCACCATCAGGGCCGGCGGTGCGTGGACTTCACCGACGAGGAGCCCGGCAAGATCCTGCACGAGGTCCGCTTCGGTGAGCTCACCCGGCGGGGAATCATGCCGTACAACCCCTACTACGGCGCGGCCGACGCCACCCAACTCTGGCTGATCCTGCTGTCGGAGTACTGGCGCTGGACCTGCGACGACGACCTGGTCCGGTCGCTGCGGGAGAACGCGCTGGCGGCGTTGCACTGGATCGACCGGTACGGCGACCGGGACGGCGACGGCTACGTCGAGTACGGCACCCGCTCCCCGGAAGGGCTGGGCAACCAGTGCTGGCGGGACTCCTGGGACGGGGTGCGCTTCGCCGACGGCCGGATGCCGGTACTGCCGATCGCCACCTGCGAGATCCAGGGCTACACGTACGACGCGAAGCTGCGCCTGGCCGAACTCGCCGACGGCCCGCTGGAAGACCCGGCCCTCGCGGACCGGCTGCGCACCGAGGCGTACCGGCTGCGCGAGGCGTTCAACCGGGACTTCTGGATCGAGGGGCGGGGCGGCTACTACGCCGTCGGCCTCGACGGCGACAAGAACCGGATCGACTCCATGACCTCCAACCTGGGGCACCTGCTCTGGAGCGGCATCGTCCCGCAGGAACGCGCCGCCGCGCTCGCCCGGCAACTGCTCTCCGCGGACATGTTCTCCGGTTGGGGGATCCGGACCCTGTCCAGTGCCGAGGCGCCGCACAACGCGCTCGGCTACCACCTCGGCACGGTGTGGCCGCACGACACCTCGATCAGCGTGCTGGGCATGGCAAGGTACGGCTTCCGCGACGAGGCCAACCGGGTGGCCCTCGCCCTGTTGGACGCCGCCGCCGAGTTCGGTGACCGGCTGCCCGAGGCAATCGCCGGCTACCCGCGGGAGCGGACCCTCGTCGCCGTCCCGTACCCGACCGCGTGCAGCCCACAGGCCTGGGCGTCCGGGGCCCCGCTGAACCTGATCCGGGCGATGCTGGGGCTCCAGCCGGTCGACGGCCGGCTGGTCGTCGACCCGGTCCTGCCGCCCGAGGTCGGCCGGGTCGGGCTCAGCCGCGTCTGCGCGTTCGGCCACCGCTGGGACGTCGAGGCCGTCGGCTCGACGGGGTACGTGCGGCTCGCCGCGGAGTGACCGGTCGGCCACGTTTGTCCGGGCCGGCGATGGGAACGGGGCCGCAATGACGAAACCTCGTGTGGTGATCGTGGGGGCCGGGTTCGCCGGATACCACGCGGCGAAGACGTTGAGCCGGATGGCCGCGAAGCGGGCCGAGATCGTCCTACTGAACACGACCGACTACTTCCTCTACCTGCCGTTGCTGCCCGAGGTCGCCGCCGGGGTGGTCGAGCCGACCCGGATCGCGGTGCCGCTCGCCGGCACCCTCGACGGCGTCCGGGTGGTGATCGGCGAGGCGGACCGGGTCGACCTGCAGAACCGCTGGGTCGGCTACCGCTCGATGGAGGGAGACGCGGGCCAGCTCGCGTACGACCGGCTGGTGCTCTCGGTGGGCAGTGTCAACAAGCTCCTGCCGATCCCGGGCGTGACCGAGTACGCCCACGGCTTCCGTGGCCTGCCCGAGGCGCTCTACCTGCACGATCACGTGGTCCGCCAGATTGAGCTGGCCGAGCTGACCGACGACCCGGCCGAGCAGCGCGCCCGTACCACCTTCGTGGTGGTGGGCGCCGGCTACACCGGCACCGAGGTCGCCGCGCACGGCCAGCTCTACACCGACCGGTTGATCTCCCAGCGACCGCACCTGAAGGTACGCCCGCGCTGGATGTTGCTGGACGTGGCGCCGCGAGTGCTGCCCGAGCTGGACCAGCGGATGTCGATCACCGCCGACCGGGTGCTGCGCCGGCGCGGGGTGGACGTGCGGATGGGCACCTCGGTCTCCGAGGCCACCCCGGACGGGGTCATGCTCACCGACGGCGAGTACGTCCCGACGTGCAGCCTGATCTGGTGCGTCGGGGTCCGCCCCGACCCGTTCGTGGCCGAGCTGGGGCTGCGCACCGAGAAGGGCCGGCTGGTGGTCGACGAGTACCTCAACGTCCCCGGCCACCCCGAGGTGTTCGCCTGCGGCGACGCGGCGGCCGTGCCCAACCTGGCTCGCCCCGGGGAGATCTGCGCGATGACCGCCCAGCATGCCCAGCGCCAGGGCAAGCTCGCCGCGCACAACATCGCCGCCTCGTACGGAGAGGGCGTCCGGAAGCCGTACAAGCACCACGATCTGGGCTGGGTGGTGGACCTCGGTGGCAAGGACGCGGCGGCGAACCCGCTGAAGGTGTCCCTGTCGGGCCTGCCGGCGAAGGCCGTCACCCGGGGCTACCACCTGCTCGCCATGCCGGGGAACCGGGCCCGGGTGGGTGCGGACTGGGTGCTCGACGCCACGCTGCCCCGGCCCTCGGTGCAGCTCGGCCTGGTCCCCGGCAACGCGGTGCCCCTGGAGAGCGAGTCGCCCGAGGTGGTGCACCGCCGCTGAGCCCGCTCAGCCGCCGGCCGGCGGCGGGTCCTCGACCCCGGGGGCCCGGCCGCCGGCCGCGTCGTGCCGCGGTTCGGGATCGGCGTCCCTCGGACCCTCGGGCGCGTCGGCCTCCGGTGACCGGGCCGCGTCAGGTCCGTCGACGGCCGGGGAGGGCAGCGCGCGGCGGCCGGCGGGGACGAACTCGCGCAGCAGGATCTGCCCGATGCCGGCCGCGGGGATGGCCAGCAGCGCACCCACGAAGCCGGCCAGCTCGGCTGCGATCAGCACGCTGACCAGCACGGTCAGCGGGTTCAACCGGACCGCGCGCGAATAGATGAGGGGTTGCAGCAGGTGGTTCTCGACCTGCTGGTAGAGCACGAAGAAGACCAGCACGACCACGCCGGTCGTGGGGGAGTGCACGAACCCGGCGCCGGCCGCGATGATCGCCCCGAGGGTGGCCCCGACCAGCGGGATCAGGTCGGCGATGGCGACCAGCAGGGCGATCACGCCGGCGAACGGCACCCCGGTCACGAAGAGCACCACGAAGGTCAGCCCGCCGCAGATCACGCTGATCAGCAGGTTTCCGGTGAGGTAGCCGGTGATGGTGCGGGAGGAGTCGCGGCCGATGCGGCGCAGCCGCTCTGCCCGGCCGTCGCCGACCAGCGCCAGGGTGCCGGCGACGATCTTCGGGGCCTCCAGCACCATCAGGTACGCCAGCACCACCACGGTCAGCGTTCCGGCGATGGTCTCCAACACGCCCCGGACCAGCCCGACGGCCGGCTGGCTCAACCGGGAGCCGTAGCGCTGGAGCTGGTCGGCGTGGGCGTTGGCGTACCGCCTGAGGCGGAACCGGTCCAGCAGCTCGCCGAGCGGGCCCCGGCCGGCCCGGGTCTCGCGCAGCAGCTCGGGGGCCCGGTCGGCGAGACGGCTCACCTCGTCCAGCAGCGGCAGCAGGATCATCGCGCCGAGCGCCGCGAGCGCGGCGAAGGTGGCCACGAAGACCAGCAGGGTGGCCAGGGCCCGACGCCGCACGAACCGCCGTTCCACCGCGTCCACCAGGGGTTTCAGGGCCACCGCGAAGAACGCCGCGATGAGCACCCAGACCAGCACCCGGCGGGTCGCCCAGACCAGGCCGAGCAGCACCACGGTGGCGAACACCAGACCGATGACGATCAGCGCCCGCCGGGCGGTGGACCGGTCGTCGGCGTCGCTCATCCGGCGCGGCTACCCGCGCCACCGGGAAGGAAACGCCCGGCTCAGCGCTCGGCGAGGCCGGCGTCGGTGGCCGGGTGGGCGCCGGCGACGAACGCGGCTAGGCCCGCCCCGTGCAGCACCCCACCGGGCACCGGGTCGCCGGCGGCACGGGCGACCAGCCGGCGTACCGGCAGGCGGTCGGGTCGGTGGGCGGCCGCGAGCACCAGGTTGCCGTAGCGCCGCCCGCGCAGCATCCGCCGGTCGGCCAGCAGGCAGACGTCGGCGAAGACGGCGCGCAGCGTGGCCACCTGCGTACGGCAGAAGACCAGCGGCGGCAGGTCGGTGACGTTGACCAGGTAGATGCCGTCCGGGCGGAGCACCCGGGCCACCTCGGCGGCGAACTCGACGCTGGCCACGTGCCGGGGCATCCGGGCGGCCCGGTAGACGTCGGCGAGCACCAGGTCGTACGCGTCGTCCGGCGCGTCCGTCACCGCCTCTCGGGCGTCGCCGATGGTCACCTCGACCGCGTCCGGTACCGGGGGCAGTTCGCGGCGGACCAGGTCGACCACCGCCGGGTCCCGCTCGACGACCCGCTGCGCGGAGCCCGGGCGGGTGGCCGCCAGCCAGCGGGGCAGGGTGAGCGCGCCGCCCCCCAGGTGCAGGGCGGTCAGCGGCCGCCCGGGCGGGGCGGCCAGGTCGACCACGGCGGCCATTCGCCGCACGTACTCGAAGTGCAGGTGCCGCGGGTCGGCGACGTCCACGTACGACTGTTCGACCCCGGCGGCGAGCAGCGTGCGGCCGGTCGGCCGGGCCCGGTCGACGACGATCTCCAGGCGGTCCGCGCTCCCCACGGCGGGCAACGGTACCGGTCCGGGGGGGGGGGGGGGGGGGGGGGGGGGGGGGGGGGGGGGGGGGGGGGGGGGGGGGGGGGGGGGGGGGGGGGGGGGGGGGGGGGGGGGGGGGGG
>NZ_JBVJJA010000096.1:0-10284 GCF_055586005.1 Micromonospora sp. NPDC051924
TCCTCTTTCTCCTCCCCTCCTCCCCCCCCCCCCCCCCCCCCCCCCCCCCCCCCCCCCCCCCCCCCCCCCCCCCCCCCCCCCCCCCCCCCCCCCCCCGGTGCCGGTCAGCGCTCGACGACGAGCCGGTGGGCCCGCAGCAGCCGGGCCCACCACGGTCGCCGGCCCGGCGTCAGCGCGGGCGCCCGGACCCCGCGCAGGCTCACCCAGCCGCCCGGTCCCATGCGTACCGTGTTGATGGCCGGCGGCCGCCGCCGGGCCACCACCGCCACGGCGGCGGTCAGGGCGGCCACGGCGAACGCCCCGGCGGCGGCCGCGACGAGCTGGTCCGGGTCGACCACCCGCCGGTACCGGACCCGCCCGCCCTGCAGGACGAACGCGCCCACCGGCCGGCCCTCATGGGTCACCGGCACCAGCGCCGCGACCGGCGTGCCGGGCAGTTCCAGCACCGGGCCGACCGGCCCGGGCGGTGGCGCCGGGGCCGGCGGCGCGGCCGGCGCCGGCCGGGGGACCGGGGCCACCGGGGTGAGCCCGGTCGGGTTGAAGATGGCGGTCATCGTGCTGCCCTCCTAACGGGAGTCGGACGTGCCGGTGGTGGATGCGACGGCCGCCCGGCCGGCGGCCAGCCGGGCGATCGGCACCCGGTACGGCGAGCAGGACACGTAGTCGAGCCCGGCCGCGGCGAAGAACGCCACCGAGTCGGGGTCGCCGCCGTGCTCCCCGCAGACCCCGACGGTCAGCTCGGGGCGGGCCGCCCGGCCCTCGGCGACGGCCAGCCGGACCAGCCGCCCGACGCCTTTCGCGTCGATGCTCTCGAACGGCGACACCGGGAAGATTCCCCGTTCCAGGTACGCCCCGAAGAACGAGCCCTCCACGTCGTCGCGGGAGAACGCCCAGGTCGTCTGGGTCAGGTCGTTGGTGCCGAAGGAGAAGAAGTGCGCCTCGCCGGCGATCTCCCCGGCGGTCAGCGCCGCCCGGGGCACCTCGATCATCGTGCCGATCGGGATCTCCGGCGCGCCGTCGACCTCGGCCAGCACCCGGTCGACCTCGACCCGCACCGCGGCGAGCTCCCGGACGTCGCCGACGAGCGGCACCATGATCTCCGGACGCGGGTCGCCGCCGGCCCGGATCCGTTGGGCGGCCGCCTCGGCCACCGCCCGGACCTGCATCGCGAACAGTCCCGGCACGACGAGGCCGAGCCGTACGCCGCGCAGCCCCAGCATCGGGTTGGCCTCGTGCATCCGGCGCACCGCGGCCAGCAGGGTCGCGTCCCGGCCCGGGTCCTCGCCGCGCGCCTCGGCTCGGGCCACCCGGGCGGTCAGCTCGGCCAGCGGGGGCAGGAACTCGTGCAGCGGCGGGTCGAGCAGCCGGACCGTCACCGGCAGCCCGTCCATCGCGGCGAGGATGCCGACGAAGTCGGCCCGCTGCAACGGCAGCAGCGCGGCCAGGGCGGCCGCCCGCTCGGCCGGGCCGTCGGCCAGGATCAACCGCTCCACCAGCTGCCGGCGCTCGCCGAGGAACATGTGCTCGGTGCGGCACAGCCCGACGCCGCGGGCGCCGAACCGTCGGGCCCGCCGGGTGTCCTCCGGGGTGTCCGCGTTGGCCCGGACGCCGAGCTCGCGGACCGCGTCGGCGTGCCCGAGCAGCCGGTGCACCGCGGCGACCAGGGGATCCGCCTCCGGGCTCAGCTCGCCGGCCAGGTAACGGGCCACCGGGGACGGCTGCACCGGCACCGCGCCGAGCCAGATCCGGCCGGTGGTCCCGTCGATGGAGATCACCTCGCCGGCCCGGACCACCCGGTCGCCGACGGTGAACTCGCCGCGCTCGGGGTCGATGTCGAGCGACTCCGCCCCGCACACGCAGGTCCGCCCCATGCCCCGGGCGACGACCGCGGCGTGCGAGGTCTTCCCGCCGCGGGAGGTGAGCACCCCGGTCGCGGCGATCATGCCGGGCAGGTCGTCCGGGTTGGTCTCCCGGCGGACCAGGATCACCGGGTCGGTGGCGGCCGCGGCGGCGGCCGAATCGAACACCACCCGCCCGACCGCGGCGCCCGGCGAGGCGCCCACCCCGACGGTCAGCGGCTCGGAGGCGCCGGCGAGGTCGAACGCCGGGAACATCAACTGGGCCAGCTGCGCCCCGGTGACCCGGGTGAGCGCCTCGTCGGCGGTGATCAGCCCTTCGTCGACCAACTGCGCGGCGATCACGAACGCGGCCGCCGCGGTCCGCTTGCCGACCCGGGTCTGCAGCATCCACAGCGTGCCGCGCTCGATGGTGAACTCGATGTCGCACAGGTCCCGGTAGTGCCGCTCCAGCGTCGCCATGATCTCCCGCAGCCGCCGGAAGCTGACCGGGTCGATCCGTTCCAGCTCGGGCAGGGGAAGGGTGTTGCGGATCCCGGCGACCACGTCCTCGCCCTGCGCGTCGGCCAGGTAGTCGCCGTACACGCCGGGGGCGCCGGTCGCCGGGTCGCGGGTGAACGCCACCCCGGTGCCGGAGTCCGGCCCCAGGTTGCCGAAGACCATCGCCATCACGTTGACCGCCGTGCCCAGGTCGTCCGGGATCCGCTCCTGCCGCCGGTAGATCCGCGCGCGCTCGGCGTTCCACGACTCGAACACCGCGCGGATCGCCAGGAAGAGCTGCTCGTGCGGGGCCTGCGGGAAGTCGTGCCCGACGTGCCGGGCGAAGATCTTCTTGTACGTCTCGACCAGGTCGCGCAGCTGCCCGGCGCTCGGCCCGCCCGGCCCGGCGGTGGCCCGTACCGCTGCCAGCTCGTGCTCGAACTCATCGGCCGGCACGCCGTGCACGGTGCGGCCGAACATCTGGATCAACCGCCGGTACGAGTCCCAGGCGAACCGCTCGTCGCCGCTGCGCGTGGCCAGGCCGCCCACCGTGGCGTCGTTGAGCCCGATGTCGAGGATGGTCTCCATCATCCCGGGCATCGAGTAGCGGCCGCCGGAGCGCACCGCGAGCAGCAGCGGGTCGCCCGGGTCGCCGAGCCACCGGTCCAGCCGGGCCTCGATCTCCCGCAGGTGCGCGTTGACCTCCTCGAACAGCCCGGCCGGCGGCGATCCGGTGGCCAGGAACGCCCGGCAGGCGTCGGTGCTGACGGTGAACCCGGGCGGGACGGGCAGCCCGAGCCGGGTCATCTCGGCCAGGTTGGCGCCCTTGCCGCCGAGCAGGTCGGCCCGGCTCCGGTCACCCTCGATGAAGTCGTAGACGTACTTCGGCATGGTCCGGCCTCCTCGGCTGCGTCGTTCCCCCTTCTTGGTAGCGGGGGGGCCGGCCGCCCCGGCAGGGCCGGACGGGACGCGTGCCGGGCCGGAAGTCCCGAGCCTGTCGGTGGGTCCGCGTATCCTTCCGGCCGTGACCAGTGAGGTGCGGCTCCGCCCGGTGCGCGACGACGACCTGCCCGTGTTCTTCGCGCACGAGCAGGACCCGCAGGCCAACTGGATGGCCGCGTTCGGCCCGAAGGATCCGGCCGACCGGGCCGCGTTCGACGCGCACTGGGCCCGGATCCGGGCCGACGGGCGCATCGTCAACCGCACGGTGACGGTCGACGGCGAGGTGGTCGGCCGGGTGGCCGCCTTCCCGGTCGACGAGCGCACCGAGGTCAGCTACTGGATCGACCCGGCCCGCTGGGGGCGCGGCCACGCCACCGCCGCCCTCGCCGCGCTGCTGCGCGAGCTGCCGCACCGGCCGGTGCACGCCCGCGCCGCGAAGGACAACGCCGCCTCCCTCGCCGTGCTCCGCAAGTGCGGCTTCGTCGTGATCGGCGAGGACTCCGGGTACGCCAACAGCCGCGGCAAGGAGGTCGAGGAGTACGTGCTCGAACTGCCCGCCGACACGGCTGACCAGCCCGACCACTAGTCTCCCCCGGGTGAACTGGCTGGAACTCGTCGGCTGGGCCGGCTCCGCGCTGCTGGTCTGGTCCCTGCTGCAGACGCGCATCCTGCGGCTGCGCGCCCTCAACCTGGTCGGCTGCCTGGTCCTGATCGGCTACAACGCCGCCGTGCACGTCTGGCCCATGGTCGGGCTGAACGTGGTGCTCGCCGTGATCAACGTCTGGTACCTGCGCAAGCTGCTGGGCACCCGGCACGACGAGCAGACCTACCAGGTGGTCGAGGTGGGCACCGGCGACGCCTTCCTGGCCCACACGCTGCGGGTGCACGCCGCCGACATCGCCCGGTTCAACCCGGACTTCCGCTGGGACCCGGCCGGGGACCGCTCGGCCTTCCTGGTCGTCCGCGCCGACGAGGTGGTCGGCGTCGTGGTGTCGCACGCCGAGGCCGGCGGGGTCGCCCAGATCGACCTGGACTACGTCACCCCGCCGTTCCGCGACTTCACCCCGGGCGAGTTCGTCTACCGGCGCAGCCGGCTCTTCACCGACCGGGGTTTCCGCCGAGTGGTCAGCCCGCCCGGCATGGTCGCCCCGTACTACCACCGGCTCGGCTTCCGCCCCGAGGGCCAGGCGTACGTCCTGGACCTGCCCGCGACGGCCTGACGGGAGCTCGGGCCCGAGAGGATTCAGCGGGCCGTCGGCGGGGCACAGAGGGGCCTACGCCGGCCGGTCCCCGGACGGCGACCGGTCGGCCGCGGTGGCCGGCCCGGGTCGGGTCGAGAGAGAGAACCGGGCGTGCAGAGCTACTGGAGCCAACTGGCCCTGGTCGGAGTTCTGGTGATCGTCAACGCGGCCTTCGCCGGCAGCGAGATGGCCCTGGTGTCGCTGCGGGACAGCCAGCTCCAGCGGCTGGAACGCGGCAGCCGCGCCGGCCGGACCCTGGCCCGGCTGGCCAAGGACCCGAACCGGTTCCTGGCCACCATCCAGATCGGCATCACCCTGGCCGGCTTCCTGGCCTCCGCCGCCGCGGCGGTCTCCCTGGCCAAGCCGCTCGTCCCGCTGCTGGGGGTGCTGGGCGACGCCGCCGAGACGGTCGCCATCGTCGCGGTCACGCTGGCGTTGACCTTCGTCACCCTGGTCTTCGGGGAGCTGGCGCCCAAGCGGATCGCCATGCAGTCCGCCGAGCGGTGGGCGCTGGTCGTGGCCCGCCCGCTCGACCTGCTGGCCACCCTCACCCGGCCGGCCGTCTGGGCGCTGGGCGCCACCAGCGACCTGGTGGTACGCCTCTTCGGGCTGAACCCGAAGCACCAGCCGGACGAGATCGGCCCGGACGAACTGCGCGACATCGTGGCCGGCAACCACGGCTTCACCAAGGAGCAGCGGACCATCATCGCCGGCGCGGTGGAGATCGCCGACCGGCAGCTGCGGGCGGTGCTCGTACCCCGGTTGCAGGTCTTCACCCTGGACAGCGGCACCACCGCGGAGGCCGCCCGGCTGGTCCTCGCCGCGACCGGCCACTCCCGGGCGCCGGTGGTGCGGCACGGCGGCCTGGACGACGCGGTCGGCGTGATCCACCTGCGCGACCTGGTCGGCGTCCCCGACGACCGGGCGGTCGACGAGATCGCCCGCCCGCCGATGCTGCTGCCCGACTCGCTGCCGGTGGTCGACGCGCTGCGCCAGTTCAAGGCGGAACGCCAGCACATCGCCCTGGTGGTGGACGAGCGCGGCGCGGTGGACGGCATCGTCACCCTGGAGGACATCCTCGAGGAGATCGTCGGCGAGATCTACGACGAGACCGACCGGGACCTCAGCTCGGTCCGCACCGAGGAGGACGGCACGCTGGTCCTGCCCGGCACCTTCCCCGTGCACGACCTCAGCGACCTCGGCGTCGAGCTGCCCAACCGGCCGGCCGGCGACTACACCACCATCGCCGGGCTGGTGCTGATCTGCCTCGGGCACATCCCCACCGTGGCGGGGGAGAGCGTGCGGGTGGACGGCTGGGAACTCGCGGTCGGCGGCGTCGAGTACCACGCCATCACCGAGGTGCGGGTCCGCCGCCGGGCCCGGCGGAACCGGCACGACGGGGCCGAAACCGAGGACGCCGACGGCGTCGACGCCCCGGCCCTCGACGGGGCCCGCAGCTGATCCGGCGCCTCAACCCGCCCCGCCCGCCCGGCCGAACGGGAAGCCGGGCACCGGCGGGAGGAGCAGCACGGCGTCGGCGGGGTACTGGTGGGTGCTGCGGCCCAGCACCCGCGCGGCCGCGCGGAGCAGCCACGGCCCCGACGGGTGCAGCTCGGGTCCGATCAGCCGGCTGGTCACCCGGGTCCACCAGTGGCCGGCCACGATCACGTCGGTGATCCGCAGCCGGTCCGGCGGCCAACCGCCCCGGACCACCACGTCGACCACCCGACCCAGCCGCCGCCCGTGCAGGTCGTACGCGGTCCGGCCGAGCAGCTCACCCGCTCGCACGGTGCGACCCCGGGATCCGGTCGACGAGGTGCCGGCGCAACCAGGACTCCACCGGCGACGGCGGCAGCTCGCTGGCCGGGCAGCGCAGCCGTACCGCGCTGTCCAGGCGCGCGACCTGGGCGAGCGGGACGCGCAGCGGCGGCACCGGCGGTTCGTCGGTGAACCGGTCGGCGACCGCCACCAGCAGCCGGCCGATCCGGCCGCCGATCCGCTGCCCGAGCGCCCCCTGCCCGGTGAGCAGGCAGTCCACGTACGGGAAGCCGTCGTCGTCGACGGTGAACGCGATGTCGTCGACCCGGCCGACCAGCCGGCCGTCCACGTCCACGATCTGCCGGTCGAGCAGTTGCTTGGCGAGCTGGACCCTCATCGTCCCATCCTCGTGATGATCGCCAACGGGATCGCCGCCACCGACGCGGCGACGATGAGCAGCAGGAACAGCGCGCCGAGCAGATTCATCCACCGCCCGTTGACCCGGTCGCCCAGGTAGTTGCGGTCGTTCGCCACCACCAGGATCGGCAGGTAGGTCAGCGGCAGCACCACCGCGCTGAGTACCAGCATGTACTCGGTCAGCCGCACCGGGTCCACGGTCGTCATCAGCATCAGCACCCCGAACAGCACGCTGACCAGCAGCACGCTGTGGAACCGGGCCGCCTCCCGGGGGCTGACCCGCTTGCCCCACTGCCAGCCGAAGTACTGGGCCGCCGCGTACGCCGCGGACAGGCCGGTCTCCAGGGCGGCGCCGAAGGTCACCGCGAAGAAGGCCAGCACAGCGACCGCCAGCCCGGCCCCGCCCAGCGCGGTCGCCACCGGCCGGGCCACCTGGTCGAAGGTGTTCAGCGACGTCCCCGACGGGTGGTACGCCACCGCTGCGACGGCGATCAGCGACAACGCCAGGAACCCGCCCACCGGGAAGCCGATCAGGACGTTCGACCGGGCGTGGGCCAGGTCCCGGGCGCTCCAGTTCTCCTCCACCCCGCCGGAGGAGAAGAAGAACACCTCGTACGGGCTGACCGTGGAGGCGAACAGCGCCACCGCCACGAACCAGTACACCGACCAGCCCTGGCCGGCGGAGCTGACGTGCAGCGCGCCGTGCCCGAGCCGGGCCCAGTCGGTCGGCAGCGCGAACAGTGCGACGGCGAAGACCAGCAGCGCCAGCCCGGCCAGCCCGAAGACCCGCTCCATCAGCTCGAAGCGCATCCGCCACAGCACCAGCCAGACCGCCACCGCGGCCACCGGCACCCAGAGCAGGTAGCTCAGCCCGGTGGCCAGCTGCAGCGCCAGGGCCACCCCGCCCAGCTCGGCGGCGAGGGTGATCACCGTGACCAGCCAGGACGCCACCAGATTGAGCAGCGCGACCCTCGGCCCGAGCCGCTCCCGGACCAGGTCGAACACCGCCCGGCCGCTCACCGCCGCGATCCGTCCGGCCATCTCGGCGTACGCGCAGATGCCGAGCACGCCGACGAGCAGCACCCAGGCGTGGGCCATCCCGAAGCGGGCGCCGGCCTGGCTCGCCGCCACCAGGTCGCCGATGTCGACGAAGCCGCCGATGGCGGAGAGGATGCCCAGGGTGGCGGCGAGGAGCTTCCTCACGTCGGGTCGGGGCCGGGTGGTCTCATCGACGCGACGATATCCGCGCTGGACGCCTCTTTTCGGGCGAATCGACCAGGCTGCCGGGTGGCCGGCCCGGATCAGGCGCCGGTGAGGTTCTGCAGCCGCACCTGGCCGCGCGACACCAGCCGGCCGCCCTCGTCGGTGATCTCCACCAGCCAGAGCTGCTGGCTGCGCCCCCGGTGGATGGGGGTGCCCACCGCGGTCAGCTCGCCGTCCCGGACCGCGCGCAGGAAGTCGGTCTGGTTCGACACCCCGACCACCTTGCCCTTGTCGCCCAGCCAGAGCGCGCCACCGATGCTGGCCGCCGTCTCCACCACCGAGCAGTAGACCCCGCCGTGCTGGATCCCGTACGGCTGGTGCAGCTCCGGGCGAACCTGCCAGCGGATCACCACCCGGTCCCCGCTGACCTCGTCGAACTTCAGCCCCAGCAGGGCGACGAAGCCCCCGGTCAGGTCCGGCATCTCCACGGCGGTCCCTCCTCGCGCTCGACGGCGCCGCCAGCCTAGTCGCCGCCGCCGTCGGCAAACCCGGTACGGGTCGGGGCCGCGGATGGGGGAGAATCGGTGACCGTGACCGACAGCAACCTCCCGCACGGGCGGGACTCCCTGACCGACGACCTGCGGTGGCGGGGCCTGATCCAGGACTCGACCGGCCTCGACGAGCTGCGCGCGCTGCTCGACGGCGGGAGCGCCACCTTCTATGTGGGCTTCGATCCGACCGCCCCCAGCCTGCACGTCGGCCACCTCATGCAGGTCACCACCGCGCGCCGGCTCCAGCTCGCCGGGCACCGGCCGCTGCTGCTGGTCGGCGGCGCCACCGGGCAGATCGGCGACCCGAAGGAGAGCGCCGAGCGCACCCTGAACCCGCCCGAGGTGGTCGAGGGGTGGGTGCGGCGGATCCATGACCAGCTTGCGCCCTTCGTCTCGTACGAGGGGGAGAACGCCGCCCGGCTGGTCAACAACCTGGACTGGACCGGCGAGATGTCCGTGGTGGAGTTTCTCCGGGACGTCGGCAAGCACTTCCCGGTGAACAAGATGCTGGCCCGCGAGGTGGTCAAGGCCCGGCTCGAGACCGGCATCAGCTTCACCGAGTTCAGCTACCAACTGCTCCAGGCCAACGACTTCTTCGAGCTGCACCGCCGCCACGGCTGCCAACTCCAGTACGGCGGCTCCGACCAGTGGGGCAACATCACCGCCGGGGTCGACTACATCCGCCGGCGCGGCGCCGGCCCGGTGCAGGCGTTCACCACGCCGCTGGTGACCAAGTCAGACGGCACCAAGTTCGGCAAGACCGAGGGCGGGGCGGTCTGGCTCGACCCGGAGATGACCAGCCCGTACGCCTTCTACCAGTTCTGGCTCAACGCGGACGACCGGGACGTCACCCGCTACCTGCGCTACTTCAGCTTCCGCTCCCGGGAGGAGTTGGAGGAGCTGGAGAAGGCCACGGCGGAGCGCCCGCAGGCGCGGCTCGCCCAGCGGGCCCTCGCCGAGGAGCTGACCGCCCTGGTGCACGGCGAGCGGGAGATGGCCCAGGCGGTCGCGGCGAGCCAGGCGCTCTTCGGCCGCGGCGCGCTCGACGAGCTCTCCCCGGCGACCCTTCGGGCGGCGCTGACCGAGGCCGGCCTGGTCCACCTCGACGAGCTGCCGGACGTTGCCGGCCTGCTGAAGGAGTCGGGCCTGGTGCCGAGCATGAAGGAAGCCCGGCGGGTGATCGCCGAGGGCGGTGCCTACGTCAACAACACCCGCATCTCGGAGGTGGACGCCACGGTGTCGCCGGCGGACCTGCTGCACGGCCGGTACCTGGTGCTGCGCCGCGGCAAGCGCTCCTTCGCCGGTGTTGAGCTGCGCAAATAGCCGTACGTCGACAGTGTGACGCGGGACGCGTCCAGCGGATTTGACGATCAAACCGCTGGGCGCGTAACTTTTCCTCTGCCAGCGCGGAACGGACGAAACAGGGTGAAAGACCTGGGAGGCCGGAGCGCAGGACCTGGAGACGGGCGGTGCCCCGGATCTGCCGGGAGGCGGATTTGGCGAGGCGAAACCGACCGGGTAAGGTTATCGGCCGGCAGGGAAACGGACGAGCGAGCGGGAAACCGCGGCGGCCGTCCTGCTGAAATCCTCGGAGCGTCCGACGGAAGTCGGTCGAATAGGGGTGCCCGGAAAAGGGGTGGAAGCACGACAAACCGCGAAACACCGGTTTGACACGGCAGAAACCACCGGGTAACGTAGTAAAAGTGCCCGGCGCGAGAGCGGCGGGGGCGGTTGGACGAGATGCCCCGGATGGGGGTTCTACGGTAGTAGGGCTTCTGGATGGTGTGTGGTTGTTCTTTGAGAACTCAACAGGGTGCTTGATAAGCCAGTGCCAAT
>NZ_JBVJJA010000097.1:0-9418 GCF_055586005.1 Micromonospora sp. NPDC051924
CTTCCACCCCACCGCCCGGGTTGATCATGAAGTTGGCGGCGATGTGGATCTCCACTACTGCCGTCAACTTCATGATCAACGGCGCGGGGGCGGGGGGTGGCGGTCAGGCGGGGGTGGGGAGGGTGGCGCGGCGCGTGCGGACGGCCTGGGCGAGGTGGTCGAGGACCTCGGCGGTGGTGTCCCAGCCGATGCAGGCGTCGGTGACCGACTTGCCGTACTCCAGCTCGCGGGTGGGGTCGAGATCCTGCCGGCCGGGCTGGAGGAAGCTCTCCAGCATGACGCCGACGATGCCGCGCTGGCCGGCGGCGAGCTGGGCGGCCACGTCGGCGGCGACCAACGGCTGGTTGCGGTGGTCCTTGCCGCTGTTGGCGTGACTGGCGTCGATCACCACGCGTTCCGGCAGGCCGGCCGCCCGGAGCAGGTCCAGCGCGGCGGCCACCGACTCCGCGTCGTAGTTGGGTCGGCCGCCGCCGCCGCGCAGCACCAGGTGGCCGTCGGCGTTGCCCCGGGTGTGCATGATCGCCGGGGTGCCGGAGACGTCGATGCCGGGGAAGACGTGCGGCACGCCCGCCGCCCGGATCGCGTCCACCGCGGTCGAGATGCTCCCGTCGGGGCGGTTCTTCATGCCGATCGGCATGGACAGGCCGGAGGCGAGCTGCCGGTGCACCTGGCTCTCCACGGTCCGCGCGCCGATCGCGCCCCAGGCGACCGTGTCGGCGATGTACTGCGGGGTGATCGGGTCGAGGAACTCGCAGCCCACGGGCAGGCCGAGGCGCAGCACGTCGAGCAGGAGCGCGCGGGCGGTACGCAGCCCGGTGTTGACATCCCCGGAGCCGTCCAGCCCCGGGTCGTTGATCAGGCCCTTCCAGCCCACCGTCGAGCGCGGCTTCTCGAAGTAGACGCGCATCACCACCAGCAGGTCGTCGGCGAGCCGGTCGGCGACCTCGCGCAGCCGGCCCGCGTACTCGAGGGCGGCGGCGGGGTCGTGCACCGAGCACGGGCCGACCACGACCAGCAGCCGGTCGTCGGCCCGGTCCAGCACCCGGCCGACGGCACGTCGACCGGCCACCACGGCCTCGGCGAGCGGGGCCTCCAGCGGCAGGTGGTGGTGCAGCAGGGCCGGGGTGGTCAGCGGCACGACACGGTCGATCCGCTGGTCGATGACCCGATGGGCGTCCGGGGTCGTCACGGTGGGCTTCCTTCCGCCGACCGTGCCCCGGGGCCGGCGCCCGAGGTCGAGCCGGCTGCTCGTACACGAAAGGGCAGGGAGAATCCCTGCCCGGCCGGCTCGAAGAGGAGTGACGTCAGATCATGGTCGAGTCACCGGCTCCTCCAGCCGGCTGCCTAAACCATCGATACGACCGCGTCACGCCAGCCAGCTTACCCGATGCGACCGGGAAGTCCCGCTCCGTTCCGGAGTGCGGAACGCGGGGTATGGGAGGAGACATGAGTCACGACCAGAGCGACCAGGAGCGGATCGAGTCCCGCTCTCACCTGCTGCCCGAGGAGAAGGCGGTGGGCAGCGACGACGCCGCGGCCCAGGCCGACGCGATCCTCACCGAATCGGACATCCGGGAGGACCGGAACGTCGCCGAGGACACCACCCTGGAGCACCGGACGTCCGACCAGACCGTGACCCCCGCCGAGCCGCCGGACTGACCGGCGCGTACGGCCCCGCGGAGCGAGCCTGGGCGGGGCGTCCTTCCGGACGCCGTGCTCGCGCACGTCCCCTTTCCGCCCGCGAGATCGGATAGCGTCGTGCCATGCCCGACAGCGGTTACCCCTGGCCCATCGAGACGACCCGACTGGACAACGGCCTGCGCGTGGTGGTGAGCGAGGACCGTACCGCTCCCGCGGTCGCCGTCAACCTCTGGTACGACGTGGGCTCCCGGCACGAGCCCGAGGGGCAGACCGGCTTCGCCCACCTCTTCGAGCACCTGATGTTCGAGGGCTCGGTGAACGTGGCGAAGACCGAGCACATGAAGCTCATCCAGGGTTCCGGCGGCTCGCTCAACGCCACCACCAACCCGGACCGGACCAACTACTTCGAGACGGTCCCGGCCGAGCACCTGGAGCTGGCGCTGTGGCTGGAGGCCGACCGGATGGGCGGCCTGGTGCCGGCGCTGACCCAGGAGACGCTGGACAACCAGCGGGACGTGGTGAAGAACGAGCGCCGCCAGCGCTACGAGAACGTCCCGTACGGCGACGCCTGGCTGCGGCTGCTGCCGCTGCTCTACCCGCCGGGCCACCCGTACCATCACGCGACGATCGGGTCGATGGCCGATCTGAACGCCGCCGACCTGGCCACCTTCCAGGCGTTCCACACCACCTACTACGCGCCGAACAACGCGGTCCTCACCGTGGTCGGCGACACCACGGCCGCCGAGGTGTTCGCGCTGGCCGACAAGTACTTCGGGGCCGTCCCGGCGCGCGAGGAGATCCCCGCCGCGCCGGACGGGCGGACCGTGCCGGCGACCGGGCGGCCGGCGGTGGAGAAGGTCGTCGCCGACGTGCCCGCGCCCCGCGTGTACGTCGCGCACCGCACCCACCCCTACGGCACCACGGGGTACGACGTGACCACCGTGCTCGCCACCGTCCTGGGTACCGGCCGAGGCAGCCGCCTCTACCAGCGGCTCGCCGACGGGGAACGGATCGCCCAGCCGGATCTGGTCGGGGCGTACGGGGTGGACCTGGCGTACGCGCCGGCCCCGCTGATCGCCACCGCCACCGCCCGCCCCGGGGTGGACGCCGAGCGGCTGCGCGCCGGGCTGACCGACGTCATCGACGAGCTAGCCACCGTCCCGGTGACCACGGCCGAGCTGGACCGGGCCAAGGCGCTGCTGAGCACCCAGTGGTGGCGGCACATGTCCACGGTGGACGGCCGGGCCGACGTGCTCGGCCGGTACGCCACCCAGTTCGGTGATCCGGCGAAGATCGGTGAGCGCCTGCCGGCGTGGCTCGCGGTCACCGCCGAGCAGATCGCCGAACAGGCCGCCGAGCTGCTCGGTGCGGCCGACCGGGTGACCCTCACCTACCTGCCCGAGGAGAAGCCATGACGTTGATCGCCACCCGTCCCGGCCCGGGCGCCGCCCGCCCGTACCGGTTCCCGCAGGTGGTCCGCCGGACCGTCGCGGGCGGGCAGGTCGTCGCCGCGCACCTGCCCGGGCAGAACCTGGCCGTCGCGCTGCTGCTCCTCGACGCCGGCGCCGGCCGGGAGCCGGTCGGCAAGGAAGGGCTGGGCGGGGTGCTCGCCAAGGCCTTGGAGGAGGGCACCGCCCAGCGGGACGGCACCGCCTACGCGCTGGCCATCGAGGCGCTCGGCACCGAGCTGGTGATCGGGCTGGACTGGGACTCGTTCCAGGTCAGCGTCCAGGTCCCGGTGGACCGGCTGAGTGCGGCCGTGGAGTTGCTCGCCGAGGCGGTCCGTACGCCCCGGCTGGAGCCGGTGGACGTGCTGCGGGTCCGCGACGACGAGGCGACCGCGCTGCGGATGGACTGGGCCAACCCCGGCCCGCGCGCGGACGCGGTGCTGCGCGCCGACCTGTTCGGCGCGGACAACCGCTGGGGCCGGCCGATGTACGGCGACCCGGAGAGCGTCGCCGCCCTGGACGTGGACGACGTGACGGTCTTCCACTCCGAGTGGTTCATCCGTCCCGGGACGCTGATCGTCGCCGGTGACCTGGACCGGCTCGACCTGGACGCGCTCGGCGCCGCGGCGTTCGCCGGCACCGGGGGCGGACCGGTCGAGAAGGGCGGCCCGATCGAGGTGCCGCTGTCCGGCCGGCGGAAGGTCATCCTGGTCGACCGGCCCGGCTCGGTGCAGTCCACGCTCCGCCTCGGGCACCCCGCCCCGCACCGGGCCCACCCGGACCACGTGCCGATGACGCTCGCCGGGACGGTGCTCGGCGGAGCGTTCACCTCCCGGCTCAACCACCTGATCCGCGAGGTGCACGGCTACACGTACGGCATCCGTGGCGACTTCGCCTCGTCCCGCCGGTTCGGGCGGTTCGCGATCAGCTCCGGCGTGCAGACCGCGGTGACCGCGCCGGCCCTGGTCGAGTCGGTCGGTGAGGTCTCGCGTACCCGGTTGACCGGGGTGACCGAGGAGGAGCTGGACGTGGCCCGCTCGTGGCGGGCCGGCCAGCTCTCCGTCGAGCTGCAGAGTCCGCGCGCGATCGCCGCCGCGCTGACCACGCTGGTGGTGCACGACCTGCCGGACGACTACCACGCCCGGCTGCGCGAGTCGCTGCTCGCCGCCGACGTCGCACAGGTCTCGGCGGCTGCCGAGACGCACCTGCACCCGGAGTCGCTCACCCTGGTGGTGGAGGGCGACTCGGCGGTCATCCGGGACGAGCTGGTCGCCGCCGGCCTCGGCGAGGTCGTCGACCACGCCCCCTGACGAGGGGCCGTCGCCAGGTCGGCGATGTGGCGGTGTCGGCAGGCCGAGGACACCGCCACATCGGCGGTGTGATTCCGGTCGCTTCCCCGGCCGCCGGTCGCCGGGCTGGGGCGCGGATGCTGCGGTCGGCAGCCCCGACGACGGGTGAATCTTCGGGGTGGCGCGTCGCTCGGTGGGGTCATTTGCGGGTGACGGGCCTGGTCGGGGGCGGTACGGCCGCTGGCGGGGGCCCGCGCGATGGGAAAGGCTTCCCGCTCGTCCCGTCGGGCTGGGTAGCCTCGCGGGCATGAGGATCGGCATTGTGGGGGCCACCGGCCAGGTCGGTGGCGTGATGCGGCAGGTGCTGGCGGAGCGCGACTTCCCGGCGGAGCAGGTGCGGTTGTTCGCCTCGGCCCGGTCGGCCGGGCGCAGCCTGCCCTGGCGGGACGGCGAGATCACCGTGGAGGACGCGGCCACCGCCGACTACCGGGGTCTGGACATCGTGCTCTTCTCGGCGGGCAAGGGCACCGCCAAGGAGCTGGCCCCCCGGGTCGCCGAGGCCGGCGCGGTGGTCATCGACAACTCCTCCGCGTTCCGGATGGACCCGCAGGTGCCGCTGGTGGTCGCCGAGGTCAACCCGCACGCCATCGCCGACCGGCCGAGGGGCATCGTGGCCAACCCCAACTGCACCACCATGGCCGCCATGCCGGTGCTGCGGCCGCTGCACCAGGAGGCCGAGCTGGTCAGCCTGGTGGTCTCGACGTACCAGGCGGTCTCCGGCGCCGGGCTGGCCGGCGTGGCCGAGCTGGACGAGCAGGTGCGCAAGGTGGCGGAGCACGCCAGCGGGCTCACCTTCGACGGGTCGGCCGTGGAGTTCCCCGCGCCCCGCTCGTTCGCCCGACCGATCGCGTTCAACGTGCTTCCGCTCGCCGGCTCGATCGTCGACGACGGCTCCTTCGAGACCGACGAGGAGCAGAAGCTGCGCAACGAGAGCCGCAAGATCCTGGAGATCCCCGGGCTGAAGGTCTCCGGCACCTGCGTACGGGTGCCCGTCTTCACGGGCCACTCGCTCCAGATCAACGCCCGCTTCGCCCGGCCGATCAGCCCGGCCCGGGCGCACGAGCTGCTGGACGGCGCGCCCGGCGTGGCGCTGTCGGACGTGCCGACCCCGCTCCAGGCGGCCGGCCAGGACCCGACGTACGTCGGGCGGATCCGCGCCGACGAGACCGTCGAGCACGGCCTGGCCCTGTTCTGCTCGAACGACAACCTGCGCAAGGGCGCCGCGCTCAACGCCGTGCAACTGGCCGAACTGGTCGCCGCCGAGCGCCGCTGATCCCGTCCGGCCGCGCCGATTCCGGTGCCGGCACCCGAGTCATGTGCCGGCACCGGACGGGCAAGGCCGGCGAGGCGCCGGGCGGCGGGGACGTGGGTGCGGTGGGATGGGTGGCGACCACGACGTCTCGACGCGGGAGGCCGCCATGGCGGACGAGCAGACCCAGCAGGCCCTGACCGATCTCATCGCGAGCCGCCGGCTCGGGATCCTCGCCACCATCAAGCGGGACGGCCGTCCGCAGCTGTCCAATGTGATCTACTCCTTCGACCGCGAGCCGGGACTGATTCGCGTCTCGGTCACCGACGGACGGGCCAAGACCGCCAACCTGCGCCGGGATCCCCGGAGCAGCTTCCACGTCAGCAGCGAGGACGGTTGGGCGTACGCGGTGGCGGAGGCGCGGGCGGAGCTGACCCCGGTGGCCGAGCGGCCGGACGATCCGACCGTCGAGGAACTCGTCGGGCTCTACCGCGCGGTGCAGGGCGAACATCCGGACTGGGACGACTTCCGGCGGGCCATGGTCGCCGAGCGCCGCCTCGTGCTCCGGCTGCACGTCGAGCGGGTCTACGGGATGCCCCCGCGCGGCTGACGGCTGCGCCATCGGCCGGGCGTCCGCGCCGGTTACCCCGGCCGGGGCGGCGGGTAGACCGCGGTGCCGGAACCGAGAGGGGAGCACCATGACAACGGTCGGAGAGTTCATGACGACCCGGTTGGTGACGATGGACGGCAGCGACACCCTCACCGCCGCGGCGCAGGAGATGCGCGACAGCGCCATCGGCGACGTGGTGGTGACCGACGGCGACAACGTGGTCGGCATTGTCACGGACCGGGACATCACGGTCCGCGGCGTCGCCGAGAACATGGACCCGAGCACCACCCGGCTCAACCAGATCACCAGCAAGAACGTGGTGACGGTGAGCCAGTACGACGACGCGGTCGCCGCCGCCGACCTGATGCGGACGTACGCCGTCCGGCGGCTGCCGGTGATCGACGACGGCCGGCTGGTGGGGCTGGTCTCCATGGGCGACCTCGCCGTCGAGCGGGAACCCCAGTCGGTGCTCGCCGACATCAGCGCCGACGAACCCAACAACTGAGCTGTCCGCCGCGGTGACGCCGACCTCCGGTTCGGGGGTCGGCGTTCGCGTACGCCCGGGCCGGCCCGCCGATGCCCGACTCACCCGAACTGGGCGAGGTTGACCGCGTACCCGGCGGGGACCCCTCCTCGGACGCCGCACGCCGCGGATGGCGGGAGGAGTGGAACCGATGGTGGACGCGACCACAAGGTTCTTCGAGGACCTCGACCGGCGGGGGTTCGAGCCCCTGTTGGCGAAGACCGCCGGAACCCTGCGTTTCGACCTGCACGAGGGGGCCCACACGACGCACTGGCTGCTGCAGATCGACCGGGGCAAGCTCCAGGTCCGGCAGGAGGACCGGGAGGCCGACACGGTGGTGGGGACCGGTCCCCGGCTCTTCGGTGAGCTGGTCGCCGGCCAGGAGAACGCCATCGCGGCCCTCCTGCGGGGCGACATGACCGTGTCGGGCGACCTGCGGCTGGTGCTCCAGGTCGAACGGCTCTTCCCCGGCCCACCGGATTCCCAGGGGCCGCATCACGCGTTCGGGAGGGAGGGATTCTGATGGCTGACACCAACACCGTCCGGATCCTCGACGGCAACACCTTCGTGGTCTCCGAGGACACCGGGGACATCGAGGCCACCCCGACCGAGCCGACCGGGCTGTTCTCCATCGACACCCGGTTCCTGTCCCGCTGGGTGCTGACCGTCAACGGCGAGCGACTAAACGCCCTCTCCTACGACGACCTCCAGTACTACGAGGCGCGGTTCTTCCTCGTCCCCGGCATGGCCACGCACTACGTCGACGCCAAGTTGTCGATCATCCGGGAGCGCGCGGTGGGCGGCAGCTTCCGGGAGAGCCTGACCATCCTCAACCACGACGAGAAGGCGGTGGACCTGGAGGTGCGGATGGCGGCGGCCTCCGACTTCGCCGACCTCTTCCAGGTCAAGGACGAGATCCTGAACAAGAAGGGCGAGATCTACAGCGAGGCCGAGGCGGACCGGCTGCGGCTCGGCTACCGGCGCGGGAACTTCCGGCGGGAGACGGTGATCACCTCTTCCCGGCCGGCCCGGTACGACCGCGAGGGCTTCGCCTTCACCATCCACCTGGAACCCAACGAGCAGTGGGACACCGCCATCGACGTGCAGACCTTCGCGGTCGGCCCGGGCGGTCGGGACCTGCGGATGGGACTGCGCGCGCACGGGACCGAGCGGCTGGCCCTCCAGCACGACCTGGAGGAGTGGATCGCCAAGGCGCCGAAGGTGAACAGCGAGCACGGCCGGGTGTCCTCGACGTACCGGCGCAGCCTGGTCGACCTGGCGGCGCTGCGGTTCTCGCCGCTGTCCCTCGGCGGGCAGACGCTGCCGGCCGCCGGCCTGCCCTGGTTCATGACCATGTTCGGCCGGGACAGCATCTTCACCTGCCTCCAGGTGCTGCCGTTCGCGCCGGACATGTCCAAGACCACGCTGCGGATCCTCGGCGCGTTGCAGGGCACCCGGTTCGACGACTTCCGCGACGAGGACCCGGGCCGCATCCTGCACGAGATGCGGTACGGCGAGACGGCCGCCTTCGAGGAGCAGCCGCACTCGCCGTACTACGGCTCGGTGGACGCCACGCCGCTGTTCGTGGTGCTGCTCGACGAGTACGAGAAATGGACCGGGGACGCCGCGCTGGTCAAGGAGCTGGAACGGGAGTGCCGGGCGGCGCTGCACTGGGTCGACGACTACGCCGACCTGGTGGGCAACGGCTACATCTGGTACGAGCGCCGCAACACCGAGAACGGCCTGGAGAACCAGTGCTGGAAGGACTCCTGGGACTCCATCTCGTACTCCGACGGCTCCCTGCCGCCGTTCCCCCGGGCCACCTGTGAGGTGCAGGGGTACGCGTACGACGCGAAGATGCGGGCCGCCCGCCTGGCCCGGGAGTTCTGGGGCGACCCGGCGTACGCCGACCAGTTGGAGCGGGAGGCCGCGGCGCTGAAGGAGCGGTTCAACCGGGACTGGTGGGTGGAGGAGGGCGAGTTCTACGCCCTCGCCCTGGATCCCGACGGGCGGCGGTGCGACGTGCTCAGCTCCAACATGGGACACCTGCTGTGGAGCGGCATCGTCGACGACGAGCGGGCGGCGAAGATCGCCGGGCACCTGGTCGGGCCCCGGCTCTGGTCCGGCTGGGGGGTGCGCACCCTGGCCGAGGGCGAGGTCCGCTACAACCCGATCGGCTACCACAACGGCACGATCTGGCCGTTCGACAACTCCTTCATCGCCTGGGGCCTGCGCCGGTACGGCTTCGCCGAGGAGGCCGCCACCATCGCCAACGGCATCCTGGACGCGGCGATGTACTTCGACGGCCGGCTGCCGGAGGCGTTCGGCGGCTACCGGCGGGAGCTCACCAAGTTCCCGGTGGAGTACCCGACGGCGTGCAGCCCGCAGGCCTGGTCCACGGGGACCCCGCTGCTGCTGATCCGCACCATGCTGGGGCTGGAGCCGCACGAGGGACACCTGGCGGTCGATCCGCGCCTGCCGGTGGGCATGGGCCGGATCGAGGTGCTGGACATCCCGGGCCGGTGGGGCCGGGTGGACGCCTTCGCCCGCGGCCGGCTGGACCTGCACAACCTGGCCGGCGGCTAGGGCTGCCGGTGC
>NZ_JBVJJA010000098.1:0-8769 GCF_055586005.1 Micromonospora sp. NPDC051924
AGTGGTGCGCCCTCGGCGTGGCGGGTGACGACGGTGACCTCGTGGCCGGCGGCGGCCAGGGCGACGGAGAGGGCGTGCACGTGGCGGCCGAGGCCGCCGACGAGCACCGGCGGGTACTCCCAGGACAGGATCAGCACCCGCTGGTGCCGGGCGGGCTGGATGTCGATCACGTCTGCGTCAGCTGACACGCGGCCCCCTTAGAGTTGTGTCTCGCACACCGCGCGGCGCACCGCGCCGGGTGCGTCGTGGGGTCGCTGCCCATCCTGCCCAGCGGTCGATAACCAGCGGAGACGCGCTGGTTGCCGGTCTGTAACGCGCTACCGGCCAGCCCGGCGCACGCGCAGCAGTTCGGCGACCGACCACGCCTGGAACGGGCAGCCGGTGGCGGTGTGCGGGGGGAGCCCGTCGGCGGTCTCGCTCACCGAGCCGAGGCCGAACTCGGTCAGGTGCCCCTCCAAGCCGACCAGCAGGTCGTCGACCGGCAGCCCGGCCCGGCGGTACGCGTCGACGAACGGCCCGATCAGCCACGGCCAGACGGTGCCCTGGTGGTAGCCGGAATCCCGCTCGGCCGGCCCGCCCCGGTGCCGGCCGACGAAGCCGGGGGAGTCGGGGGCGAGGCTGCGCGGCCCGAGCGGCGTGAACAGCCCCTCGGTCACCCGGCGCAGGGTCGCCTCGTCCGGCTCCAGCGGGGCGTACGGCAGGGACCAGGCGAGCAGCTGGTTGGGGCGGAGCAGGTCGTCGTCGTGGTGCGGGGCCCCACCGAGCGGGTACGCCGGCGCCGGCGCGTCCACCACGTCGTGCAGCCAGCCGGTCGGGGCGGGGAAGCGCGCCCGGAACGAGGTGGCCGCCTTCGTGTGCAGTCCCCGCAGCGCGGTGGCGTCCTGGCCGGCCAGCTCGGTCAGCTCGGCGAGCCCGGCCAGCCCGTTGACCCAGAGCGCGTTCACCTCCACCGGCTTGCCGGTGCGCGGGGTCACCGGCACCCCGTAGACCCGGGCGTCCATCCAGGTGAGCGCGACGTCGGGCGGGCCACCCTGGGTGAGCAGCCCGTCGGCCGGGTCGACGCCGATGCCGTAGCGGGTGCCGGCGACGTGCGCCCGCACCACGGCGTGCAGCGCGGGCAGCAGCTCGTCGCCGAGGTCGGTGTCGCCGGTGACGGTGACGTGCCGGCTCACCGCGTGCAGGAACCACAGCGTCGCGTCGACCGTGTTGTACTCCACCCGGCCGGTGTCGGCGGTGTTCGCCAGCATCCCCTCGGACAGCGTCGCCCCGTACGCCCGCAGCAGCTCCCGGCCCTCCTCGGCGCGGTTGGTGCAGAGGAAGAGCCCCTCGTAGGAGGTCATGGTGTCCCGGGACCAGGCGCCGAACCACGGGTAGCCGGCCACCACGTCCGGCCCGGTGCCGGTGCGCACCACGAACGCGTCGGCGGCCAGGGCCAGCGTCGCCTCCACCGCGTCGTCCGGCTTGGCCGCGGCCACCACCGACCGGTTGCGCCGCCGGGCCGCCTCGACCAGCGCGGTCGCCGCCGGCGGTTCCTCGGCCAGGTCGTCCGCCCAGGCCAGCACCGACACCGTGGCGCCCGGCTCGTCCAGCGCGCCGGAGAATCGCCCCGCGTACCAGAGGTCCTCGTCGGGGTTGAGGCCGCGCGCCGCCTCCTCCCGGTGGCGCACGCCGAGCCACCACCGCCCCTCGGGGGTCCAGTCCGGCCCGGCCAGCCGGAACGCGCCCTCGACCACCGCCCCGCCGGCCACCGGTTCCAGCCGGGGGGTCGGCCCGTCGGCGCGGCGCTCGCCGTGCGCGTCCCGCCAGGTGCAGGCCGCCGCCAGGTCCAGCCGGACCGGGCCGCCGGAGACCAGCCGGTGCACCACCGCCACGCAGGTCCGGCCGTAGGCCATGGCGATCTCCCGCTCGATCACCACGTCGCCGATCCGCCACCGCCAGCGGGGCACGCCGTCGGTCAGGTCGAAGCGTTCCAGCAGCTCGAAGCCGCGCGGGTCGACCACCCCGGAGGACCACTCGTGGGCGCCCAGCCGGACCTGCCGCCCGGACGGCAGGGTCACCGCCGGGTCGAGGCTGACCAGTCCCACCCGGCGGGACGCCGGGGTCTCCCCGGCCGCTACCAGCAGCCCGTGGTAGCGCCGGGTGCGCAGCCCGGCGACCGTGCCCATGGCGTAGCCGCCCCGGCCGTCGGTGATCAGCCACTCCCTGGTCGCGGCCGCGGCGAGGTCGCCGCAGACCTGCGGGCCGAAGCAAATCTCGATCAACTTTCCTCCACCACCGGCGAGGTGTGACGCCTCACGACGACAATGGCCGCTGTGGTGCAGTATCCCGGCGGCGTCGAAGATGTGCAGGTGATCACAGACCGCCCGACCTCCGCGACCCCCGACCCCGAGCGGCACCGGCTCGCCCAGGCCGACGCCGGGGAGCAGGACTGGCGCGCATGGGGTCCCTATCTGTCCGAGCGGGCGTGGGGGACGGTACGGGAGGACTACAGCGAACACGGCACGGCGTGGGACTACTTTCCCCACGATCACGCGCGGTCCCGAGCCTACCGGTGGAACGAGGACGGCATGGCGGGCGTCTGCGACGACCGGCAGACGTTCTGCTTCGCCCTCGCCCTGTGGAACGGGCGCGACCCCATCCTCAAGGAGCGGATGTTCGGCCTCGGCGGCGACGGCGGCAACCACGGGGAGGACGCCAAGGACTACTGGTGGTACCTGGACTCCACCCCCACCCACTCGTGGATGCGCTGGCGCTACCACTACCCGCAGGCCGCCTTCCCGTACGATGAGCTGGTCGCGGTCAACGCGCTGCGCGGCCGGGACGACACCGAGTACGAGCTGGTCGACACCGGGATCTTCGACGATGACCGGTACTGGGCGGTGACCGTCGACTACGCGAAGGCGTCGCCGACGGACCTGTGCATCCTGATCACGGTGGCCAACCGCGGGGACCGGGACGAGACCCTGCACGTGCTGCCCACCCTCTGGTTCCGCAACACCTGGGCGTGGGGGCTGCCCGGCGGCGACCGGGTGCCGAAGCTGGTCGGCGCGGGGTCCCGGCTGGTTGGCGAGCACTGGGTGTTGGGCCAGCTGCTGCTGGAGGGGGATGGTGAGCCCGCCGCGCTGCTGTGCGACAACGACACCAACGCGGAGCGGCTCTGGGGGCTGCCGGGGCGGTCGGCGTACCCGAAGGACGGCATCAACGACCATGTGGTGAACGGCGCGGACACGGTCAACCCGGACCGGGAGGGGACCAAGGGCGCGCTGCACTACGTGCTGGACGTGCCGGCCGGCGGCCAGCGGCAGATCCGGCTGCGGCTGACCCGCACCGCCCCGCCGCCGGCGAGTGTCCCACCGCCCCCGGCCGACCTCGGCGACGACTTCGACGCCGTGCACTGGGCCCGGCGCGCCGAGGCGAACCGCTTCTTCGCCGGCGTCATCCCGGCCGCCGCCACCGCCGATGAGGCCCTGGTCGCCCGGCAGGCCATCGCCGGGCTGATGTGGGGCAAGCAGTTCTACCACTTCGACGTGCAGCGGTGGCTGGAGGGCGACCCGCGCTCGGCGCCGCCGCCGGCCGGGCGCCGGCACGGGCGCAACAGCCACTGGTGGCACATGACCAGCTTCGACGTGATCTCCATGCCCGACCCGTGGGAGTACCCCTGGTACGCGGCCTGGGACCTGGCCTTCCACTGCGTCACCATCGCCCGGGTCGACCCCGGCTTCGCCAAGGAGCAGGTGCTGCTCCTGCTGCGCGAGTGGTACCTGCACCCCAACGGGCAGATCCCCGCCTACGAGTGGGCGTTCGGCGACGTCAACCCGCCGGTGCACGCCTGGGCGGCGCTGAAGGTCTTCGAGATCGACGGCTCCCGGGACCACGAGTTCCTCGCCCGGGTGATGCACAAGCTGCTGCTCAACTTCACCTGGTGGGTGAACCGCAAGGACACCGGCGGCAACAACGTCTTCGAGGGCGGCTTCCTCGGGCTGGACAACGTCGGCCCGTTCGACCGTTCGGCCGCCCTGCCGGTGGCCGGGGTGCTGGAGCAGTCCGACGGCACCGGCTGGATGGCCATGTACGCGCTCAACCTGCTCGACATGGCGATCGTGCTGGCCGAGCACGACCGGGCGTACGTGGACACCGCCACCAAGTTCTTCGAGCACTTCGCGTACATCGCCGCCGCCGCGTACGACCAGGGGCTCTGGGACGCCGAGGACGCCTTCTTCTACGACGTGCTGCGGCTGGCCGACGGCACCCAGGTGCCGCTGAAGGTCCGCTCGGTGGTCGGGCTGCTGCCGCTCGCGGCGGTCACCCGGCTGACCGCGCGTACCCTGCGCCGGCTGCCCGAGCTGGGCGCCCGGCTGCGCTGGTTCCTCACCAACCGCCCCGAGTACGCCGACGTGATCGGCGCCCGGCGGCTCGGCCCGGACGGCCGGCAGCAGCGGCTGCTGTCCATGGTCGGCCCGGAGCAGGTGGTCCGGCTGCTCGCCCGGATGCTGGACACCGACGAGTTCCTCTCCGAGTACGGCCTGCGCACCCTCTCCCGCGCCCACCTGGACAAGCCGTTCACGGTGACCCTCGGCGGGCAGGAGTTCAGCGTCGGGTACGAGCCGGCCGAGTCGACCAGCGGCCTGTTCGGCGGCAACTCCAACTGGCGTGGCCCGATCTGGATGCCGACCAACTTCCTGCTGATCAGCGCGCTGCGTGACTACGCCGCCTTCTTCGGTGACGACCTGCAGGTGGAGTACCCGACCCGCTCCGGGGTGAAGAAGACGCTGGACGAGATCGCCGACGACCTGTCCGCCCGGCTGATCGCGCTGTTCACCCGGGACGGCTGGGGTCGACGGCCGATCTACGGGGCGGCCCAGCTGTTCCAGACCCACCCGGACTGGCGCGACCTGCTCTGCTTCCCCGAGTACTTCCACGGCGACAACGGAGCCGGGCTGGGCGCCTGGCACCAGACCGGCTGGACCGCCCTGGTCGCCGACCTGATCCTCACCCTGCGCCGCTGACCGGCCCGGAAACCCGGGTGTCGGGTGCCGGCCGGGCGCGGTAGCGTGCCCCGGTCCACCACCACGGGAGGGGTACGCCATGCCACAGCGCCGGGAGGCGGCGGTGCTCGTCTTCGACGCCGACGACACGCTCTGGGAGAACAACGTGCTCTTCGAGCGGGTGATCGACGACTTCCTCGCCTGGCTGGACCACCCGACGCTGGACCGGACCGAGATCCGGGCGGTCCTGGACGACATCGAGCGGGCCAACGCGGTGGCGCACGGCTACGGCAGCAAGGTCTTCCTGCGCAGCCTCGGCGAGTGCCTGGAGAAGCTGCGGGAGCGCCCGGCCACCGTGCGGGAGCGCGCCGAGATCGACGAGTTGGCGGCGGCGCTGACCGGCCACCAGGTGGAGCTGATGCCCGGTGTCGCGGACACCCTGGACGACCTGGCCACCCGGCACCGGCTGCTGCTGCTCACCAAGGGCGACCAGGAGGAGCAGCAGCGCAAACTCGACGCCTGCGGGCTGCTGCACCACTTCGGCGCCGCGCACATCGTGCGGGAGAAGGACGCCGGCACCTACCGCTGGCTGGCCCGCGAGCACGCCTTCGAGCCGGCCGCCGCCTGGATGATCGGCAACTCCCCGCGCTCGGACATCCTGCCCGCCCGGGCCGCCGGCATGAACGCGGTCTTCATCCCGAACGAGAACACCTGGGTGCTGGAGGACGACGAACTCGACCCGAGTGACCCGGGGGTGATCCGGCTGGCCGCCTTCCCCGACCTGGCCCGGCACTTCTGAGCCGGCCGGTAGGGTCCGGAACGTGCCGCTGACCTTCCCCTCGCACCTGGCGCCGGTGCTGCCGCTGAAGCTGTGGCGGCCCGGCTGGTTCGACGGGGTGGCCCTGGCCACCGGGGCGGTGGCGCCGGACGTCGGCTACCTGTTCAACGGCACCGCCTGGGCGCTCGACCAGCGGACCCACACCCTGGGTGGGCTGCTCTGGTGGTGCCTGCCGGTCGCGCTCGCGTACGCCTGGCTGGTCCGCCGGGTGATCGCCGGGGTGGCGGTGCACCTGCCGGGGGAGCGGCTCTTCGGCTGGCGGGACCACGCGGCGCTGGCCGAGGTGCGGCATCCCTGGCCGGTCACCGCCTGCTCGGCGGCCGCCGCGGGTAGCCTGCGACCGGCCCGACCGGAGGCCGGGCCGACTGATCGCCTCGACGACAAACAGCGTCAGATCCACTGACCCTGTTACGCCGACATGCCGGTTTTCAACGTTGGTATCAATCACATTCTGCCGGTCCCGCAAAGGCTTGTTGGGCCCGCGGAAAGCTGCCTAACCTGGGCCGGCGTTCACGGCTCTTCGGGGTGAGTCGGGGACGCGCCGAAGTCCGGTAGTTGGGCACCGTGGAGCTGAGTGCAGGCGGGCCGGCTCGCCGTGTTGAGCCCGGCGTGGGCGGCGTGCCACGCCCGCCGCGCTCGCAACGGCGAATTACCGCTACCACACCGGACGGCTGGGGGTCAGGATCGGGGAGTTGCGGACCCGGTCCTGACCCGTCCGGCGTTCCCGGCCCTCATGCCCAGCTCGGCTCGCTCTCGCCAAATACCGCGAAAATTCATCCCTTAGGGGACAGTGGGGAAACGCGCGAGGTGCGAGGATCTTCCGAATGAAGCGGAGATCTCTGATTCTCGGTGCGGCGGCCGGCGTCGCGGCTCCCGTCATCGCCTCCGGTGCGACGCCCGCGGCGGCCACGACCCGGGACGCCACGGCCACCACCGGCACCGTCAGCGGGGCGTACACGAAGCCTGGCTGGTTCCCGTCTGCTAGCAACAAGGCCGCCAACCTGAAGACCCTGCCGCCGAGCACCCAGCAGGTCATCATCGTGACTGCGGCCAGTTACAGCACCAGTTACGCCACCCTGGAGACCTACGCGAAGGTCCGCGGTCGCTGGACCCCGGCCTCCGTGGCGCTGCCCGCCCGGATCGGTTCCCAGTTCTTCAGCGACAACCACGTCGAAGGCGTCCCGACCACGCCGACCGGCGTCTACTCCATCGGCCCGACCATGTACGGCATCGCGGCGAACCCGGGCGTCCGCTACCCCTACCACCAGATCGTCACCAACGACTGGTGGAACGAGAACCCGGATTCGTCCGCCTACAACACCTTCCAGCACACCAGCACCAATCCCGGCGGCTACAGCGAGGCGCTGTGGAAGGAGACCCCCGCCTACACGCACTTCGCCGTGATCACCTACAACATGTCGCCGAACGTGGCCAAGCCGGTGCCGGGCGCGGGCAGCGGCATCTTCCTGCACGAGTTCAGCAGCACCCCGTCCGGCCCCACCGCCGGCTGCGTGAGCCTGTCGCACGGCAACCTGGTCAGCGTGCTCACCTGGCTCAAGCCCGAGGCCAACCCGCGCATCGTGATGTGCCCGGTGCAGAATCTCAGCCGTTACTGACCCGATCCGCGGACGGCTACGCTGACCGTCCACCAGAGAGCCCCCGGCCGTCCTGCGGCCGGGGGCGCTTCTGGCCCATCAGCCCACGACCGACCTGGGGGCCGCCTGCCCATGGACACCGTCAGCACCGGCCAGCCTTCCGGCGAGGAGGCCGCCGCCACCACCTGCTACCGGCACCCCAAGCGGGAGACGCTGCTGCGTTGCGCCCGCTGCGACCGCCCCATCTGCCCGGACTGCATGCGGGAGGCCCCGGTGGGGCACCGCTGCCCGGACTGCGTACGCGAGGACAACCGCACGGTCCGCCAGGCGCGGACGGTGTTCGGCGGCCGGGTGACCGGGCGGCCGGTGGTGACCTACGTGCTGATCGCCCTCACCGTGCTGGCCTACCTGGCCGAACTCGCCCGGCCAGCGCTCATCGACCAGTTCGACAGCCTCGGCGCCGGGTTGGTCGACGACGCCGGCCAGCGGTACGTCGACGACGGCGGCCCCTACGACGGGCTGCAGCCGATCGGGATCGCGCACGGCGAGTGGTACCGGCTGATCACGCCGGCCTTCCTGCATTCGATGCCCACCCAGGGCGTCCTCGGCATCCTGCACATCGTCTTCAACCTCTACTGGCTCTGGGTGCTCGGCCGGGTCGTCGAGGAGCGCCTCGGCGGGGCGCGCTTCCTCGCGGTCTATCTGCTCTCCGCCGTCGGCGGGACGGTCCTGGGCTTCCTCGTCGACCCGTACCAGCCGGCCATCGGCGCCTCCGGCGCGGTGTACGGGCTGGCCGGCTGCTACTTCGTCCTCACCCGACGGCTGCACCACCACCCGATCGACCCCAACCGGCTGATCATCCCGTTCCTGATCTGGATGGTGTTCTCCGCCGGCTGGACCTCCTGGGAGGGGCACCTGGGTGGTCTGCTGGTCGGCGGCGCCGCCGCCGTTGGCCTGGCGTACGCCCCGGCCAGGCGGCGCACGGTGGTGCAGGTGGCGGTGCTGGTCGGGCTCGCGGTGCTGCTGCTCGCCCTCGTCGTGGTGAAGTCGCTCGACCTCACCGGCTGACCCCCGCACCGCCCGGCCGAGCTGGGAAGTAGCTGAGAGATAGCCGCGCGTGTATCAGTTGTTCCTAGCCTTCACCCGTCCTGTCACCAGAGTTGACCGGAGGGTAACGGGTGAGGAGACCATCACGAGGCCCCCTGATCGGGGGCCTGGCGTTGGCCGTGGCGGCCACGCTGGGCGGGGGGGGGGGGGGGGGGGGGGGGGGGGGGGGGGGGGGGGGGGGGGGGGGGGGGGGGGGGGGGGGGGGGAGGGGGGGGGGGGGAGGGGGGCGGAGGGGGGGGCTTCA
>NZ_JBVJJA010000099.1:0-8674 GCF_055586005.1 Micromonospora sp. NPDC051924
GGCGGGCCGGCACCAGGGCTGGCTGCCGGAGGAGATGAACCGGACCATCCACGGCGTCGAGCACTGGCTGGCCGCGGAGTCCGGCCGGGTGATCGCCTGCTCCGGCTACATGCGTGACCAGGTGGCGCGGCTGTTCGACGTCCCGGCCGGGCGGATCGAGGTGGTGCCCAACGGGGTGGACGACCGGGCCTGGCACGCCGGCCCCCGCGCGGTCGCCGCCGCCCGGGCCCGGTTCGCCGGGCCCGGCCCCCTGGTCGGGTACGCCGGCCGGCTGGTGTACGAGAAGGGCGTGCAGCACCTGGTGCACGCGGTGCCGTACCTGCGGGACCGGCACCCCGGGCTGCGGGTGGTGATCGCCGGCGACGGCCCGTACCAGGAGGAACTGGTCGACCAGGCGCGGCGGCTGCACCTCGGCGAGACCGTACGGTTCACCGGCTTCCTGGACTCCAAGCAGCTCCCCGCGGTGCTCGGCGCCACCGACGCCACCGTGATCCCCAGCCTCTACGAGCCGTTCGGCATGATCGCGCTGGAGGCGGCCGCCGCCGGGGCGCCGCTCGCGGTGGCCAGCACCGGCGGGTTGGCGGAGATCGTCGAGCCGGGCGTCACCGGGGTGACCTTCCCGCACAGCAACCCGGACGCCCTGGCCGGCGCGGTCGACCGGCTGCTCGGCGACGAGGTCTTCGCCCGCCGGGTGGCGCGCCGGGCCCGCCGCATGGTCACCGAACGGTACGGCTGGGCCACCATCGCCGCCCGCACCGCCGGCAGCTACGCCGCGGCCCGCCGGGAGCACGGCACCTTCCAGGCCCGCCGGGCCGCCGCCCTGCCGGCCGGTGGCCGATCCGCCATCGCCATCCCGGACGGAAATCTGCTCACCGGGGCCGCGAGCTGAGCCGCGCCGCCCTGACGGGCGATAGGTGACGCCCGATCCGCTGGCTATTGTGGACCTCGACCAGCGGTGAGGAGAGGTGTGCAGCAGGTAGTGATCGCCGGCCGATACCGCCTGCTCGACCTCGTCGGCCGTGGCGGCATGGGCCGGGTCTGGCGCGCCCGGGACCAGGTGCTGCACCGCGAGGTGGCGGTGAAGCAGGTGGTGCCGCCCAGCTGGCTCGAAGCGCACGAGCGGGACGAGCTGCGCGGCCGTACCCTGCGCGAGGCGCGGACGGCCGCCCGGCTCAGCCACCCCAACGTGGTCCGGGTCTACGACGTGGTGCGGGTCGACGACGACCCGTGGCTGGTCATGGAGTACGTCCCGTCGCGGTCGCTGCAGGAGATCGTGGACAGCGACGGGCCGCTGGAACCCCGGCGGGCGGCCGGCATCGGGCTGGCGGTGCTGGCCGCGCTGCGCGCCGCGCACGACGCCGGGGTGCTGCACCGCGACGTCAAACCCGCGAACGTGCTGCTGGCCCGCGACGGCCGGGTGCTGCTGACCGACTTCGGGCTGGCCGTCTTCGACGGCGGCGACGGCATGATGACCCGGCCCGGGCTGGTCCTGGGCTCCCCGCAGTACGTGGCTCCGGAACGCGCCGCCGAGGGGGTGTCCAGCGTCGAGGCGGACCTCTGGTCGCTGGGCGCCACCCTGCACGCCGCCGTGGAGGGCCGCTCGCCGTACGCGCGCAGCACCGCGATGGCCACGCTGACCGCGCTGGCCAGCCAGCCACCGGACCCGGCGCCGCACGCCGGGCCGCTGGAACCGGTGCTGGTCGGGCTGCTCCGCCGCGACCCGCGCCACCGGCTGCGCCACGACGACGCCGCCCGGCTGCTCGCGGTCGCCGCCGCCACCGGACCGGACGCCGACGCCCTGCCTGGCCTGCCTGCCGCCGGATCGAGCTGGGACAGCACCGGCACGTCCCCGGTCCCACCACCCGAGGGCGGGTTCCCGGACGTCGTACCGCCGGCCGCCGCCGCGCGGGCGTGGAGCCGAGCGGCCCACCTGGGCGTCCCGCCGGCCCCGGGCGGCGGGGACGCCACGCTGGGGCTGCCGGACGGCGAATCCGCCCCCGCCGGCCCGGCCCTTCCCGAGGCCGACCTCGACACCCCGTCCGGGTCCGGGCCGGGCCGGTCGGTCAGGTCCGGCGACACCGCCGGGACAGCCGGCGGCGACGAGGGCGGCCACGCGCGGCGGCAGCGCCGGCGTGCGCTGGCCCGGCGCTGGGCGCTCGCGGCGGGGGCGCTGGTGCTGACCGTGTCCGCCGGGGTCGGCACCGCCCTGGCGGTCACCGACGACCACGACGGTCCCGGACCCGACGCGGCGGCGGACCGGCACGGGCCGGCCGGCGAGCCGTGGGAGCACCAGCCCGGGCGTCCCGGGCCGCCGCCGGACGGGCCTGGGGGCCGGCCCCCACCCCCACCGTTCCCCTGCGTGCGGCCCGACATCGCCGGCGAACCGGTGGCCCCAGGCTCACCGCCCGCCGGCGACGCCACCCTGCCGGCCGGCTGGGTCTGGTACGGCGACACCGGCAGCTTCCGGATCGCCGTGCCGGCCGACTGGCGCTATTTGCGCTCCGGCGACACCACCTGCTTCCAGGACCCGGTCAACCGCCGGATCCTCGGCGTCGAGCCGTATCCGGACGGCGCCAAGCCGGTGGATCAGTTGCGGGCGGCCGAGCGGGACCTGACCGGGAGCGGCCGGCTGCCCGCGTACGAGCAGGTCCGGCTCACCGCAACCGGCGGCGGCGCCGAGTGGGAGTGCCGCTGGACCGCCCCGTACGGCGAACGCATGCACGCCCTGCGGGTGCTGCCCGGCGACGCCGGCGGCTGGACGCTCGGCTGGACCACCTCGGACGCCGACTGGGCGGCCGGCGCCGCGCAGCTGTCCGTGATCCGGCAGAGCTTCCGGCCGGCCCGCTCCACCCGCTCGGCCGGCTGACGCCGGGTCGTCTCATCGCCGACAGAAATGTCCGACGCGCCGGTACGGAACCACATACTTCCTGGTGATCCGGCCGAGACCGGCGGAGCGCTGTCGACCGCTTCCCCAGTGGACCGTCCGGGTGATGCCCCGCGACCCGAAGGCTTGACTACAGTGGCGTAGTTTTGTCGATCAAGATCTCTGGGGAAGGGCGAGTCGACATGATGGGACCGTCCCACGCGCTGTCCGGCGCGGCGGTGTGGCTGACCGGCTCCTGGGCACTGGACCAGTTCGCCGACTACCACCAGACGCCGCTGGCGCTGGCGGTGGGCACCGCGGTCTGTGCGGGCGGGGCACTCTTCCCCGACCTCGACCTGTCCGGCAAGGTGACCCGCAACCAGGGCGGGGCGACCGTGGCCCGCACCTTCGGGGTGTTCAGCCTGTTCATCGCCGAGGTGATGGAGAAGATCTCTCTCGGCGTCTACTACGCGACGAAGCTCAGCAAGGACCCGCGCCGCAACAACGGCCACCGCACGCTGACCCACACCATCCCGTTCACCCTCCTGGTCGGCTGGGGTACCACGACGCTCTGCGCCCACTTCGGCAAGTGGGCGGTCGTCAGCATCCTGTTCTTCATGATCGGGCTCGCGCTGCGCGGCCTCTTCGACGAGTGGGCCGAGCGGGCCGGCTGGGTGATCGTCACCCTGGCCTCGGCGGCCGCCGCCTGGTTCACCTTCGCCAACCTTCCCGGTGATCGGGGCTATCCGCTGATCGGCACCGCCGTCGGGGTGGGCTGTTTCGTGCACATCCTCGGCGACATGATCACCCGGGCCGGCGTGCCGATCCTCTGGCCGATCCCGATCAAGCGGCGGATGTGGCTGATGGTCGGCCTGCCGAACAGCATCGCCCTGCGCACCGGGAGCAAGGCCGAGACCATCGTGCTGCGGGCGGCCCTGACCGTGCTCGCGGTGCTCGCCGCGGTGGGGCTGGTCGCGCCGTCGGTGCTGCACCGGTTCAACATCGAGATGTGAGCGACGCGGAGCGGGACCGGGCGCCGGCCGAGGACGCGGCGGTGCCCGGGTTCTGGCGGCGGCTCGGGCTGCCCGGGCTCGCCGACGTGCACACCCACTTCCTGCCGCCCCGGCTGCTGCAGAAGGTGTGGGCGTACTTCGACGCGGCGGGGCCGCTGGTCGGCCGGGAGTGGCCGATCCGGTACCGGTGGGACGACGAGGCCCGGGTGGCGCACCTGCGCCGGCTCGGGGTCCGGGCGTTCACCGCGCTGGCGTACCCGCACCGGCCGGGGATGGCGCCGGCGTTGAACCGGTGGACGTTGGACTTCGCCGCGCGTACTCCTGGCTGCCTGGCCTCGGCCACCTTCTTCCCGGAGCCCGGGGCGGTCGGCTACGTGACGGACGCCCTCGACGCCGGGGCGCGGGTGTTCAAGGTCCATTTTCAGGTGGGCGGCTTCCCACCGACCGACCCGGCGCTGGACGCCGTCTGGGGGGTGCTGGCCGACGCCGGGGTGCCGGTGGTGGTGCACGCCGGGCACGCTCCGGTGGGCACCGCGCACACCGGGCCGGCGCCGTTCGCCGTGCTGCTCGCCCGGCATCCTCGGCTGGCCGCGATCGTGGCGCACCTGGGCGCCCCGGACTACGCCGCGTTCCTCGACCTGGCCGGGGCGTACGAGCGGGTCCGGTTGGACACCACCATGGTGTTCACCTCGTTCTTCGACCACGCCACGCCCTTCCCCGCGGCGGAGTTGCCCCGGCTGCGGGAGCTGGGCCTGGCCGGCAAGGTGCTGCTGGGCAGCGACTTCCCGAACATCCCGTATCCGTACGCGGAGCAGCTGGCCGGGCTGGCGCGGCTCGACCTCGGCGACGACTGGCTGCGGGCGGTCTGCTGGGGCAACGCGGCCACCCTGTTCGGCCTCGCGGCGAACTGAGCGCGGGCCACCGACAAGGCCCGCGCTCCCGTCACCGGCTGCGCGTCCGCCCAACTTGCGAGCAACCGCAGCACCGGCCGGCGGCCGGCGAAACATCGCCGCCTCGTCGCGCCGGTCGTAGGTCTGGCCGGTGGCGCCGCCGGCCCGCTCGGGTCTCGCCGGTCTCCGTCACCGCGCCGCCGGTTCGTGGACCGCCCGGTCGAGGGGCCGGGCACCGGCCGACCCGCGGTCGCTCCGCCGGGTGGGCCGCCCGGGCGGGCCGGAGGCCGTGCCGCGCACCGCCCGGACCGGGCCGCCGTGCCGCACCGGGATCAGCCAGGGGCCGGCGAGGAGCCCGACGGCGATCTGGGCGGCACCCGCGACGACCAGCGTCGGCGCCGCGCCGACCAGACCGATCACCGCTCCTCCGGCGAGCAGGCCGACCGAGACGGCGCCGTCGTGCGCCAGGCTCTCCGCGGCGAAGGCGGCGCGCCGTTCCGCACCCTCGGTACGCGTGCTGATCAGCCGGTTGACGGCGCCGATCCCGAGGGGCATGGCGAGACCGCCGGCGGCGGCCAGGCACCCGGTGGTCACGAAGGAGGCGGTGCCGGCGGGCAGCACGGCGAAGGTCGCGCCGAGCAGGATCCAGCCGGTCGCCATCGTGCCCAGCGGCGGCAGCCGGGGCACGAGCACCGGCGCGAGCAGCGCGCCGGCGAGCGACCCGGCGCCGTAACCGGTCATGCCGGCCGAGACGAGCAGCCCGGGCCGGCCGGTCTCCGCTCCGAGGATGGCGAGGCCGAGCGTGAAGGCGAACCAGGTGGCCCCGCCCACGCCGGACATGGTCACCGCGCGGACGATCGCGGGATGCCGGGCCAGCACCTGCCGCAGGGCGGGGGCGCCGGCCGCGTCGTCGTTCCCGGGCGAGGCGGTGCCGCGTACGGTCAGCAGCAGCGCCGCGCCGACCGTGACGCCCGCCGCCTCCGCCCACAGCAGCAGGAACGGGCCGCCGACGGTGACCGCCCAGCCGGCCAGCGGCGGTGCCAGGATCATGGTGCTGCGGTGGGCGAAGTCCTGCCATGCCAGCATGCGCGGGGCGACGCCGGGACCGGCGGTGTCGCAGATGTCGGCGAGCAACGCGCGCTGTCCCGGCCCGCTGAGGGCGGTGGCGCAGCCGGTGACGAGCCCGGCGCCGGCCAGGTGGACCGGGCCGACGGTGCCGGCCGCCGCGCCGACCGGGATGACGAGCAGGCCGAGCACCTGGACCGCGAGCACGCCGGCGAGGGCACGTCCCGTGGTCAGCCGCTGCCGCAGGCCCCGGGCCCACCAGGCCGAGGTCAGCACGGGCAGCCCGACGGCGCCGCCGACCAGTCCGGTGGTCCACGCCGATCCGGTCTCGGCGAGCGCCACGAGGGGCAGCGCGACGGCGGTGGTGCGCTGCCCCATCCAGCTCACGAAGGTGGCGGTCAGCATGGCGGCGATGTCGCGGCGGGTGGTCACAGAACGATCCTCTGGTGGGGCCGGATTCGGCGGTAGCTGGCGGATCGACACCGCGCCTCATAACCTGCACGTATGACCTCCCTACCCTCGGTCGAGGATCTCCGGCTCGTCGAGGCGCTCTTCCGGCACGGGTCCCTCGGCGCGGCCGGCAGGGAGCTGCGGATCAGCCAGCCGGCGGCGAGCAACCGGCTTGCGGCGCTGGAACGGCGGATCGGCGAGCGGCTCTTCGACCGCGACACCACCGGGGCGCGGCCCACCCCGGCCGGCCGCGCGCTGGCCGCGGAGGCGGCCCACGTACTCGGCCACCTGGAGGCGATCTTCGACCGTACGCGGGCGGCGGCGCGCGGCGAGGTACTGACCGTCGGCACCTTCGCGAGCCTGGCGGCGTGGCTGTTCCCCGCCCTGGTGGAGCTGCTCGGCGACGTCACGCTGCACCAGATCACCGACCACGGCGACCGCCTGGTCGGCTGGGTCGGCGAGGGTTCGCTGGACGCCGCCTTCGTCACGATCGCCAACCAGGTGCGCCTACCGGCCACGGTGACCGCGGTACCGGTCGCCACCGACCAACTGGCCGTGCTCACCCCAGCGGCGGTACGACTCGGTGGCGGGCGCCGGCCCTTCGCCGGCCTCGACGTGGTCGCGCACACCTACGACGCGTCCGCCGACGCTCTCCACCGGCGGCTCTCCGCACTCGGTGCCCGGCCGAAGCCGGCCGCGACCGCCGAGACCGCGGTACGGATGGGCCGGCTGCTCCGCTGCCCGGTCGTCCTGCCGCGTGGACTAGCGCTCGCCTACGCCGCGCCGGACGAACAGGTCTCGCCCGTGGCGGTGCCGGGCCGGTTCACCCTCTTCATGGTCACCCGCCGACCCCCACCGCCCGGTCTCGCGCCGGCGGCCGAGGGGCTGGCCGACCGGCTCGGTCTGGAGCCGCCGTCCGGCGGCTCGAAGCTGCGGGATCGAGACTTAGGAGGCCAACCGCTCACGTTCGTTGCGACCTGATCTTGCGAATTCGACCCCGCCGCCCGACTGGTTGATCTCCGACCACACCGCATCGAGGGAAAGGCCGAGGACGTCGGCGATCGCAGCGATGGTCGGGAAGGCAGGGGTGGCCACGCGACCGGACTCGATCTTCCGAAGAGTCTCCGGCGAGACACCTGCGTCCAGCGCGGTGCCGAGCATCGAACGCTCCCCCCTGGCTCGACGCAGGAGGGCGCCGAGGCGCTGTCCGCGTTCGACCTCTGCGGGAGTGAGCGGCAACCTGACCATGGCTCCGATTCTAGTACCGGGATAATATGGCCGGGATACTTATTGGCTGACCGAGTAAGGCGTCGCATGATCGAGATCCTGAACCCCACCGAACTGCCACGAGCCAGGGAGGCGGGCGCCCTGGTCGCCGACATCCTGCAGACGCTGAGGAGTCGCTGCGAGGTGGGCACGAATCTCCTGGACATCGATTTCTGGGCCCAAGCGATGATCAACGAGGCCGGAGCGCAGTCCTGCTACGTCGACTACGAGCCGTCCTTCGGACGCGGACCGTTCGGCCACTACATCTGCACCTCAGTCAACGACGCCGTGCTCCACGGACTGCCCTACGACTACCCGCTTGCCAACGGCGACCTGCTGACGCTCGACCTCGCCGTCTCCAGAGGCGGAGTTGTCGCTGACTCCGCCATCAGCTTCATCGTGGGCGACTCGAACCCTCCGGAGAGCGTTGCGATGATCAGCGCGACCGAGCGCGCATTGAGCGCCGGGATAGCCGCGGCCGGACCAGGGGCTCGCATCGGCGACATCTCCCATGCCATCGGCTCGGTCCTCAGCGCGGCGGGATATTCGATCAACACCGAGTTCGGCGGTCATGGCGTCGGATCGACGATGCATCAGGACCCGCACGTGTCAAACACGGGGCGGCCCGGTCGCGGATACCGGCTGCGCCCCGGGCTGCTGCTGGCATTGGAGCCATGGGTCATGGCGGACACCGCCGAGCTCGTCACCGATGCCGATGGCTGGACGCTCCGAAGCGCGACAGGCTGCCGGACAGCGCACAGTGAGCACACGATCGCCATCACCAACGACGTAGCCGAAGTTCTCACCTTGCCGAAGCAAGCGCAACCATGCCAGAGAGGATGAGCCCGGTCAGGCGCCGACCCGCTGCTCCGGGATGCTGAGGCCGTAGAGGGCCATCAGCTCGGGGCTGTCGATCCGGCTGCCGTCGGCCACCGAGTCGCAGGAGATGTCGACGATCTGGTCCTTGTGCGCCAGCAGGTACGGCCGCGGGGGGGGGGGGGGGGGGGGGGGGGGGGGGGGGGGGGGGGGGGGGGGGGGGGGGGGGGGGGGGGGGGGGGGGGGGGGGGGGGGGGGGTGTTTGGGGGAATGGAGTTTCTGATGTGTGGTTGGGGTAGGACGCGCAGCGA
>NZ_JBVJJA010000100.1:0-8066 GCF_055586005.1 Micromonospora sp. NPDC051924
CTGGTCGCCCAGCACTGGAACAACTGACCCACACCCGAACAACACGCTGGCCGGCACCCCCACCACGGGGTGCCGGCCAGCGGCGTATCCGGGTCAGGACCGGCGGTGACCGGCGACGATGTCGACCACCGCGGCGGCCAGCGCCACCGCGACGATCCCCGTGGCCAGCAGCAGCGAGTGCCGGAACGCGGCGGCCCAGTCTCCCCGGGTACTGGCAAGCGTCGAGAAGAACAGTGCGCCGACCGCCGCGATGCCGGCGGCGGAGCCGATCCGCTGTCCGGTCTGGAGCATGCCCGCCCCGCTGCCGGCCTGCGGCACCGGCACCTCGGAGAGGGTGAGGGTCTGGTTCGGCGCGATGACCAGCCCGCTGCCAATCCCGGCAATCAGCAGCGGAATCGCGGTCCGCAGCGGCACCGAGTCGTGCGGTGAGCCGCGCAGCACCAGGTCCGTCGCGACCAGTCCGATCGCGACCACGAGCAGCCCGATGGCGACCAGTGGTCGGCCGTACCGGGTGACCACCCGGCCGCCCAGCGCCGAGGCGGCCGCCGCGCCGAGCGCGAACGGGGTGATCGCCAGGCCGGCGACCAGGGCGCTGTAGCCCAGCCCGATCTGCAGGTAGAGCGTGAAGATGAAGAAGATCGCGGTGAAGCCGGCGAAGTAGAGCAGGCCGATCAGCGTGCCCAGGGTGTACGAACGCAGCCCGAACAGCCGCAGGTCGAACAGGGGCTGCTGGTGGCGGGCGTAGCGCCGCTCCCATAGTCCGAAGCCCAGCAGGAAGAGCAGCCCGGCCGGGATGAGCCACCATTTCGCCGGGCCGTGCCACTGCTCCCGCTGCACCAGCGGCAGCAGCACGAGGGTCACCCCGACGCCGAGCAGCAGGACCCCGAGCGGGTCGAGCCGGTGCCGGTCCGGCTGGCCGGCAGGGCGGGCCGGCATGAGCCGCCAGCCCAGCAGTACGGCGACGATGCCGACCGGGATGTTGACGAAGAAGACCCACCGCCAGCCGTGCTGTTCGCCGCCGAGTTGGATGAGCAGCCCGCCGAGCAGCGGGCCGACCGCGGTGGAGATGCCGATGGTGGCGCCCAGCAGCCCGAACGCACGACCCCGCTCGGCGCCCCGGAACAGCTGCTGGATCATGCCGCTCACCTGAGGGTTGACCACCCCGGCCGCGGCGCCCTGCACCAGCCGGGCGGCGATCAGCCACTCCGGCGAGCGGGCCAGCCCGGCGACGGCACTGGTCAGCGTGAACAGCGTCACCCCGACCACGAACGCGTTCCGCCGGCCCCGCGCGTCGCCGAACCGTCCCGCGGGCACCAGCACCAGACCGAAGGTGAGGGCGTACCCGGACAGCACCCACTGCAGGTCGCTGGGGGTCGCATGGATGGCCCGGTCGATGGAGGGGACCGCGACGTTGACGATGCTGACGTCCAGCAGGGTCATGAACGCGGCGACCAGGCCGACGCCGAGTGCCTGCCAACGCCGGCGGCCGTCGTACCCGGCGGTCTCCGCCGGAGCCGACGGCCGGTCCGCGCTCATGGTGCCCCCTGACGACCGTCGATCACGCATACTCGATCGCTACCCGGCCCTCGATGGGGCAAACGGTGAGGATCAGGCCATCTGGCGCGCGCACCACCGCGGACCGAAGTCCAGCCCCGACATCGGGGAGTCCTCCCGGTGCAGCAGCCCCCGCTCGGTGAGCAGGTGCAGCGGCTCGCGCAGCTCCTCCTCGGTCAGCCCGCATTCCTGAGCGATCAGGTCGGGGTAGGGGACGTGCCCCCGCACCTCCAGCGCGGACACCGCCTGGTACACCCGTTCCTCGACCTCAGACAGCTGTACCTGCGCCATCGCTTCCCTCCTCGGCGTGGACCGCCCGACCGGTGGGCGGTCTGCGTCGGGCGCTTACCCCTCGGCCGTCCGATGATGCCCACCCGATCGGGGGTCTTCCGCCGGGCGCGTGGCGGGGGTTCCCGCCGGCCCGTGCCCTAGGCTGCACCGGTGATCATCTGGGATCTCGTCGTCGTCGGCGGTGGGCCCGCCGGGCTCTCCGCCGCCCATGCCGCGGCCCGTGCCGGCGTCCGGACGCTGGTGGTCGAGCGGGCCACCCACCCCCGCTACAAGACCTGTGGCGGCGGCCTGATCGGGGTCTCCCTGGCCGAGGTCGCCGACCGGATCGAGGTGCCCGCCCACGACCGGGTCGACCGGGTGACGTTCACCCGGGACGGGCGACGCGAGTTCACCCGCCGGCACTCCGGGCCGATCCTGGCCATGGTCCGCCGGGAGGAGTTCGACGACCGCCTGCGGGCGGCCGCGGTCGCCGCCGGGGCCGAGGTCCGCGAGGGCGTCGCGGTCCGCGCCGTCGAGCAGGACCCCGACGAGGTACGCCTGCGGCTGGCCAACGGCGAGGTGATCCACGCCCGTACCGTGGTCGGCGCCGACGGCTCCTCCGGAATCACCGCCCGGCACGTCGGCGTGACCTTCCGCCAGGTCGACCTGGGTCTGGAGGTGGAGCTGCCGGTCCCGCCCGCCGAACAGGACCGCTGGCGCGGCCGGCTGCTGCTGGACTGGGGACCCGTCCCCGGGTCGTACGCCTGGGTCTTTCCCAAGGGAGACCGGCTCACCGTCGGCGTCATCGCCACCCGGGGCGAGGGCGAGCGGACCCGCGCCTACCTGCGCGACTTCGTGGCCCGGCTGGGCCTGTCCGGGGTGACCCCGGAGCACGACTCCGGGCACCTGACCCGTTGCCGGGCGGACGACTCGCCGCTGCGCCGCGACCGGGTGCTGGTCGCGGGCGACGCGGCGGGCCTGCTGGAGCCGTGGAGCCGGGAGGGGATCAGCTACGCGCTGCGCTCCGGCAGGCTCGCCGGTGAGGCGGTCGCCGCCGGCGAGCCTGCCGCGTACGCGCGGGAGGTGGACCGGGTGCTGGTGCCGGAGATGCGCGCCGGGCACCGGCTCCTGGAGGTCTTCGAACGCCGGCCGGACGTCTTCCACGCGCTGCTCGCCACCCCACCGGGCTGGCGGATGTTCGTGCGGTTCTGCCTCGGGCAGGCGAGCTTCGCCGAGACCCTCACCCGACGCCCGGTCCGGTCCGGGCTCGCCCTGCTGAACCGGCTGCCGCCGCGGCGCGGCCAAGCGGCCGGACAGGTCGCCGCGACCGCTCGCTAATCTCCCGCACTCCTGACCGGCGCGGTCAGGGCACGATCACGGCCCGCCCGTGGATCTCCCCCCGACGCAGCGCCTCGTACGCCTCCGGCGCCTGCTCCAACGGGAAGGTCTGCACGTCGGCGTGCAGCTGGCCGCCACGGGCGAGCGCGATCACCTCCTGGAGTTCGGCCCGGGTGCCCCAGAACGGCACCTGGACGCTCGTCTCCAAGGGCAGGGGCGGCGGCTCGTCGGCGACCGGCCGCACCGGCAGCGTGCCGCCGGCCAGCCCAACCAGCAGCAGCCGGCCTCCGGTGGCGACCACCTGCCGCGCGGTGTCCAGGGTGGGTTGCGCGCCGACGAAGTCGAGCACCACGTCCGCCCCGTCCGGCGGCGGCCCGACGATCGCCCGGAGCTTGTCGACGGTGTCCGGGCCGGCCTGCACCACGTCGTGGGCGCCCAGCCGGCCGGCCAGGTCCAGCGCCGCGACGCTGGTGTCCACCGCGACGATCCGTACGGCGGTGGTGGCCACCAGGATCTGCACCGCCATGTGCCCCAGCCCACCGATCCCGATCACCACGCAGGTCGTGCCCGGGCGCAGCTTCTCCCGGGCCAGCTCGACGGCGTGGTACGGGGTCAGCCCCGCGTCGGTCAGCGGGGCCGCTTGGTTCAGGTCCATGTCGCCGACGTGCAGCAACCGGGACGCCGGCACCACCACGTGCTCGGCCAGGCCGCCGTCCCGGCTCAGCCCGATGCCGCCGACCGGGACGACCCGGCACTGGTTCTCCAGTCCGCGCAGGCAGGCCCGGCAGTGACCGCAGCCGATGATCCCGTACACCGCGGCCCGGTCCCCGGGCGACCAGCCATCCACCCCCGGGCCGATGCCGTCGACGGTGCCGGCGATCTCGTGCCCGAGCGTCATCGGAGTGGGGAAGAGCCCGGGCGGCGCGTCGAGGATGTGCAGGTCGGAGTGGCAGGCGCCGACCGCACCGACGCGCAGCAGCACCTCGCCCGGGCCGGCCGTCGGAGTGGGCACATCCACCTGCTCGAGCACCCCGGGAGCGGTCATCCGTACCGCGCGCATGGTCGTCCCTTCCCCGTCGACACTCGTCGCGGCGGCATACCCGTGCCGTGCCGGTTGATGCCGACCGTGGACGGCCGGGCGCACAATGCGGTCATGAGCGAGCCGCGCGAGTCGTTCACCGACGAGGAGTACGCGTTCCTGCGGCACGTGCGCTTCGGCGAACTGCCGCCCGCGGTCCGTCCCGAGGACCGGGTGGCGTTGACCGAGACGGACCCCCGCCGGGACCGCCCGGAACCAGCCGGCGACCCCGCGGAGTGGAATCTGCGGCACGGGGCCGGCTGACCGGTCCCGGAAACGGCCGACGGCCCCCGGGTGCGCACCCGGGGCCCGTCGGCAGGTGGTACGGATCAGAAGACCGGCACGCCCTCGCGGACCAGCTTCCAGTTCGGCACGAAGAAGTCGGCCGGGTCGATGACGCCCTTGGCCTGCGCCCAGTCGATCAGCAGCTGGCGGATCTCCTGCTGCTGGTTGTAGACCTGGGTCTTCACGATGCCGGGGAAGTTGCCGCCACCGCTGCGCCGGTAGTTGTTCACCGCGATGACGAACTGGGCGTCCGCGGCGACCGGGGTGTCGGTGCCCGGCATGACCAGGCGGGTGATCCGCTGGCCGACCGGCTTCGAGATGTCGATGTCGTAGTCGACGCCCGAGATCACGTCGTAGTTGTAGTCCGGCACGGTCGGGTCGCTGATCGTGTTCGGGTCGACCGTCGCGCCCACCGGCAGCGTCACGAAGTACTTCGCCGAGTACTCCAGGTACGCCTTCACCTCGGCGCCGGTGATGACGACCGCCTCCAGGGTGTTGTCGTACACGTAGAGGCCGGCGACGTCGCGGATCCGCACGTCACCCTGCGGGAAGACCGCGGTGCGGCTGAACGGCGCCGCGATCGACAGCACCGGCAGGCCCGCGTACGCGGTGCCGGCCAGGGCCTTGGTGACCACCTCGGTCTGGACGTGGTTGATGAAGTCCAGGATCGGGGTGTCCTTGTACCGGGACTCGGCGGCGGACAGCTCCACGCTGGACTGGGCCACCACCTTGTTGACGTAGTCGACCGTCTTGGTGTGCTGGCCGCGGACGGCCGCGAGCACCGCCGCGTCCTCGACCACCGTGTTGGTGTTCAGCATGGTGGCGGACTTGCTGAGCACCGTCCAGCGGCCCTTGACCTTCTGCACGGTGAAGTCCATCCGGGTGAGGCGCTGGCCCCACTTCGACGGCTCGGAGGTGAGCACCTGCTCGCCGGTCTGGGTGTTGGTGACGAACTTCTGCGGCACCTCGTTGTGGGCGTGGCCGAAGAGGATCGCGTCGATGCCCGGGACCTGTTGGGCGATGAGGGCGACCGGGTTCTCGTTCGGCAGCTCCGGGCCGTAGCTGGAGGTGCCGCTGTCGCCGCCGTGGGCGGAGATGATGACCAGATCGGCGCCGCGCTCGCGCATGATCGGCACCCACTTGGCGGCGGTGGCGATCATGTCGGCGAAGACCAGCTTGCCCTCGACGTTGCCCTTGTCCCAGATGGCCACGCCCGGGTTGGTGAGGCCGAGGATGCCGACGTTGATGGTCGGGGCGTCGTCGCCGCCGAGCGACACCTTCTTGATGACGTACGGCAGGAAGGCCGGCTTGCCGGTCGCCTCGTTGATCGCGTTCGCGGCCAGGGCCGGGAAGCCGAGCTGGCCGATCCACTGGGCCAGCAGCGGCAGGCCGTAGTTGAACTCGTGGTTGCCCAGCGTGACGGCGTCGTACCTCAGGACGTTCATGGCGTTGGCCATCGGGTGCGTCTCACCGGTCGCGGTGATCGGCTCCTGCTTGGCGTAGTAGGTGGCCAGCGGGGTGCCCTGGATGGTGTCGCCGGCGTCCAGCACCAGCGTCGGCTTGACGCCGCGCTCGGCCCGGATCTGGTTGACCAGGGTCGCCAGCTTCGCGACGCCGACGTCGTTGTGCTTGCTGTCGTCGTACTCGGCGTCCTTGTAGTAGTCCCAGTTGTAGACGTTGCCGTGGGTGTCCGAGGTGCCCAGGACGGTCAGGTCCCAGGTCTTCGGGCCCTTGGCGTCGGCGGCCCGGGCGGGAGCACCGGCGAGCAGGGGAGCGGTCGCGGCGGCGGCCGCGACAGCCAGCACCTGACGGCGCGTGGCGCCGGAGGAGGAGGTCATGAGGTGCCTTTCCATGGGGGTGGACGCGCCTCGTGGGCGCCGTTGCGCACCATAACGACCAGCTGTCACTCTCGCCACATTGCCCTGAGGTGTTTCACCCCACCAGCGGGTCACCGGCGGCAAGCTGACGAAGTGAGCGGCAGGGCCGGTGTTCCCGGCTCAGCGCGGCCAGGCGGCCATCCGGCGCCGGACCTCGCCGATCTGCTCGGCGTCCAGGCCGTATCGGGTGAACCGGCGGTCCGGCACCCGGTCCAGGTAGCGGCCCGCCGCCCGGACGTCCTCCACGTCCAACGCCGGGTCCACCTGCCGGGCCAGCTCCAGAAGCTCGGCCACCTCGTACCGGTCCAGCGCGGCGGAGACGTCGATGTAGTCGCGAACCTCCCGCCGGTTGACCAGCGCGGCCGTCTTGTTGGCGATCAGGTCGCGGACGTCCATCACCGGGCCGAGGTCCATCACCACCGGACTGCGGTACCGGTCGAGCCGGGCCAGGCTGAGCCGGATCTGCCGGCCGTCCCGGCTCACCACGAAGTCCCGCATGTCCCGGTCGAACCCGTCGAACAGGTCACCCAGGTCGCCGTCCGGGTCCGCGTCGACGACCCGGTAGCCGGCCCGCTCCAGGGCCGCCCGCACGCCGGCCGCCGCCGCGGCGGCGGCCCCCTCCACGTCGGCGAAGAGGTCGACGTCCTCGGTGGGACGGACGACCAGGCCGTGCGCCGCCCAGGCCACGCCGCCGCCCAGCACGAACCGGTGCGGGCCGGCGGCGGTGAGCGCCACCCGGGCCACGTCCCGGTAGAAGTCGTGCAGGTGGCTCACGCGGTACGCAGGCCCCGGTGCCGGCTCTCCCACGCCAGGCGCACGCCCCGGGGCAGGTTCAGCCGGCGCCACACCCGGCGCAGCGTCCGCCCGTTGATCAGGGCCCGCAGGTCGTCCACGCGGGTGGTCTCCCGCAGTACGTTCTCGTACATCCAGAGCAGGTCGTCCGGGTCGGCGAGGTCGAAGGCGCGCTCGCTGCTCCACATCAGGCGTACCGGCAGCTCGACCACGCCCCGCGTGGGGCCGGTCAACTCGGCCAGCGTACGGCTCACCACAGCGGGACGCCCGGGGCGGGCGAGGTACGCGCTGGTGACGGCCTGCATGTTGTCAGGGTAACGCCTGTCCGGCGTTTTCCCGCCGTCCGTTCCGGCGTCACCGTCACCCGCGCCTGTTCGGCCCTCGACGGGCGGTGATCCACTCGCCCTGCGGCAGGTCGCGGTGTCCGGCCTGTCGCCGAGCGCTCTTTGCGGCAAGTCGAGCGGGTCGAGGTGGGCGTCCCGTCCGGCAGTGCGCCCCGGCCAGGCGGTGATCCGCCCGTGTCGCGGCAGGTCGCGGCGTCCGGGATGCCGGTTACCGCCCTTGTGGCAGGTCGAGTGGGTCGAGGGCGTCCGGCCCCCTTCCGGCCGGCGCGGCCCGCAGCTCGGGATGCGGCAGGTCGCGCTGTCAGGGTGGCCCGATACCGCTCCTTGTCGCATATCGAGTGGATCAAGGCGGCCTGACCCGGGCGGCGAGGGGTTATGTCGCCGGTGTCCGATTCTGGGGCAGGCCGAGTGCGGTGGGTGGAACGCCATGGACGTCACCGGGTCCCGGAGACGTCCATGGCGTTCCATTGACGGGCCAGGCGGCTGGGTGGTGTGGTCGTCGGTGGGGTGTGGTGTCCGGTTTGGGGG
>NZ_JBVJJA010000101.1:0-7330 GCF_055586005.1 Micromonospora sp. NPDC051924
CGCGCGCGGGGAGAGCACCGTCCGCGCGGCGGTCAGCGCCATCCGCGACGGGTTCGCCGACGCGCTCGTCTCCGCCGGTTCGACCGGACCCACCGCACCCGTCCCCGCTCCCCATCGTCTCGTGGCCGGATCACCTCGCTGACGGACGACTTCCACCGCTGCTGTCGACGTGGATGTTGCCGATCGCGTCGATCCGGCCCCATCGGCCCGGGATGTCGAACAGTTCGACCCGGCCGAACTTCTCCGGCAGTGCCGGCGCCACCACCAGGTCGTCCCCGTACGGCTCCAGGCCGAGCACGGTTCGCAGCAGCAGGAGGAGCGCGCCGGTGGACCGGGCCTGCGGGCTGTTGGCGGTGGGATACTGGACCGGGTGCCTGGTCAGCTGGCGGTCGTATCCCCCGAAGGCCTCCGGCAGCCGCCCGTTGAAGTAGCGCGCCGCGTCGACGATGCCCTCGGCGATCCGGGCGGCTTCCTCGGCGAAGCCGTAGCGGCGCAGCCCCCAGCCGATGACCGAGTTGTCGAACGGCCACACCGTGCCGACGTGGTAGCCGAGCGGGTTGTACCGGCCCTCCCCCTGTGCCAGGGTGCGCACACCCCAGCCGGAGAACAGGCGCGGCCCGAGGAGGTGCCCGGCGACCTGCGCGGCGCGGCTGTCGTCGACGATGCCGCTCCAGAGCAGGTGGCCGATGTTCGACGACAGCGCGTCGACCTGCCGGCCGTCGGCGTCGAGGGCGAGCGCGTAGTAGCCGCCGTCGGCGACCCAGAAGTCGCGGTTGAATCGCTCCTTAAGCGCGGCGGCCTCCCGTTCGAGGCGGTCGGCGTAGGCCGGGTCGTGCCAGAACTCGCGGGCCAGGCGTGCCCCGCGGATCTTCGCGTCGTAGGCGTAGCCCTGCAGTTCGCAGGTGGCCCGGGGCAGCCCGGGCAACCGGCCGTCCCGGTAGGAGATGGCATCGGACGATTCCTTCCAGCACTGGTTCTCCAGGCCGGTGATCTCGTTGCGCCGCTGGTACCAGACGTAGCCGTCGCCCATGATGTCGCCGTACTCGTCGATCCAGTGCAGCGCCGCCCGCGCCTCGTCCTCGAACTCCCGCACCACGGCGAGGTTGCCGGTCCAGCGCTCATACTCGTCGAGCAGCACCACGAAGAGCGGGGTGACGTCCGCGCTGCCGAAATACGGCGACTGCGGAGTTTCCTCGAAGGCGACCATCTCGCCGTAGCGGAACTCGCGCAGGATCTTTCCCGGCTCCTCGTCCCGGAAGTCGTCGAGCGCCGCACCCTGGTCGATCCCCAGCATGCGCAGGGTCGCGACGGCAAGGTCCGGGGCGAACGGCAGCGCCTGCAGGCTGGCGAAGATGGGATCGCGGCCGGTGACGGTCGCGGCCCAGGGCAGACCAGCGGCGGGCATAGCCTCCTTCGGCAGCGTCAGCGGCGAGAACCGCAGCGCCGCGAGATCGATCAGGCTCTGCCGGTACGTGCTGGTCAGCGGCTCCCAGTCGCAGTTGAGCTTCGGCGCGTTGTCGAGCCACCCGGCCAGGTCCTGCTCGAGTCGCACCCGATTGCGTTGGTGGCGGCCGGGGTGCACATGGTCCCGGACGTCGTCACCGTCCGGTCGCAGCACCAGCCCACGAACGTGCAGCGTGGTGCTCCACTGGCCGTGCGGTCCAACCACGATGTGATACGTCAGGCCGTGCTCGTCGACCTGCGCCGGTTCGGTCGTGGAGATGGCCGTCTCCCGCCGAAACTTCTCGCGCTGGTAGCCCAGGCGCAGGGATCCGTCCTCGACCCGGGTGTAGATCCGGCCCACCGGCTTCTCGCCGGGTTCGGGAATCCGCAGCAGCGGCACGAAGTCGGAGTCCGCGTCGATGCGGACGGTGAACTCGGCCGGTTCCGCGGAGTGGTTGAGAACGGTCAGGCGCTCCTCGAAGCTGCCGGCGACCGATCGTTCCCGGATCACCGACACCTTGGCGTCCAGGTAGTGGGTGGGGGCGCCCGGCACCAGGAAGAAGCGCACCTCGAAATAGCGCGAGTCGTCCACGGCGAGGGCGTGCAGCCGTTCACCGTTGACACTGAGCCGCCACACCGACAGGAAGCGGGTGTCGAAGGAGAAGAATCCGCACGGCACCGTCGGCGATGCTTCGATGTCGCCGCAGTCGTCACTCAGGACGAAGATGTTGCCGTCCAGGATCCGGACCAGGTCCCCACTCGACGCGCTCACCGGTGAACCCCCCGTTCCCGGGCGAAGTCCCGCGGGTGGCGCGCGCCCGGCGTCGGGCGGAAGATCCGCTCCAGCAGGACGATGTACCGGAACTTGCCCTCGCTCGTGATCTCGTTGCGCAGCCACGCCGGCAAGGGCTTCTCCTCGCCGCGCGCCATCCGGTCGAAGAACTCCTCATCGGCATGAATGACGCAGTCGGCCGCACGCACGTCCCTCGTCACCCGGACATCACCGTTCGTGATCGTGACGAACCAGTGGTCGATCCCGCGCTCGTGCGCGAGGTCGAAACGGATGGTGCCGGTCGCCTTCCTGAGCAGCCGGGCGGAGCCCTGGCGGCCGAACTCCTCGAAGAACCTCCTGGTCTCGTCGGACATCAAGCCCCACCCCTCGGAAGTCGACCGGCTCCCCACGACCCTCGCGCGGGCGGGGCTGTCCCGGCATCACCCGGAGCAGGTGAAATTCGGCCCGCGTCGGCGACGCACCGCGCGGATTTCATCCGATCCGGGTGATGCCGTCCGGTGCCGGCGTGCGTGATGCTGACCTGGTCAGTGCTGACAAAGGGAGTCCGATGTCAGATTCCACGGCGGAGTTCTTCGACGACCTCGGCCGGCGCGGCCACGATCCCCTGCTCGCGGGGGCCACCGGCACCATCCGGTTCGAACTCGGTCACGACGGCCGGGTCGACAGTTGGTACGTGGTGATCCACGAGGGAGATGTCCGCGTGTCGAGGCAGGAGCCCGGGGCGGAGAGCATCATCAGCACCGAAAAGGCACTCTTCGACCTGATCGCCAGCGGCCGGGAGCAGTTGTACGCGGCGTGGGCGCGCAACGAGGTCCGGGTCGAGGGCGACGTCCGGCTTGCCCGCCTCATCCAGCGGCTGTTCCCAGGTCCGCCCGGCGCGCACCATCCGCGGACGTTCGCGCGTCCCCGGAGACAACCGTGAACGAGGAACTCGTCCGGCTGCTGGACGGCAACACCTTCGTGGTCAGTGAGCGAACCGGGGACGTCGCGGCCACGCCCAGCATTCCGACCGGGCTCTTCTCGTTCGACACCCGCTTCCTGTCGACCTGGGTGCTGACCATCGACGGAATGCGACTCAGCGCGCTCACGGTGGACGACATCGAGTACTTCGAGAGCCGGTTCTTCCTCGTCCCGGTCGCGCCGAATCCCGCCGTCGACCCCACGGTCTCCGCCATCCGGGAACGCTCGATCGCCGGCAGCTTCCACGAACGGTTGACGGTGGTCAACCACCAGGCAGAACCCGTCGAGCTGCGGATCCGGCTGGAGGTCGAGAGCGATTTCGCCGACCTGTTCGAGATCAAGGACGTGCGGGAGAAGAAGGGTGAGTACTGGGCGCGGGTCGACGACGGGCGGCTGCGCCTCGGGTACCGGCGCGCGGCGTTCCAGCGGGAGACGCTCATCTCGACCACCGAGCCGGCCCGAGTCGACGAGCACGGGCTGACGTACGACGTGCGGATCGGGCCGCACGGCGAGTGGGTGACCGAACTGCACGTGCAGACACTGGGCGTGAACGGGCGTGATCTGCGGGAGAGCCTGCAGGGCCGGCCCGGTCGGGCCAAGAAGGAGATGCGCCAGGACCTGGACCGCTGGCTCGCGGAAACGCCCCGGATGACCTGCGACTCCGAGTCGCTGATGATGACCTACCAGCGCAGTCTCGTCGACCTCGCCGCGCTGCGTTTCACGCCGTTGACCGCCAGTGGACGGAGCCTGCCCGCCGCCGGGTTGCCGTGGTTCATGGCCATCTTCGGCCGGGACAGCATTTTCACCAGCCTGCAGGCGCTTCCGTTCGCACCGGATCTCGCCGCCACGACCCTGCGCCTGCTCTCGCTGTTGCAGGGTGTCGTGCTGGACGACTTCCGGGAGGAGGAGCCGGGCAAGATCATGCACGAGCTGCGGTACGGAGAGAGCGCCGGCTTCGAGGAGCAGCCGCACTCGCCGTACTACGGCAGCGCCGACGCGACGGCCCTGTACGTGATCCTCATCGACGAGTACGAGCGTTGGACGGGGGACGCCGACGCGGTGCGCCGCCTTGAGCGCTCCGCACGGGCGGCGCTGGACTGGATCGACGAGTACGGCGACATCATGGGCGACGGCTACGTCTGGTACCAGCGGCGCAACGAGGTGACCGGCCTGGAGAACCAGTGCTGGAAGGACTCCTGGGACGCCATCTCCTACCGGGACGGCCGGCTGCCGGGGCTGCCCCGGGCCACCTGCGAGCTGCAGGGCTACACCTATGACGCGAAGATCCGCGGGGCGCGACTGGCCCGCGAGTTCTGGCACGACCCGGCCTACGCCGACCGCCTCGAACGGGAGGCCGCCGCGCTTAAGGAGCGATTCAACCGCGACTTCTGGGTCGAGGACGGGGAATACTACGCGCTCGCCCTCGACATCGACGGCCGACAGGTGGACGCGCTGTCGTCGAACATCGGCCACCTGCTCTGGAGCGGCATCGTCGACGACAGCCGCGCCGCGCAGGTCGCGGAACACCTCCTCGGACCGCGGCTTTTCTCCGGCTGGGGCGTGCGCACCCTCGCCGAGGGGCAGGCCCGCTACAACCCGCTCGGCTACCACGTCGGCACGGTGTGGCCGTTCGACAACTCGTTCATCGCCTGGGGACTGCGGCGCTACGGCTTCACCACCGAGGCCGCCCGGCTCGCCCAGGGGATCATCGACGCGGCGGAGTTCTTCGAGGGTCGGCTGCCGGAAGCCTTCGCCGGTCACGATCGGCAGCTGACCCGGTATCCGGTGCGCTATCCGACAGCCTGCAGCCCGCAGGCCTGGTCGACGGGCACCCCGCTGTTGCTGCTGCGCACCATGCTCGGCATGGAGCCACGCGGGGAGCACCTGGTGACCAGGCCGGCCGTACCCAGGGAGATCGGCCGGATCGAGCTGCGCGGCATCCCGGGGCGGTGGGGTCGGGCCGACGCCTTCGGACGCGGCCGCATCGACTGACGCCGGAACGCCGCCTCCGGGCCAGCGTCCTGTCGCGCCTGGGCCGCCCCGCCTGATCATCCGTGCGACCACCCGACCGCGAATGGTGCGGGTGGCCGCCGTCGTGCGCCGTCACCCGGTGCCGCTTCCTCCGTCGCGCCTCGTTGGAACCGCTCCGTCCCTCTGCGACGATGCGCAGGTCACGACAGAGGAGGCGACATGAGTTCGAGGCTCAACCCGTACCTCAGCTTCCGCGACGACGCGCGGCAAGCCATGGAGTTCTACCAGCAGGTGTTCGGTGGCAACCTGACGCTGAGCACCTTCGGCGAGTTCGGCAATCCGGATCCGGCGGTGGCCGACAAGGTCATGCACTCCCTGTTGGAGACCGACAGCGGGTTCACGCTGATGGCGTCCGACACCCCGCCGGAGATGGAGCACCACCCGGGGAACAACATCTCGATCAGCCTCAGCGGCGACGACGGCGACGAGCTGCGCGGCTACTGGCAGCGGCTCTCCGAGGGCGGCACCGTCGCGGTGGCGTTGGAGAAGCAGATGTGGGGCGACGAGTTCGGCATGTGCGTGGACCGGTTCGGCATCGGCTGGATGGTCAACATCGCCGCGCCGCAGGCCTGACCGCCGGGAGGAGGTCGCCCGAACAGCGGTGTCCACGCTGGTCCCAGCGGCGTTACCGTACGCGGATCTGCGGATCCGGCTGGAAAGGACCAGAGACATGGACAGCAATGGGCGTTCACCTCTTCGACGCCTCGCCAGGCTGGCCACCGCGGCCGCCGTCGCGGTGGCCAGCCTGGGGCTCGTCGCCCCACCGGCACACGCGGAAGCCGGGCCCAAGGTCGCCGTGATGACCCGCAACCTCTACCTGGGCGGGGACCTCACGCCGTCGATCGCCGCGCCGACCCTGCCGGCGTTCCTGGCCGCCAACGCGGCCCTGCTGCGCCACGTGGACCTGGTCGACTTCCCGGCCCGGGCGGCGCTGATCGCCGAGGAGATCCGCGAGCGCAAGCCCGACCTGGTCGGCCTGCAGGAGGTGGCGCTCTGGCGCACTGGACCGATCGGCGATCCGGCCGCGGCCACCGAGGTCCGGTACGACTACCTGGCGCTGCTGACGGCCGAGCTGGCCGAGTCCGGCCACCCGTACGACGTCGCCGTGGTCCGCGACGAGGCGGACCTGGAGGCCCCGGCCGGGGCGCCGTACCTGCTGGACGTCCGGCTCACCATGCGGGACGTGGTGCTGGTGCGGCACGGCGGCCGGGTCAAGGTGACCGCGACCTCGTCCGGCAACTTCGTCCACAACCTGGTCTTCCCGCTCGCCGCCACCGGTGGCACCGCCACCAGCACCCGGGGTTGGACGGCGGTGGACGCCGTGCTGGGCAGCCGAACGTTCCGGTTCGTCAACACCCACCTGGAGGCGTTCCACGCCGGCGTCCGCCTGCTGCAGGCGCAGGAGTTGCTGGCCGGCCCGCTCGCCGTGCCCGGGCGGCTGATCCTGGTCGGCGACCTCAACAGCGGGCCGGAACTGCCGGATCCGAACAACCGCCTCGCCTACCTCGCCCTGGTGGCCGGCGGGATGGTCGACACCTGGTCGATGCTGCACCCCGGCGACCCCGGCTACACCGCCGGGCTGGGCGACGACCTGACCGAGCCGGCCGACGACGTCGAGCATCGGATCGACATGGTGCTGGTGCGTGGCACGGTGGTGCCGGTCGCCAGCGAGCTCTTCGGCACGCAGCGGCAGACCGCCGACGGCCGGTGGGCGTCGGATCACCTGGGTCACCAGGCGGTGCTCGCGCTGCCGTGATCGCGGCGAAACGTCGGCATTCGCGGGTGGTGAACGGCATCTATCCCGGGCATGGAACTCCATCAATCATTACCCGAAGGTAGATATGAGCCATTCTCACCTCCGGGTGTGACGCCCGGGCGCGGAGGGCGAGACCGTCGGCAAGCGGCAGCCGGGCGTACCACCGGCCCGACTCCGCACCCCCGGAGGATCCGCCATGCCCCGTCCCACCACCCGTGCCCGCCTCGCGGTTCTGACCGCGGCCCTCACCGCGGGGGGGGGGGGGGGGGGGGGGGGGGGGGGGGGGGGGGGGGGGGGGGGGGGGGGGGGGGGGGGGGGGGGGGGGGGGGAGGGGGGGGGGGGGGGGG
>NZ_JBVJJA010000102.1:0-7156 GCF_055586005.1 Micromonospora sp. NPDC051924
CAACCCGAAACCGTTCGTGTGGACCAAGACCGCCGAGGAAATCCTCGACTCCCTCGCCCGATATTGTCGGCGAATTTCAGACGCGGGACACTAGCTACAGAGAAGCAAACCCAGGCGTACAGGACGACTCGTCCGTCGCCCAGCAGGCCAGCCGCTACTACATTGCGGCTGGCCTGCTGATTTGTCAGGTGCTTCTGGTCGTCCTTGTCGGCGTTCGACGGCCCGCATCGGCCCAGACGGCCCAGGGGCGGTCCAGGGACGGCCAGCTGCGGGTCGGCAGTCCTGCCGCGCTGCCCCATGGCGACCTTCGTCCCGGCCGGCTTCTATGGCCAGTACGCCTGGTGTGGAGTTTGCTGCTGGGTTCATCGGCTACGGCTACCGGCCGTGGCGGATGTCCTGCCGATCGGGCTGCTGCTCTCTGGTCCGGCTCTCGGCTGTTCGCCGAGGCCCGAGTGCGCGGCGAGATCCTGCCAGCCAGGGACTTCGATTCTCACGTGCGCTTCAACGCCCTGCGGTACACCGCTGACCTGCTCATCCCGGCGCGGAGCTTGGCGAGCGGGCCCACTTCCTGGCCATCGGCGCAGTCACCCTGCTCCTCGTCGGCCGCCGGCTCCGCAAGCCCGAGGGAGGCACCACCTGCTGACCGAACCCCAAGAAAGCACCCGCGCCGGCGGCGACAGCTTGTGCCGGCACCGCTGGCGCCGCATTTCGCTCAGGACAGCAACCAGCCCGGCAGATGTGCGTACTGAAGAGTTGAGTGGCGAAAACCCTGCGGAACAGCCCGTCCGTGAGATTTCACTGCGCAGGTCAGAAACGCCGGTCACTGAAAAGCTCAGAGAGAACCGACACGCGACAGCGCGGGGCGGAGTGCGCGATGGTGTCGTGAGCCGCTGGTCGAGTAGGGCGAGATGCCGCCAACCTGGCGTGAGCCTGCGGTCTTGCGCGCGATGCTCGTGTCGGCGTGCCCCGCCGACCCGAAGAGCGTACGGAAAGTGGACTACCGGTCTGTAGGCAGGGCGTTCAGCTTGGCCCGGACGGACTCGCTGTGGGATTGGTCGAGATCGGTGAGGATCGTCAGGGCCCGTTTCCACGCGACGCGAGCGGCATCGAGGTCACCTGCGGCGAGGTGGGCGTCGCCGACATGCGTCAGCGTATCCGCTTCATGGGCGCGGTAGCCGAGAGCGCGGAACAGGCTGAGGGCCTGCTGGTAGCAGTGCGCGGCGTCGTCGTACCGGCCAAGGTGGTGGTGGGCGTGGCCGAGACTGTCCCAGGTGGTAGCGGCACCGTAGCGGTCCTGTAGCCCTTGAAGCAGGGCGAGGGCCTCCTCGCAGTGGACGAGCGCGCTCGTGTGGTCGCCGATGAGGGTGTGGTACCAGCCGACCGCGTTGAGGGCGGTTGCCTGTCCGCGTTCATGGCCGGCCGCCCGGTACAGCGCCAGAGCCTGCCGGGCGTGGTCGAGGGCAGCCTCGAAGCTGTCCTGGTGCTCGCATAGGTATGCGAGCAGGCCATGCACGTACGCCTGCCCGGCCAGGTCGTGGCCGCTGACATACAGGTCGAGCGCCTGCCGGAGATGGTCGTGCGCGCTGGTTGGCCGGTTGAGCCGCAGGTCGTTGTGGGCGATGCCGATGTGTGCGCCTGCCTGCGCGGCCCGGGAGCCGAGGCGGTTCGCGGATTGGAGCGCGGTGTGCCACGCTGCGGACCGGTCGTACCAGTACCCACGGCGCTCCAGGTACGTGTCGAGCGCCCAGGCGAGCTGCCATGCCTGCAGGTTGAAACCGGCGTCGGCCGCGCGCCGTAGGGCCGCGAGAAGGACGTTGCGCTCCGCGGCCAACCAGGCTTGCGCCTGCTGCTGGTCCACGAGCTTTACCGGCGTGCTGTCAGGCGACGGGGTGCCGAGGGTGACAGGGATCGGATCCCGGTGCGGGTGAATGAGCCGGTTCGCCGCGTGGGCGGTGTGGACGTAGTGGTCGAGCAACCGCGACAGTGCGGCCCGGCGCTCGAAGTGGCTGTGGGCGGCGGACATCTGCTCGGTGGCGTAGACGCGAAGAAGGTCGTGCAGGGCGTACCGGCCGGGGGCAGACTCAGCCAGCAGGTTCGCGCGTACCAGCTCGACTATCAGCCGCCGGGTCTGCGTCGGCGGTCGACCGGCGAGGCTGGCGACGGCGCGGGCGCTGACGTCCGGACCGGGCGGCAGGCCCAGCAAGCGGAACAGCCGGGCCGCGCCTGAGGTCAGGGCCGCGTAGGACCAGGAGAACACCGCGCGGACCTGGCTGGTCGGGTCGCCCGCGTCCAGAGCGTCCAGCCGACCGTGGACGTCGTCGAGCTCACCGGCAATCGCGGCGAGCGGGAACGCGGTCTGCTGTGCCCGGGCGGACACGATGGCCAGCGCGAGTGGTAGCCGCGCGCACGCGTTGATGATGTGCTCGACCGCCTCGGGTTCCGCGGCGACCCGGTCGGCGCCGAGCCGGTGAGCGAGCATCTGCCGCGCCTCCGCCGGGGATAGCACATCCATGGCGAATGGGCGGGCGCCGTGGAGGGTGACCAGCGGGCTGAGCTGGTTGCGGCTGGTTACTACGGTCAGCGAGGTGGCTGTGCCGGGAAGCAGAGGACGGACCTGTTCAGCATCACGGGCGTTGTCCAGCATGACGAGCACCCGTTTGCCGGCCAGTAGGCTACGGTACCGCGCCGCCTGCACGTCCAACTCGGCCGGTATCCGCTCAGCGGGCACCCCGAAGGCTTCCAGGAAGCCGCGTAGGGCGTCTGTCGGCCGCACTGGCACACCGCCGGGATCAAAGCCACGCAGGTTGACGTACAGCTGGCCGTCGGGGAACCGGCCGGCCACCCGGTGCCCCCAGTGCACCGCCACGGTGGTCTTGCCGACGCCGGCGGTGCCGGAAACGGTGGCGATGACCACGGCGGTAGGAGGCTGCGCTGACTCGCCGAGTAGAGCGTCGAGACCAGCCAGGGCTTCGGTGCGGCCCACGAAGCCGTGCACGTCCGCGGGAAGCTGCGCGGGCAGCGGGGTGACGACGGGCGGGGTCGCCGGGGGAGCCGCCATGGGCGCTATCCCCGTCGATGACGCCAGCGGCGGGAGTGGTTCGCCACGCAACAACGCCTGGTAGAGCGACTGGAGTTCCGGCTCGGGATCGACGCCCAGCGCTTCGGCCAGCCGTGTGCGCAGCCCGGTGTACTCCTGCAACGCGTCAGCGGTACGCCCGAGAGCGTGCTGGGCCCGCATCAGGGCGGCGGTGACCGACTCTACGAGCGGGTGCTGGGCGGCCAGATCGGCCAGCGGCCCGATGGTGGCGGCCACGTTGTGCACCGCCATCTCCGCTTGCGCCCACGCCACCACCGCATCCAGGCGCTCCTTCGTCCAGCTGTCGCGCATCCGCGCAGCCCACTCGCCGGCGATGCCAGTCAACGGCGCACCGCGCCACAATGCGACCGCCGCCCGAAGTACGGCCAGCCGCTCCTGGTTGTCGTGGGTTTTCCCGGCCCGGAGCACCAGTCGACGGAACCGGTGCAGATCCACCCGTTCCTCGTCAACCTCCAGCGCGTACCCGCCAGATCGATGGACGAGCCGCGGCGGAGCGGCGGTGCCGGCCGCCTGCCGTAACACCTGGCGGATCCGGGTGACGTGAGCCCGGATACTGCCCCGCGCATCGACCGGCGCATCCTCCCCCCACACCCGGTCGACCAGGGTGTCCCACTCCACGACCCGGCCGGCGTCCACCGTCAGCGCCGCCAGCACCGACCGCTGCCGCGGCGGGCCGGTATCGACCGGCTGATCTCCGCCGATCACCTGTACCGGACCGAGCAGCCGGTACTCGACCGCCACACTCCCCGCGGGCAACCATCGCACGGCATCAGCCACCTTCCGGACCACAACGATTCCACAACGCGGCAACCCATCGTCGGCTGCGACTCTTGCCGCGACCATCAGCGACGGTGCTCCCAGCGGGGGCGTCGTAGAGCGGTCCCGGTCAGTCGTATCGAGCGAGAAAGGAGGCAGAGATGAAGATCATCGTCCGCGCGGTTGAATCGGTGAAGACCACCCAGTGGCCCGACTCCTGACAACGCCAGATGGGTGGCCGCCGACAGCCGACGGCGGCCACCCACTGTTCCAGCGCAACGGGACCAAGGGGGACTGCGATGCGTATCGGCCTGAAGGACTGCGAGTGGGAGCGCGCCGGCAACGATCTCATCCTGGTCTGCGATCCCAGCCGCTCAGTGAAACTGGACGACCCCGACAGCCAGGTGGAAACCCTGCTGACCGCCCTACGCGACCATCCTGGAACGCCCACCGAGCTGCGCGCGGCCCTCGCCGCCGACGGGCTTGAGGTGAGCGTCGACGAACTGACGGGCGCGCTGAACGCACTCGACCAGCTCCGGTTGGTGCGGGATCTGGACCGGTTCGCCGACCGCGCACAGGCCGGCCGGGACTTCAGCAACCTCGCTTTCTTCGAGCTGTATGCCTCGCTGGAGACCAGCGAGAGCGACATGCAGCAGGGGGTGCGGAACGCACACGTCCTGCAACTCGGCACCGGTGGGCTCGGCTCCAACGTCCTGCAGAACCTGGCTGGACTCGGCGTCGGCCGACTCACTCTTGTGGACAACGACGAGGTGGAGCCCAAAAACCTCGCCCGGCAGTTCCTGTACCGGGAAGCAGACCTCGGCACCTCCAAGGTTCACCGCGCGGCCGAATGGGTGCGCGCCTTCCACTCCGACATCACGGTCGACGCGGTACGTCGCTGGATCGGCGGCCCCGGCGACATCGTGGATCTGCTGACCGGCGTCGACCTGGTGGTCTCCGGTGTCGACCAGGGCGAACGCATCGACAGCTGGGTCAACGAGGCCTGCGTGCGCGCCGGTGTGCCGTGGGTGCGGGGAGGCATGATCGGCTCCCAGCTGATCTACTTCTCCGTCGATCCGGGCCGCAGCGCCTGCTACGAATGCCGCATCCACGCCTACGGGGACGGGAAGGGCGTTGAGGCGTCCGTACTGGCGCCTACCGCCGTGACCGCACAGCAGCTCAGTGCCCGCATCCCGCGGGTCAACCGGGCCAACGGACCGTCGGCCGCGTTGATCGGGTCGCTCGTGGCGTTCGAGGCGCTGCGCTACCTCACCGGCTACGAACCGCCGTACGCAGCCGGTGCCGAGGTGCTCGTGGACCTATCTGGCGGCTGCCACCAGCGCCGGGAACCGTGGCCCCGCAACGCCGCCTGCGCTCTGTGCACGGCGGCCCGCGCCCGGACAGCCCTCACGCCGGCATGACCAAGCCGACGAACCCGCAGACCCTGCCGGCGGAGCAGCCCGAAACCATCGTGCGGCTCCGTCCACTGTCGGTCATCGAGGAGGGTGATGATGTCCTCATCGGCGACCCGGAGCGGGGCAGCTACTTCGCGGTGCCCGCCGTCGGTGGCGTCGTGGTCCGGGCGCTGCTGGACGGTGCCACCGTCGAGGAGGCCGGGGCACGTGCCGCGACGTTCGCTGGCGAGCCGGTGGACATGGCCGACTTCATCGCCGTGCTCACCGAGCTGGGATTCGTCGACACCGACGACCCGGCGGTGCCGGTGCCAACCGCTGCAATACAGCAACGCGCCTGGACCACCGGGCCACCGGCGGCAGTAGTCCGGCCACTGTTCTCCCCCGTGGCATGGTGTGTCTACACCGCCGCCGCCGTCTGGGTCATCGCTTGCCTCGTGCTGCGCCCGGACCTGTGGCCACGCCCGACCGATCTTCTGATCACCGGTGACATCGGCACCAGCCTGCTGATCATGCTGCCGGCCACGTACGTCCTGGTGGGCGTACATGAGATGTGGCACTGGCTCGCCGCGCGGGCGCTGGACCTGCGCACGCGGTTCGGTATCGACCGACGGCTGTTCTTCCTCGTCTTCGAGACAGACCTGTCGCAGCTGTGGGGCGTCCCGCGCCGCAAGCGGTACGGACCTCAGCTCGCCGGGCTCGCGATCGACATGGTCGTGCTCGCGGCGCTGCTGGCCGGCCAGATTGCTTTCGGGCCGGTACGCCCGCTCCCGGCGCTGGTGTTCGTGCTCGTCGCCAGCACGCTGTGGCAGTGCATGGTGTTCCTGCGCACCGACCTGTACGCCGTCCTGGTCACCGCGACCGGCTGCCGCGACCTGTGGCGGGTCAAGTCGCTGCTGCTGCGGCGGGCCTTCGGCCGCCTCAACGAGCGGCAGTGCGCCGAACTGGAGCAAGCCGATCCCCGTGACATCCATGTCGGCAACTGGTTCCGCTGGCTCTGGCTGGCGGGGTGCCTGGTCGCCGCAGGTTACTTCGTACTGTTCTACCTGCCGCTGCTGTTGTACGTCGGCCGACGGGCGGGCGACGGGCTGGCGGCGGGAGTCGGCACCACCCGGTTCTGGTGGGGCCTGCTCACCGCGGTCATGGTCTACACCCCGGTCCTTGCGACGCTGGTGATCGTGTTCAAGACGGTACGACAGCGCGCCCTCGGCGCCGGCGATGCGGCTGCCTCCGCACAGGAGCCCCGGCAACCGAGGGCGCCAGTTGGTTGAGTCGGTGCTTCCTGCCTTGTTGTCATCGGTCGACCGGGCCGTGGATGTGGCCGGAGTGGCGCCAGACGGTCCGGTGACCATCAGCATCGACAGATCGGTGCCGGAGCTCATTGGTTAGCTGGAGATGACTCGATTTCTGTGACAGCGAGTGGGTCCGTGCTGGTCGACTGCGCGGTAGACGTAGCGCCACACGCCGTTGACCTTGACGCAAGTCTCGTCGACGAACCACCGGTCACCTGGTGAGTGGCGAGCGAACCGGGCGGCGTCTGCCAGCAGCGCGGTGAACCGCACCCACCGGAACACGGTGACGTGGTCAACCTCGACACCGCGCTCAGCCAGGAGTTCCTCCACGACCCGGTAGGACAGGTTGTAGCGCAGGTACCAGCGGACCGCGAGGACGATCACCTCCGCGGGAAACCGGAACCCGGTGAACGCCGACGTCGGTGGAGACCAGGGACGACGACGACTCGACCGCTTCACTCGTCAAGCCTGCCTGGGGCCCCGGATACGGGCAACGCAACGGACCGCGGGGGGGGGGGGGGGGGGGGGGGGGGGGGGGGGGGGGGGGGGGGGGGGGGGGGGGGGGGGGGGGGGGGGGGGGGGGGGGGGGGGGGGGGGGG
>NZ_JBVJJA010000103.1:0-1591 GCF_055586005.1 Micromonospora sp. NPDC051924
TTGTTCGTTTGTCGGGAGTTGCACAGTGGACGCGTAGCAGCTTAGTAGTCAAGTCCTCGGCCTATTAGTACCGGTCAACTGAACCCGTTACCGGGCTTACATTTCCGGCCTATCAACCCAGTCGTCTAGCTGGGGGCCTTACCCACTCGAAAGTGGTGGGATACCTCATCTTGAAGCGAGCTTCCCGCTTAGATGCTTTCAGCGGTTATCCCTTCCGAACGTAGCTAACCAGCCGTGCCCCTGGCGGGACAACTGGCACACCAGAGGTTCGTCCGTCCCGGTCCTCTCGTACTAGGGACAGCCCTTCTCAAGTATCCTACGCGCACGGCGGATAGGGACCGAACTGTCTCACGACGTTCTAAACCCAGCTCGCGTACCGCTTTAATGGGCGAACAGCCCAACCCTTGGGACCTGCTACAGCCCCAGGATGCGACGAGCCGACATCGAGGTGCCAAACCATCCCGTCGATATGGACTCTTGGGGAAGATCAGCCTGTTATCCCCGGGGTACCTTTTATCCGTTGAGCGACACCGCTTCCACATGCCAGTGCCGGATCACTAGTCCCGACTTTCGTCCCTGCTCGACCTGTCAGTCTCACAGTCAAGCTCCCTTGTGCACTTGCACTCAACACCTGATTGCCAACCAGGCTGAGGGAACCTTTGGGCGCCTCCGTTACCCTTTAGGAGGCAACCGCCCCAGTTAAACTACCCACCAGACACTGTCCCTGAACCGGATAACGGTCCGAAGTTAGATACCCAAATCAACCAGAGTGGTATTTCAAGATTGCCTCCACCCTAACTGGCGTTAGAGCTTCACCGGCTCCCACCTATCCTACACAAGCTAACTCAAGTACCAATGTCAAGCTATAGTAAAGGTCCCGGGGTCTTTCCGTCCTGCCGCGCGTAACGAGCATCTTTACTCGTAGTGCAATTTCGCCGGGCCTGTGGTTGAGACAGTGGGGAAGTCGTTACGCCATTCGTGCAGGTCGGAACTTACCCGACAAGGAATTTCGCTACCTTAGGATGGTTATAGTTACCACCGCCGTTTACTGGCGCTTAAGTTCTCCGCTTCGCCCCGAAGAGCTAACAGGTCCCCTTAACGTTCCAGCACCGGGCAGGCGTCAGTCCATATACATCGAATTACTTCTTCGCATGGACCTGTGTTTTTAGTAAACAGTCGCTTCCCCCTGCTCTCTGCGGCCATACAACGCTCCACCCGCGCGGGGCTTCACGTCTCCGGCCCCCCTTCTCCCTAAGTTACGGGGGCAATTTGCCGAGTTCCTTAACCACAGTTCGCCCGATCGCCTCGGTATTCTCTACCTGACCACCTGTGTCGGTTTGGGGTACGGGCCGCTCAGAACTCGCTAGAGGCTTTTCTCGGCAGCATAGGATCACTGACTTCACCTGAATCGGCTCGGCATCACGTCTCAGCCTATATGCACCGCGGATTTGCCTACGGTACGGCCTACACGCTTACCCCGGCACAACCACCGGCCGGGATCAGCTACCTTCCTGCGTCACCCCATCGCTTGACTACTACCCGCCAGGTTCCCACGCTCCCCACTTCAGACCCGAAGGTCATCCACGGTTCG
>NZ_JBVJJA010000103.1:1686-3310 GCF_055586005.1 Micromonospora sp. NPDC051924
CTCGGGTGGTTAGCACAACGAGGTTCATCAGGGTCGCTCTTTCGCGGGTACGGGAATATCAACCCGTTGTCCATCGACTACGCCTCTCGGCCTCGCCTTAGGTCCCGACTCACCCAGGGCGGATTAGCCTGGCCCTGGAACCCTTGGTCATCCGGCGGAAGGGTTTCTCACCCTTCTTTCGCTACTCATGCCTGCATTCTCACTCGTGCCGCGTCCACAACTAGGTCACCCCGTTGCTTCACCCCCGGCACGACGCTCCCCTACCCATCCACACACCTGCACAAGGAATCAAGTCCAAGCGAGGTTGAAATGTGAATGCCACAGCTTCGGCGGTGTGCTTGAGCCCCGCTACATTGTCGGCGCGGAACCACTTGACCAGTGAGCTATTACGCACTCTTTAAAGGGTGGCTGCTTCTAAGCCAACCTCCTGGTTGTCTATGCGACCCCACATCCTTTTCCACTTAGCACACGCTTAGGGGCCTTAGCTGGTGATCTGGGCTGTTTCCCTCTCGACTACGAAGCTTATCCCCCGCAGTCTCACTGCCGCGCTCTCACTTACCGGCATTCGGAGTTTGGCTGATTTCGGTAAGCTTGTGGGCCCCCTAGACCATCCAGTGCTCTACCTCCGGCAAGAAACACGCGACGCTGCACCTAAATGCATTTCGGGGAGAACCAGCTATCACGGAGTTTGATTGGCCTTTCACCCCTAACCACAGGTCATCCCCCAACTTTTCAACGTTGGTGGGTTCGGCCCTCCACGCGGTCTTACCCGCGCTTCAGCCTGCCCATGGCTAGATCACTCCGCTTCGGGTCTAGAGCATGCGACTGAATCGCCCTATTCAGACTCGCTTTCGCTACGGCTCCCCCACACGGGTTAACCTCGCCACATGCCACTAACTCGCAGGCTCATTCTTCAAAAGGCACGCCGTCACCCCGCAAGGCTCCGACGGATTGTAGGCGAACGGTTTCAGGTACTATTTCACTCCCCTCCCGGGGTACTTTTCACCATTCCCTCACGGTACTCGTCCGCTATCGGTCACCAGGAAGTATTTAGGCTTACCAGGTGGTCCTGGCAGATTCACGGCAGATTTCAGGGGTCCGCCGCTACTCGGGAACACCCACAGGAGACCAGCCACTTTCACCTACCGGACTATCACCGCCTACGGTTGGCTTTTCCACACCATTCGGCTAGCAGCTGGCTTTGTAACTCCTCAAACGAGTGTCAGCTCGTCTCGCAGGGTCCCACAACCCCGACCACGCAACCCCTGACAGGTATCACACGCAGCCGGTTTAGCCTCAATCCGCTTTCGCTCGCCACTACTCACGGAATCACTCTTTGTTTTCTCTTCCTACGGGTACTGAGATGTTTCACTTCCCCGCGTTCCCCCCACACACCCTATGTGTTCAGGTGCGGGTGACATCACATGACTGATGCCGGGTTTCCCCATTCGGACACCCTGGGATCACAGCTTGGTTGACAGCTCCCCCAGGCCTATCGCGGCCTCCCACGTCCTTCATCGGCTCCTGGTGCCAAGGCATCCACCGTTCGCCCTTGACAACTTGACCACAAAGATGCTCGCGTCCACTGTGCAATTCTCAACAAACGACCAACCCACAACCCGAT
>NZ_JBVJJA010000104.1:0-5053 GCF_055586005.1 Micromonospora sp. NPDC051924
GGTGTTTTCCACTCCCTCTTCTTGGGGGTTTTTTGGGCGGGGAACGGGTTCGAGGTCCGCGGAGGGCGCCCTCCGCGGACCTCGACATCAGATCAGAAGCATTCCTTGGCGCTCGGACCCACGTTCACCTTGAGCTTGAGGCCGTTCAGGGTGAAGACGCCGGCGCTGGTGGAGCGGGCCACCTGCTTCAGGTCGGTGATGACGACCTTGTCCGCGCTCTGGCCGAAGGACTTCGCCTGCGCGTCCGGGTTGAGGTCGGTCGCGTCCCGGCCGATCTTGATGTTGCTGAACTCCGCGTCACCCTCGAGGGAGTCCATGTCGATCAGCAGGTCGCTGGCGGTGGCCGGGTTGCCATTGCCACCGGCGTTGATGGTCAGCACGATCGGCACGCCCGGGATGCTGGCGTTCACCGACTGGCAGAGGTCGTACAGCTTGGCGTTGCCGATCTCGGAGACGGCCACCGGGTGCAGGGTGCCGTCCTTCTCCCGCGCGATGCCGCCGTACTGCTTGAAGCCGTCACCCTCGAGCTTCGAGGCGCCGACCTTGAAGGTCTGGCCCGAGACGGCGAACGAGGCGGCGATGGCGCCGTTCGCCATGCCCAGCACGATGCCGCCGGCCACGACGGTCGCCGGCACCATCATCGCGGCGAAGCGACGCCAGCGGGTGCCGCCACTCACCTGGCGGTCTTCCGATTCACTCACAGGTCCTCCTCGACGGGGGTGCGTCACCGACCGCGGGGCGCGACTCGGGACGGGAAAGCTGCGGGGCGGCGCGGAGACCGTAGTGCCGACGGGCCGCGCAGTACGCGGATTGGATGGTCTCGCGAAGCGACACACCTCACAAGTCCCTTGCTACTGACGGGTAACACAACCGTGGTATCAAGATCGCCGAGGGTTACCAACGGTTAACATCCCGGCAGCAACGAGCCTCGGGCAAAACGACTCGATTACGACAGGAAGACCGACAGGTTTCACCTGTGGTAGCCGTCACGGGTCTACGTCACAGTTCGGTAACGGAGCGCTGACAAACCGCTGAGGGTGAGGTGCCGCTCACCCGTACGGCCGACCTCGCCAACCGGTCGGCGTACCCGTCAGCCCCGGCCGTCCAACCAGGACGCCAGGAGGTGGTGATCGATCGAGTCGATCCGGCCGAGCGGACGTCCCGCCGCCACCCGGGCCCGCAGCTCCTCCCGGGTGAACCAACGCGCGTCCACCAACTCCTCGCCGTCCACCCGTACCTCGGTCGAAGCCGCCGTCGCCCGGAAACCCACCATGAGCCCGGCCGGGAACGGCCACGCCTGGGAACCCTGGTACGCGATCCCGGAGACCGTCACCCCGGCCTCCTCGGCCAGCTCCCGGCGTACCGCGTCCTCCAGGCTCTCGCCGACCTCCACGAAACCAGCCAGCGTCGACCAGGAACCCTCGGGCGCGCCCCGGTGCCGGGCCAGCAGGCAGCGCCCGGGCTCGTCCGGCGCCTCCACCAGTACGATCACGGCCGGCTCGATCCGGGGAAAGAGCAGCCGGCCGCAGCCGGGCCCGGTGCAGGACCGCGTGTGGCCGCCGTCCCGCGCCTCCGTCGCCGCCCCGCAGGCGCCGCAGTACCGCTGCCCCCGATGCCAGTGCAGCAGCCCCTTGGCGTACGCCTGCACGGCCGCCTCGGCCGCCCCCAGCCCACCCACCAGGGCCCGGACGTCCGCCGCCTCGGCCGCCCCGGCCAGCGCCAGCGCCTCCGGCTCGGGCCGGCCCGACAGGTCCGCGGCGAAGACCGCCCGACCGGCGTCCAGGCCGAGGAAGACCGTCTCATCGGCGGCGCCGAGCAGCCCGGCCGCGTCGACGGCGAGCGGGCGGACCGGCACCCGCTCCGCCGACACCAGGCAACGGTCCCGCCAGAACGGCAGCAGCACGCTCTCCCGCTCGCTCAGCCGCGCGGCGACCCACCCCGGGTCGCTGCGCAGCCCGCCCGCCCGGTCCAGCCAGCCGCCGCCGTACGCCAGGTCACGCTCGTCCGTCCGCACCCGCACACCGTCCCACGACCTGCATCCCCGCAGAGCCCCGGGACCGGGTGATCACCGCGACACCGCGCCGTTCCGCCGAACCGGGCGACGCCCGGACGGAGACTCCCGGCCGGCTCGAGCGTTGGTTACCGTAGGTGTCTCCCGGGGTGGGGGGAGCGGTCCCCACGTGATACTTCCGATCGAGGTTGCTGTGACGCTGTACGGGGAAAAACTCCCGCCCGCCGACGACCGGCCCACGGTGAAGGTCACCGCGGTGAGCTGGCCGGACGACGAGCCGGAATCCGCCGGCGCACCGGCCCCCGGCCGGCCCGCCTGGTTCCGGCGGGGACGGCTGCTGCTCGCCGGCGGGATCGCCGCGGCCGTGCTCGTCGCCGGCGTGGGTGCCGGCGCCTGGGCGTACGCGGGCGACGTGCCCCGGGGCACCACGGTGCTCGGCGCCGAGCTGGGCGGCCGGAGCCGGGCCGACGCGGCGCGGGCGCTCCAGGCCGTTCTGGACCGCCGCTCGGCGGAGTTGAACGCCCCGATCAAGGTCACGGTGGGCGAGCGGAGCGCCGAGCTGAAGCCCGCCGACGTCGGGCTCGCGGTCGACGTCGACGCCACCGTGGCGGCGGCCGCCGCGGTCGAGGCGCACGCGGTGAGCCGGCTCGTCGGCTCCCGCCGCACCATCGACCCGGTGGTGACGCTCGACGCGGCGCGGCTGGACACGGCGCTGCGCAGGGCGATGGGCGGGCAGGGCCGCGAGATGACCATGCCGGCGATCATCTTCACCGGCACCACCCCGAAGCCCGTCTACCCGAAGCCGGCGCTGACCGTCGAACAGAGCGGCGCGGCCGACGCGGTCAAGGCGGGCTGGCTCGCCGCCGCGCCGGTGACCGTGCCGCTGGTGGAGAAGTGGCCGGCGACCACCCGCGAGGAGGTGGACCGGCTCGTGGCCGAGCTGGCCCGGCCGGCCGTGGCCGCCCCGGTCACGCTCTCCACCGGCCCGGACTCGATCACCATCCCGCCCACCGCCATCGCCCGCAGCCTGCGTTTCTCCGCCGACGAGGCGGGCAGGCTGACCCCGCGGATCGACGTCAAACGGCTGCGCACCGCCCTCGGCGAGCGGCTCGCGAAGATCGAGGTCGAGCCGAGGGACGCCGGCCTGACCATCAGCGGCGGCAAGCCGAAGGTGGTGCCCGGCCGGCCCGGCCGGCAGCTCGACGCGGCCACCTTCGGTCCGGCCCTGCTCGCGGTGCTGCCGAAGGCGGACGGCCGGACCGTCACCGCCGAACTCAAGCCGGCCGAGCCGGAGCTGACCGAGGCGAAGCTGGCGGAGCTGGGCATCAAGGAGCGGGTCTCCACCTTCACCACCCGGTTCCCCGGCGGACTCTCCTCGCCGCGCAGCCAGAACATCGTCCAGGCGGCCAAGGACGTCGACGGCACGATCGTGCAGCCCGGTGAGACCTTCTCCCTCAACGCCCACACCGGCGAACGCGGCTACGACCAGGGCTACCAGGACGCGCCGACGATCGTGAACGGCAAGCTGGTGCCCGGTGTCGGCGGCGGCGTCTCCCAGTTCACCACCACGCTCTTCAACGCCACCTACTACGCCGGCCTGGAGGACGTCGAGCACAAGCCGCACTCGTTCTACTTCAGCCGCTACCCCGCGGTGATCGAGTCGACGATCTACTGGCCGGACCTCGACTTCAAGTTCCGCAACAACACGAAGCACGGCGTGCTCATCGACACCTCCTACACCTCCAGCACGATCACCGTGTCGATCTGGAGCACGAAGATCTACGACAGCGTGAAGACCGAATACAGCCCCCGCCGGGACATCACCCAGCCGAAGACGGTCTACCTGGAGCCCGGGCCCGACTGCATCTCCGCGGCGGGCAGCGAGGGCTTCGCCCAGGACGCCTACCGGGTCATCCGGAAGGACGGCAAGGTGATCAAGCGGGAGAAGTTCAGCTGGCGCTACGACCCGGAGCCGCGCTTCATCTGCGGTCCCGACCCGGCCGGCTGACCTCCGCCGCCCGCACGCACGGAACGGCCCCGCCGGCTCGTCGCCGGCGGGGCCGTCTCTGGTCGTACGCCCTCAGGGGCGGGCCTGGGCCAGGCCCTTCCGTACGCCGTCGGCGTCGCGGTCGGTGCCGTAGACCGGGGTGTCCGGCTGCTGGCGCCAGCTCTCGTCGAGCGTGCCGGCGTCCACCGGGTCGAAGCCGAGCTCCTCGACCAGCTCCATGACCAGCCGCTTGGCGTCGGCGTCGTCGCCGGCCACCGGCAACGCGATCCGTCCCGGCGTGCCGGACGGCTTGCCGTTGTCCATCAGGTGGGCGGCCTGGATGTTGTTGAAGGCCTTCACCACCCGGGCGCCCTTCAGGTGGTCCGCGGTCCACCGGCTGGAGCTGAGGCTCCGGTCGAGCAGCTCGGGGACATCGCCGTCACGCTGCGGGTAGTAGTTGTCGGCGTCGACGACGAGCTTGCCGTCGAAGAGTTCCGCCGGCAGGTCCGGCACGGCCTTCAGCGGGACGGCGATGGCGACCAGCTCCGCCCCCTGGACCGCGTCCTCCAGCGTCCCGGCCGTCGCGCCGGTCTCCGTCGCGAGGTCGGTCAGGCTCTGCGGCCCCCGGGAGTTGGTCACGGTCACGTCGTGGCCCAGGGCGCTCAGCCGACGGGTGAGGGTGCCACCGATGTGTCCTGACCCGATGATTCCGATCTTCATCACCACTCCTGCCTCCGCCAGCCCTGGCGGTGAGTTCCGGTCGAACCATCAAGCAGGTACCCCGCTCGGTCCGGCCCGATCATCGGCGAGGTGTACCGCAGGTCACGTTTCCGCCGTCGTGCCGGCCCTCCCGCACCGACGGTACGAGAACCGGCCGGTGGTGCGCGGCAGTTCGCGGAAGGAGGCGGCCCTGGCAATGGGGCCAAATACAGTGAGGGCCACCCCGACGGGGTGGCCCTCACTGGAAGATTGTCCGGCGGTGTCCTACTCTCCCACACCCTCCCGAGTGCAGTACCATCGGCGCTGGAGGGCTTAGCTTCCGGGTTCGGAATGTT
>NZ_JBVJJA010000105.1:0-4418 GCF_055586005.1 Micromonospora sp. NPDC051924
AGCCGGTGGTCCAGGTGCGCGTTCAACGCCTCGCAGGTCTGGTCGAAGGTGTCCCGGTAGACGGGGTTGGTGGTGTAGAGGTCGGCGCCCATGCCGGGGTACTGGCTGCCCTGACCGGTGAAACAGAACGCCACCCTGCCGTCCTCGCCGTTCGCGAGGGCGGTGGTGAGGTGCGGGTGCGGCTCGCCGTTGGCGAGGGCGGTCAGCGCGGCGACGAAGTCCGCCCGGTTGGCGGCGGTGACCGCCGCCCGGTGCGCGAACCGGGTCCGCCGGGCGAGGGCGTCGGCGACGGCGGCCGGCGGGACGTCCTCGTGGTCGGCCAGCCAGCCGAGCAGGTGTGCCGCCCGGTCGCGCAGCGCGCGGTCGGTCTTCGCGGACAGCACCCATGACGCCCACCCGTCCCACGGGTCGGCCGACACGGCGGCCGGCTCCGCCGCGGGCGCCTCCTCGAGGATCACGTGCGCGTTCGTCCCGCTGATGCCGAACGAGGACACGCCCGCCCGGCGCAGGTGACCGTTGCGCCGCCACTCGACGGGCACGTCGAGCAACCGCACCTGGCCGCTGCCCCAGTCCACGTGCGGGCTGGGCGCGTCGAGGTGCAGTGACCGGGGCAGCAGGCCGTGCCGGAGGGCGAGGACCATCTTGATGATCCCGGCCGCGCCGGCGGCGGCCTGGGTGTGCCCGATGTTCGACTTGATCGACCCCAACCACAGTGGCCGGTCGTCGCGGCGTTCCTGCCCGTACGTGGCGAGCAGGGCCTGCGCTTCGATGGGGTCGCCGAGGGTGGTGCCGGTGCCGTGCGCCTCGACGGCGTCCACGTCGGCGGGGGTCAGCCTCGCGTTGGCGAGGGCCTGCCGGATGACCCGCTCCTGGGCGGGGCCGTTGGGGGCGGTGAGTCCGTTGCTCGCCCCGTCCTGGTTCACCGCCGAGCCCCGCACCACGGCGAGGACCCGGTGGCCGCGTTCCCGGGCCACGGAGAGCCGTTCCAGCAGCACCAGGCCGACGCCCTCGGCGAAGCCGAACCCGTCGGCGGCCGCCGCGAACGGCTTGCACCGGCCGTCGGCGGCCAGCCCCCGCTGCCGGGCGAACTCGATGAACCCGGTCGGGCTGGCCATCACGGTGACCCCGCCGGCGAGGGCCAGCTCGCACTCTCCGCTGCGCAGCGACTGGGCGGCCAGGTGCAGCGCCACCAGCGACGACGAGCACGCCGTGTCCACGGTGACCGCCGGGCCCTCCAGACCCAGCGCGTACGCGACCCGGCCGGACGCGACACTCGTGGTGCTCCCGGTGAGCAGGTAGCCCTCGGCGTCCGCCGCGGCACCGGGCTGGCCGACGTACTCCTGGTGGGTGAGGCCGGTGAACACGCCGGTGGCGGTGCCGCGCAGCGTGGTCGGGTCGATCCCGGCCCGCTCCACCGTCTCCCAGGCGGCCTCCAGCAGCAGCCGCTGCTGCGGGTCCATCGCCGTCGCCTCCTTGGGGCTGATCCCGAAGAAGGCCGGGTCGAACTCGGCGGCGTCCCGGACGAACCCGCCGGCGCGGGCGTACGTGGTGCCCGGGGTGTCCGGGTCCGGGTGGTAGAGGGCGGCGAGGTCCCAGCCCCGATCGGTGGGGAACTCGCCGATCGCGTCGGTGCCGGCGGCGAGCAGCTGCCACAGCTCCTCGGGGGAGCTGACCCCGCCCGGGTAGCGGCAGGCCATCCCGATGATCGCGATCGGTTCCGTCGTGCCGGTCACCGCCGCCGTCGCCGCCGGCCGGGCGGCCGGCAGGTCGAGCAGCATGCCGCGCAGCAGCGTGGCCACCGCCCGGACGGTCGGGTGGTCGAAGACCAGGGTGGCGGGCAGCCGCAGCCCGGTGGCGGTCCGCAGCCGGTTGCGCAGCTGCACCGCGGTCATCGAGTCGAAGCCCAGGCTCTTGAAGTCCTGCCCCACGTCGAGGCCGGCGGGGTCGACGTGCCCGAGCACCGCGCCGACGTGGGCCCGGACCAGGTCGACCAGAAGGGACAGTTGGTCGTCCGGCGCGCGCCCGGCGAGCTGCCCGGCGAGCGGCGACGCCGATGCCGGGGCGGTCGTCGCGGCCTGGCGCAGCCCGGCCGGGGCGAGCGCGCGCAGCACGGCCGGCAGGTCCCCGCCCCGGGCCCGGGCGCGGACCGCCGCCCGGTCGAGACCGGCCGGCACCAGCACCGGCCGGTCGGTGGCCAGCGCGGTGTCCAGCAGCCGTACCCCCTCCTCGACGGGCAGCGCCGCCAGCCCGGCCCGGGCCAGCAGCCGCCGGTCGGCGTCCGACATGGCCCCGCTCATACCGGTCTCGACGTCCCAGTAGCCCCAGGCCAGCGCGGTCGCCGGTCGGCCCTGCGCGCGGCGGTGCCCGGCGAGGGCGTCCAGGAAGGCGTTCGCGGCCGCGTAGTTGGCCACCCCGCTGGTGTTCAGGCTGCCGGCGATCGAGGAGTAGAGCACCAGGTGCGCGTCGGTGAGCCGGTGCAGCTGCCAGGCCGCGTCGACCTTCGGCGCGAGCACGTCGTGCAGCTGTCCGTCGGTGAGCCGGTCCACCGGCCCGCCGTCGGTCACCCCGGCCGCGTGCACGACCGCGGTGAGCGGGTACGCCGGGTCGATGCCGGCCAGCAGGTCCCGGACCGCCGCCGGGTCGGCCAGGTCGGCGGCGACCACGTTCGCCGTGGCCCCGAGCTCGCCCAGTTCCCGGACGACGGCCTCGGCGTCCGGGTGTTCCGGGCCGCGCCGGCCGACCAGCAGCAGATGACGTACGCCGTGCCGGGCGGCCAGGTGCCGGGCGGTCAGCCGGCCGAGCGTCCCGGTGCCGCCGGTGACCAGCACGGTGCCCTCGGGGTGGAACGGCAGGGCGGCGGCCGGCTCGATCGCGGCGGGGGTCAGCCGGGGCGCGTGCAGCGCGCCGACACGCAGCGCGAGCTGTGGCTCGCCCCGGACGGCGGCGGTGCCGACGGCGAGGGCGAGCGCCGCGAGGCTGTCCGGGTGCCGGTCGGTGTCGACCACCACGATCCGGTCGGGGTGTTCGGTCTGGGCGGTGCGCAGCAGGCCCCAGCAGGCGGCCCCGGCCAGGTCGGTGACCGGGTCGCCGGCTCCGGTGCCGACCGCGCCGCGGGTGAGCACCACGAGGCGGCTGTCCGCCAGGTCCTCACGGGCCAGCCAGTCCCGCACGGTGTGCAGCAGCGCGCCCGTCCGCCGGTGCACGGCCGCCGGCACGTCCTCCGCCTCCTCGTCGGTGGGCAGCGGCAGCACCAGCGCCGCGAGCGCCGGGTCGCCCGTCACCGCCGCGAGGTCGGCGACCACGGGTACGCCGGGCAGCCCGACCGCCACCGCGTCTCCGCCGAGCAGCATCCAGGACGCGGTCGACTCGGCCTGCGCCGGTGGGATCGGCGTCCACTCCACCTGGAACAGCCGGTCCGGCCGGGCGGTTGCGGCGGCGACCCGCGCGGCGGTGGTGGCGCGGGAAAGCACCCCGGCCGCGCTGAGCACGGGTTCCCCGGCCGGGTCGTACGCGGTCAGCGCCAGCCGCTCCGGTGACCGGCGGGTGAGGCGTACCCGCAGCGCCGTCGCGCCGGTGGCGTGCAGGCGGACCTGCTCCCACGCGAACGCCTGGCGGACGGTGTCCGCGTCGTCGTCCAGGACGGCCAGCAGCGCCGGATGCAGCGCCGCGTCGAGCAGCGCGGGATGCACCGCGTACCCGGTGCCGTCCACCTGCTCGGGCAGCGCGATCTCGGCGTAGTGGTCGTCGCCGGAGCGCCAGGCCGCGCGCAGTCCCTGGAACGCCGGCCCGAACCGGTAGCCCGCCTCGGCCAGCCGCGGGTACGCCCCGGCCAGGTCGACCGGTTCCGTGCCGGCCGGCGGCCAGGCCCCGAGCGGTGCCGGGGCGGCTCCGTCCTCCTCCGCGAGCAGGCCGGTGGCGTGGGTGGTCCACGGCGCGTCTGGGTCGTCGGCCGGTCGGGTGTGGACGGCGAACGTATGCCGTCTCGGCTGGTCGCTGCCGGTGACGGTGACCTGGAGGTCGGTGCCGCCGTCGGCGATCGGCACCGGCGCCTCGAGGGTCAACTCCTCCAGCAGCGGATACCCGGCGACGGTGCAGGCGTGCAGGGCGGCCTCGACCAGCGCGGTGGCGGGCAGCAGCCCGGCGTCGGCGATGGTGTGGTCGGCGAGCCAGGGGTGCGCCCGGCGGGAGAGGTGCCCGGTGAAGAGGTGCTCGCCGCCGGTGGCGGTGGTGAGGGTGGCGGCCAGCAGGGGGTGGCTGGTGGCCCGCAATCCGAGCCGGTGCGGGTGGGCGGCCGGAGCGACTGCGGCCCAGTACCGCTGGTGCTGGAAGGGGTAGCTGGGCGGGGTGGCGTGTGCCCGGGTCTCGGGGATGAGGTGACTCCAGGCGATGGGGTGGGTGGTGTGGGTGTGCAGGTGGGC
>NZ_JBVJJA010000106.1:0-4411 GCF_055586005.1 Micromonospora sp. NPDC051924
GCGGCGGCCTGGGTGTGTCCGATGTTCGACTTGATGGAGCCGAGCCAGAGCGGTTGCCCGTCCCGGCGTTCCTGTCCGTAGGTGGCGAGGAGGGCCTGGGCTTCGATGGGGTCGCCGAGGGTGGTGCCGGTGCCGTGGGCCTCGACCACGTCCACGTCGGCGGGGGTGAGCTTCGCGTTGGCCAGGGCCCGCCGGATCACCCGCTCCTGGGACGGGCCGTTGGGCGCGGTGAGCCCGTTGCTCGCGCCGTCCTGGTTCACCGCCGAGCCCCGCAGCACGGCGAGGACCCGGTGGCCACGGTCCCGGGCCGCCGACAGCCGTTCGAGCAGCACCAGGCCGACCCCTTCGCCCCAGCCGGTGCCGTCGGCGGCGGCGGCGAACGGCTTGCACCGGCCGTCCGCCGACAGCCCCCGCTGCCGGCTGAACTCGACCAGCACCGTGGGGGTCGCCATCACGGTGACCCCACCGGCGAGGGCCAGGTCGCACTCCCCGTTGCGGATCGCCTGCGCCGCCAGGTGCATCGCCACCAGCGACGAGGAACAGGCGGTGTCCACCGTGACCGCCGGCCCCTCCAATCCGAGCGTGTACGCGATCCGGCCCGAGGCGACGCTGCTGATGCTGCCCGTCAGCAGGTGCCCCTCGAACCCTTCCGGCGCCCGCTGGATCCGTCCCCCGTAGTCGTCGTACATCACGCCGGTGAACACGCCGGTCGCGCTGCCGCGCAGGCGGGTCGGGTCGATCCCCGCCCCCTCGACGCACTCCCACGCCGTCTCCAGCAGCAGCCGCTGCTGCGGGTCCATCGCCGTCGCCTCACGCGGGCTGATCCCGAAGAACTCCGCGTCGAACCGCGCCGCCTCGTACAGAAAACCCCCGTGCCGGGTGTACGTCGTCCCGGTCCGCTCCGGGTCGGGGTCGTAGAGCCCGGCCAGGTCCCAGCCGCGGTCCGCCGGAAACCCGCCGACCGCGTCACCGTCGTCGACCACCAGGTCCCACAACTGCTCCGGGCTGCTCACCCCACCCGGGTAGCGGCAGGCCATCCCCACGATCACCACCGGGTCGTCCAGCCCTGCCGCCGGCGCGGGCGCGACCGCCGCCGGCTCCGCCCCTTCGGGTACGGCGGCGACCCGGGTCAGCAGGTGACCGATCACCGCGGCCGGGGTGGGATGGTCGAAGACCAGCGTCGCCGGCAGCCGGAGACCGGTAGCGGCGCTCAGCCGGTTCCGCAGCTCCACCGACACCAGCGAGTCGAACCCCAGCTCCTTGAACGGCCGGTCCAGCGGCACCGCCGACGCGGCCGGCAGGGCGAGCACCGTCGCGACGGCGCTCCGCACCAGTTCGCGGACCGCCTCCTCGCGGGCCGGCTCCGGAAGACCGGCGAGCTCCTCCCGCCACCGTCCGGCGAGGAGCGGGGCGGTGGTGGATCGGGTGAGGTGGGCCGGGAGGTTGGCCGGGTTGAGGTGGGCCGTGATCGGCACGGGGTCGCTGGTCGTGAGGGCGGTGTCGAGCAGGGTGAGGGCGTGCGGGGTGGACAGCGGGGTGACACCGCCGCTCTGCAGGCGCTTCATGTCGGTGGTGCGCAGGTGCGCCGTCATAGTGCTGGTGTCGGTCCAGTAGCCCCAGTTGAGGCTGGTGGCGGGGAGCTGGTGGTGGTGGCGATGGTGGGCGAGAGCGTTGTGGAAGGTGTTGGCGGCGGCGTAGTTGGCCTGGCCGGGGGTGCCGAGGGTGGCGGCGATGGAGGAGTAGAGGAGGAAGTGGGTGAGCCGGTGGTCGCGGGTGAGGGTGTGCAGGTGCCAGGCGGCGTCCACCTTGGGGTCCAGGGTGGCGTGCAGCTGCTCAGGGGTGAGATTGGTGACGGTGGCGTCCTGGAGGGTGCCGGCGGTGTGGATGACCGCCCGGAGCGGGTGATCGGTGCGGTCGATGTGGTCGATGACCTGGGCGAGTTGAGCCCGGTCGGTGGTGTCGCAGGCGGTGATGGTGACGGTGGCGCCGAGGCCGGCGAGTTGGTGGATGAGGGCTGGGGCATCCCGGTGGTGAGGGCCTTGGCGGCTGACGAGGTGAAGGTGGCGTGCGTCGTGGTGGGTGGCGACGTGGCGGGTGGTGTGTCGGGCGAGAGTGCCGGTGCCACCGGTGACGAGGGTGGTGCCAGTCGGGTCGAAGGGCCGGGCGGCGGGTTCGGCGAGCGCACCGGAGCGGGTCGGGGTGGTGTCCGGGGTCAGGTGCCCGGTGTGCGGTGTGCCGCCGCGAAGGGCCAGTTGCGGATGAGGGCCGGCGATGGCGGCGGGGAGCGTGGCGACGCTCTCGTCGGTGTGGTCGGCGTCGATGAGGGTGATGCGGTCGGGGTGTTCGGTCTGTGCGGTGCGGACCAGGCCCCAGCAGGTGGCGGCGGGCAAGTTGGTCAGTTGGTCGTGGTCGCCGGTGGTCACGGCGCCGGTGGTGAGGACGGTCAGGCGCGCGCCGGCGTAGGTCGGGTCGGTGAGAATCCCCTGGAGCGTCTGCAGGAGCCGTTCGGTGGCCTCGTGCACGGCCGCCGGGACATCGGCCTCGTCGTCGCCGGTGTGTTCGGGTAGCGGCAGGATGATCTGCTCCGGCGCGGCGATCTCCCCGCTGTCGACCGCTTCGCCGAGCGTGTCCAGGTCCGGGTAACCGGGCACGCCCCACCCCGGCACCGGCCCGCCGATGGTCACCCACCCGTCGGTGCCGGCCGGACCCGCCGGGAGCGCCACCGGCACCCAGTCCCACCGCCACAGGCGGCCGTCGTACGTCTGCCGGTTCGCGTCGAGCTGCGCCGGAGTGACCGACTGGAACGCCAGCGAGTCCACCGCGGCGATCGCCCGACCGCCGTCGTCGTGGACGGTGAGGGCGAGCTCGTGCGGCCCCCGCCAGGTGAGCCGGATTCGCCCGCCGGTCGCCCTGGTGGTCCCGAGATGGCGTACCCCGGACCAGGAGAAGGGCAGCCACAACAGGCCGGGCTCCCGGGCCACGAGCGCGTCGACGGTCAGGTGCAGCGCCGCGTCCAGCAGCGCCGGGTGGACGCCGTAGCCGTCGGGGTCGGCCGGCTCGGGCAGCGCGACCTCGGCACACCACTCCCCGCCGGAACGCCAGGCCCGGCGTACGCCCTGGAACAAGGGCCCGTAGTGGTAGCCGGCCGAGGCGAGGCGCCCGTAGAGGCCGCCGACGTCGAGCGGGGTGGCGCCGGCGGGCGGCCACGTCGCGAGGGGCGCGGGGTCCGGCTCGCCCGTGCCGGCGTCGAGGACGGCGGTGGCGTGGTGGGTCCAGGTGACCTCGGCGGGAGCGCCGGACGGCCGGGAGTGGACGGTCAGCGTACGGCGGTCACGTTCATCCGGGGTGCTGACGGCGACCTGGATGTCGGTCGGCTGCTCACCGAGCCCGAGCGGGCTGTGCAGGGTGAGCTCGTCGAGATGGCGGTGTCCGCTGGGCGCACCGGCGTGCAGCGCGATGTCCACGAACGCGGTCGCCGGCAGCAGGCAACCCGTGCCGACGGTGTGGTCCACCAGCCAGGGGCGGGTACGCGTGGAGAGCTGGGCCGTGTACACGTCCTCACCGCTGGTCGCCGTGGTGAGGACGGCGCCGAGGAGGGCGTGCGTGCTGGGTCGCAGTCCGAGGTGGTGGGTGTCGCCGGCGGGAGCGGCGGTGAGCCAGTAGCTCCGGTGGTGGAAGGGGTAGCTGGGCGGGGTGGCGTGTGCCCGGGTCTCGGGGATGAGGTGACTCCAGGCGTTGGGGTGGGTGGTGTGGGTGTGCAGGTGGGCGGTGTTGGTGAGCAGGGTGTGCCAGGGGTCGGCGTCGCGGCGCAGGGTGTGCAGGGCGGTGGCCTCGGCGTCGATGGTGGTGGTGAGCAGGGGGTGGGGGCTGATCTCGATGAGGGTGTGGTGTCCGTCGGTGATCAGGTGTTGGAGGGTGGGGTGGAAGTGGACGGGTTGGCGGAGGTTGTCCCACCAGTAGTCGGTGGTGAGTTCGGTGGCGGGGAGGACCTGCTGGCGGGTGCTGCTGTAGAAGGTGGTGTCGGTGGCCCGGCTGTCGACGGCCGCTCTGGTCAGTTCGGTGTGCAGCGGTTCGACGTGGGGGCTGTGGCTGGCGTAGCTGACTGGGATGATCCGGGCCGTGGCGCCGTGGTCGGTGAGGGCGGTGTGAGCTGTCTCGATGGCGTCGGGGGTGCCGGAGAGCACGCAGCTGGTGGGGGCGTTGTGGGCGGCGAGGTGCAGCTCGGCCGCTTGTTCGGGCAGCAGCTGTTCCAGAAGGGCGGTCAGCTCGTCGGGGGTGGGGCCGGTGACGGCGAGCATGCTGCCGGTGCCTTCGATGGTGGTGAGGGCGCGGCCGCGGTGGGCGATGAGTTGGGCGGCCTGGTCGAGGGTGAGGGCGCCGGCGGCGTGGGCGGCGGTGATCTCGCCCTGGG
>NZ_JBVJJA010000107.1:0-4174 GCF_055586005.1 Micromonospora sp. NPDC051924
CAAGGTCCTCGGCTGGAAGACGCCCGCCGAAGCTCTCGACGAGCAGTTACGGTCACTCCAACCAGCAGGCGTTGCAACGACCGGTTGAAACCAGGCAGTATCGGGCGATTCGCTACAGCCAGCGGCTGGCCGAGGCCGGCGCCGTCGCCTCCGTCGGCTCCACGGGCGACTCGTACGACAACGCGATGGCCGAGGCGTTCAACTCCCTGTACAAGGCCGAACTCGTCCGGAACAAGGGCCCGTGGCGCGGACTCGACGACCTGGAGATGGCCACCGTCGAGTACATCGACTGGTACAACAACCGGCGCCTACACGGCGAGCTCGGCCACGTCCCACCCGCCGAACACGAGGCACTACACGCGATGACCCAGCCGGTCACCGCATCCCTGAAAGCCAGCTAACCAACTCTCCATCAAACCCGGGGCTTGACACACTGCCGCTTCCGCCTCAGGGACCTCGAGTACTAAGGCGCTCTGCCGGATTGTCGCAATCACGGCCCGAACCTAGGTTCTGGCGTAGCTGCAGGAAGCACTGGACCCGCGACGAACTCGCGACCAGCGGCCAGATGCGGATGTCACCTCCACCCCCATCAACGAATGGTTGTGATGGCCCCGCCGGCTCTGCCCGGGGTGTTGGGGGCGTCGAGCAGTTCCTGCACAAGGTCAATGACCAGCTCGGGGCCTCCGATGAACGGTGAGTGACCTGACGGCCACTCGCGGATGGAGTCGCAGCGCGCAGGGTGCAGGCGCGTGGAGCCGTCCGGCTCCGGAACGGCGGTCGCCTGCAGTTGGCGTGATGGCCCGCCCAGACTTGCCGCGCTCTCGTGCACATCCGGCACGAAGGCCGCCAGGTGCACCAGAAGCCTGGCTCCGCGTCGACCAGGGCGGGATACCCTACCTGCGGTGCCTCGAGACGCGTGACCGGAGGAGTCGATGCTGGGATGACGGCAGGGCGACCGATGCCCACGCAGGACGACGTGCTCGGGTACTTCAACACGCTGTCGAACTGGGGACGGTGGGGCGACGACGACGAGCTCGGCACTCTGAACCACATCACCGACGACGTCCGGCTGGCGGCGGCGCGGGCCGTGCGCCACGGCAGGAGCGTGTCGTGCGCATGGGAGGTTGCCGTACCGGAGGAGATGGAGCGGTCGACGACAACCTGCCCGTGCGCCGCCGACATGCCGGGTGCCGAGGACATGCCGCTGCCCGGATTCCGCGCCGACCGGCGCTGGGGCTTTTCGTCCGAGCGGCTGGGCATCACGTTCCACGGCAACACCGTCACCCACGTCGACTCGCCGTGCCACATCTTCTGGGACGGCATGATGTACAACGGGCGGTCGCACTCGTTGGTCGACGCCGCGACGGGATCGGGGTGGGCGGCCGTCACGGCGGCGGCGAACGGGATCGTCACGCGTGGTGTCTTGCTGGACATTGCGAGGGTCCGCGATGTGCCGTGGTTGGAGCCGGGGCAGGGTGTGTTTCCCGACGATCTCGAGGAGGCCGAGCGTCGCCAGGGTGTGCGGGTGCGATCCGGCGATGCGGTACTCCTGCGGACCGGCTATGGCCGCGTCCGGCACGAGGCCGGTGCGGCCAGCGGTTTCACGCAGGCCGGCTGGCACGCGTCCTGCCTGCCGTGGCTGCATGAACGGGAGGTCGCGCTGGTCGGCGCTGACACCCCCCAGGACGTTCAGCCGTCGGGGTACGAAGACGTGTTGATGCCGGTTCACGCCGTGAGCCTCGTCGCGATGGGTCTGTGGCTGCTCGACAACTGCGACTTGGAGGTGTGCGCGACGACGGCTGCCGAGCTCGGCCAGTGGGACTTCCACCTCGCAGTCGCGCCGGTCCGCTTCGCCGGTACGTCCGGCAGCCCGGTCAACCCGATCGCCACATTCTGACCTGAGTGGGCTCAAATTAATGCGCAATTCCGGCGCGGTTGTGGATGGCTGCGAGGGCTCGGTGGACGTCGTCGGGTAGCGGGTCGGCGGCGGTGAGGGTGTGTGCGCCGGCCTGGATCTGGATGGTGCGGTAGCAGCGGGCGTTGGCGGATGAACTTCTTGATCGACCATCCGGCCTGGTCCTCGATTCACCAGGACACGGCCAGGGCGGCGAGCACGATGGTCAGGTGCGCGTCGATCGAGTCGCGTTTGCGGTGGTAGATCGGCCGGGCCTGCACGTCGTGTTTGGGCATGCGGAACGACTTCTCGATCTGGAACAGCCGGTGGTAGGCGTCGATGACGAACTCGGCGGTCGTGTCGAGGTGGGTGACGTACCCCTTCAGGCCGGCCAGGGCTCGTGCCTTGGTCTCCAGTCGCCGGTTGACGGTCTTGGCCGCGCCAGTCAATGAACCGGTTGCGCTTGACCGGTGCCTTGCCCGCGACGGCCTTCTCGGCCTTGGCGACCTGCTCGTCGATGCCGCGCAGGGTCCGGCGGGCACGCTCGGCCCGGTACCGACCAAAAGCTTGACACCAAACGACTTACGCTGATGTGCGGATGTCGTCGCGACGCGCAGCGCGGGACGCTAATTCCTAAAAGGCGTGGGGTTTTGGGCGAGTGAGACGTCCATGGCGTTCCACTGACGGGCCGGGCGGCTGGGTGGTGTGGTCGCCGGTACTGACAGTTCGGTGCCGCTAGCCAACACGATTGCAGGGTGCGGGCTCAACGAAATTAGCGGACATCGAGGTGTCCATGGGCTCGACGGGTGGTCGCGCAGCGGGTGCGTAAGCGCTGGTTGCCGGGGTTGCGGAAGCCGTAGGCGTCGCGGGCGATGGTCTTGATGACCCGGTTGGTGCCTTCGGAGCCGGCGTTGGTGATCCCGGTGTGCAGGAACGCAAGGATCTCTGGCCACCATGTCTCGACGGTTTGTGGCTAGGCGCTGCAGTTCGGGAAGGTCGGCGTCGCGCATCGGCGGTAGAACCGGTACAGCAGATCGCGGACCTGTTCCCGGTCCTGGCGGGTCCGGGCGGTGGCAAGCAGGTTCAGGAGGTCTTCCTTGGCGTTCCACACGACGGTGATCGGCGCGCCGATCACCCTGGGCAGGTTGGACAGCTCGTCGAGGAGAGCGTCGACGTGCTCGCCGCGCATCCGGGCGGCGGAGCGGGTGAGCCGGTTGCGCAGTTCCCACTCACGGTTGCCCTTGCGGGCCGCGCCGGCCGCGGTGGGTCACGGTGACCCGGCGGCGGACCTCGGTGAGGGTCTGGTTCGCCAGCTCCACCAGGTGGAAGTGGTCCACGACCAGGGTGGCCTGCGGCAGGACCCGGCGGATCGCCGACTTGAAGATCGTGCACATGTCGATCGCGACGTACTGGTCCGCGTCGCGCCAGGCTTGGTCGCGGTCGGCCAGCCAGTCGATGACCGCCTGGGCGGTGCGCCCTTCGACCTGCCCGAGCAGGCCCTGCTTGCCGGACAGGTCGACGAAGCCGACGTGCCAACGGTCCACGGCGGTCTGCCAGATCCCGGTGGCCTCGCCGGGGATCCATCTCGGCCGGCCTCGGCGGATCTCGTCGATACCGAGCGCCTGCACCGGCTCGGGCTGGGCCGGCAGCACCGCCGGGCGTGACTGGTGAACGCCGCCGCAACGACCGGCCAGGAGAGCGCATAGTAGCGGGCCGCCTGGACGACCGTGCGGCCCTCATCGGCCACCGGCGCCCCGGCCGCAGCCCGTAATCGTGTGGTTAGCCGCTTACGTGGCCGTACTGGCGGGACCGACCCGGTGAACGAGCGACGCCGGCACGCCAGCTCGTCGCAGCGCCAGCGGCGCTTGGCCCACACCAGCCGCGATCGACGGGCCACCGACCGACAGGTCACGCGGCCGGTTCACCCGCCGGCCCTTCGACCGCCGCGCCCGGGTGCCGCAGTCTGGGCACTGGCGTGCCCGCTCATCAGCGGTGACCAGGTGCACCACCGGCCCGTCGGTGTCGTCGCCGACCCCGACCACGGCCAGGCCGTCAAGGCCCAACAACCGCATCGTATCGTTTGCCACGACCGTAGCTCGTCTGTTGTGATCATCATGCTTCGACAACAACATGATCTACGAGAGCTGCGGGCATCTATCAGTCAATGTCCACAGCGGAGCCCCGTCAGGGTCATTGCGTTCTCGGGTAACTGCTGGTCACGGCGATGATCAGGTCGTGTGAGTGGCGGTTGGCTTGGCGGGTGGCTCGGGCGATGTTGGT
>NZ_JBVJJA010000108.1:0-2639 GCF_055586005.1 Micromonospora sp. NPDC051924
GCCGCCCTACTCATCACCACCCGCGCCCGACTCATGAACAGCATCACCACACCCGGCGCCATGATCGCGCTACAAGCCACCCGCGACGAAGCCGAAGCCCTGACCGCCGGCCACCCCGGCGTCGCGATCGCCGCCGTCAACACGCCACACACCGCCGTCATCAGCGGCGACCGCGACACCTGCCACGAACTCGCCACCCAATGGCGCGACCACGGACGCAAAGCCACCGCCCTGACGGTCAGCCACGCCTTCCACTCACCCCACATGACCACCATCGCCGACGAATTCCGCACGGTGGCCGCCCGCCTCACCTACCAACCGCCCACCATCCCAGTGATCAGCAACGTCACCGGACAACTCGCCACAGCGGACGAACTCACCGACCCCAACTACTGGGTACGCCACATCCTCGCCCCCGTCCACTACGCCGACGGCATCACCACGTTGCACGACCAGCACGGCGTGCGCACCTTCGTCGAACTCGGACCCGACGCCACGCTCACCACCCTGCACGTGCAGACGCTGCCCGCGGCGGTCACCGCGGTGCACGTGCTGCATCCCGAACAGCCCGCCGACCGTACCGGCCTCGCCGCCGCGGCGGCGGTGCACACCGTGGACGCCGGTCACGTCTGGCCGGTCGGGTCGGCCCGGTTCGACCCGCCGCACCTGCCGGGCTACCCGTTCCAGCGCCGGCACCACTGGCTGGACACCCCGGCCGAGGCGCAGCAGGCACGCGTACCGGATCCCGGGCGAACCGACGGGGCGGATTCTCCGGCGGGTGCGAGCTCGGCGCCGGGCGCGGCCGGACCGGTCGATGGGGACGCACCGGTCGACGGGGCCGGCGCAGGGGTGCCGGCCGAGGCGCCGCCGCTGCGCGACCGTGCCCGCGCCCTCGACGAGGCGGGCCGCCGCCGGCTGGTCCGCGAGGCGGTGCTCGGCCAGCTCGCGTACACCCTCGGTCACCCGGCGACGGACGGCATCGACCCGACCCGGACGTTCAAGGACCTCGGCTTCGACTCGCTGATGGCGGTGCGGTTCCGCAACGACCTCGCGGCGGTGACCGGCGTCGACCTGCCGGCCGGGGTCACCTTCGACCATCCCACGCCGGAACGGCTGGTCGACTTCGTCCACCGGTTGGCGGTCGGTGGCCCGGCCCCCGCGGTGGCGCTCCCGACGGCGACCCCGCGGGACGAGCCGGTGGTGATCGTGGGCATGGCCTGCCGGTACCCGGGCGGGGTCGTGACGCCGGAGCAGTTGTGGGCGCTGCTGGCCGAGGGCCGGGACGCGATCGGCCCGCTCCCCACCGACCGGGGCTGGGACCTGGCGACGCTCTACGACCCGGACCCCGACTCCCCCGGCACCACGTACGCCCGGGACGGCGGATTCCTCACCGACGTCGCGGGCTTCGACGCGGAGTTCTTCGGGATCAGCCCGCGCGAGGCGACCGCGATGGACCCGCAGCAGCGGCTGCTGCTGGAGACCGCGTGGGAGAGCGTGGAGCGGGCCGGCATCGACCCGGCCAGCCTGCGGGGTGAACGGGTCGGCGTGTTCGTCGGCGCCATGCCCCAGGACTACGGCCCGCGGATGCACGAGGCGTCGGGGGACGTCGGGGGGTACGTGCTGACCGGGAACACGACGAGCGTGGCCTCCGGCCGGATCGCCTACGTACTCGGGCTGGAAGGCCCGGCGGTCACCGTGGACACCGCCTGCTCCTCCTCACTCGTGGCCATGCACCTGGCCGCACAGGCCATCCGCAACGGCGAATGCGAACTCGCCCTCGCCGGCGGCGTCACCGTGATGGCCGCCCCCGGCATGCTCGTCGAGTTCAGCCGCCAGCGGGGACTGGCGCCAGACGGCCGCTGCAAGCCGTTCGCCGCCGCCGCCGACGGCACTAGCTGGGGCGAGGGCGCGGGTCTGTTCCTGCTCGAACGGCTGTCGGTGGCCCGGGAACGTGGCCACCAGGTCCTGGCCGTCATCCGCGGTTCGGCGGTCAACCAGGACGGCGCCAGCAACGGCCTCACCGCACCCAACGGACCTTCGCAGGAACGGGTGATCCGGCAGGCCCTGGCCAACGCCCGACTGACCCCCGCCGACGTGGACGTGGTCGAGGCACACGGCACCGGCACGACGCTCGGGGACCCGATCGAGGCGGAGGCGCTGCTCGCCACGTACGGGCAGGAGCGGCGGGACGGGCAGCCGCTCTGGCTCGGGTCGATCAAGTCGAACATCGGCCACACCCAGGCCGCCGCCGGCGCGGCCGGCGTCATCAAGCTGATCCTCGCGATGCGGCACCACCGGCTGCCGCACACCCTGCACATCGACGCGCCCACCCCGCACGTGAACTGGGACGGTGGGCGGATCCGCCTCCTCGACCAGCCGGTGGACTGGCGGCCCGGCGAGCTTCCCCGCCGGGCGGCGGTCTCCTCGTTCGGCGTGAGCGGCACCAACGCCCACCTGATCCTCGAAGAACCACCCGCCGACGCGGGGCCGACGGCAGCCCCGGCTGACCCGGAGTGGACGGACCTGCCCGGCGGTGGCTGGGTGCCGTGGCTGCTGTCCGCGAAGACCGCGACCGCGCTGCGGGAGTACGCCCGCCGGCTGCGCGACTGGGCCACCGGCGCAGAAGACGCGAACCTCGC
>NZ_JBVJJA010000109.1:0-2287 GCF_055586005.1 Micromonospora sp. NPDC051924
TCGATGGCTCCACGCCCGTATCCAACACCGTCCAGCATGGACGTTACGTCCGTGTCATCCCCACTCGGCCGCCGAACCTTGCTGAGATCACCTCAATGTCTTCCAGGAGCCTGGGGTCAATGGTCGAGTTGGCCCGAGCGTACGTCGTCGAGATGGCGTCGTACGTTCGTTGCGTCTCGGTGATGGGCTCAGACATGCGGGCGAGACTATCGGCCCTGCGGACTGCTTGCCTTCAGGCAGCAGGGAGGCAGCAAGAGCGACGCGAACCGAGAATCCGAGGCATCGTCGGACCGCGTCGTTCCTGTACCCAACCACGTCCTGTAACAGCGAACCACAGCCGTTGATAAGCCATACCCGGCTCCCCCCGACGGGGGTCATGCCGCTGGCAAGTGCCGAGCGGTGGCAGGGTCGGCTTGACATCAGCGGTTGACATCAACGGTGGCAGCCGTGGCCGGGAGGCCACCGGCTGGCGGCCACCTGTAAATGCGGACTCTGCCGTCGGGCCATATCCCGAGGAGCCAGCGGCACAGTTCCCGGTCGGCTGTGTCAGCCACACCCGAACGGCCCGGCGGTAGGGGCGGGCAGGGTGAGCGCCAGGCGGGAACGGGCGAATTTGCCTGTCCCTCAGGGCGGACGTCTGATGATCGGGGCATGTGGGAGAAGGTCGACGTGCTGTGCATGGAGGCCCGATCCACGGCCGGTCCTTGCTGGTGCCCGTGGACGAGGACGGCGTCCCGCCCAGCGTGATCGACCAGAACTGGCTGTGGGTGGAGTTCGGTGACGAGTTACTCGAGCCAACATCGCCGGCGTCTACGAGCTGGAGCCCTTGGCCGGCACCGGCCCGCCGTGGGTCTACCTCTGGGCGCCTCACGCGAGTTCCATTCGCCCCGCAAAAGCATCCTCGAGGCGCAGGAACACCGAGAAAAGGTGGCCGGGACCGTCAGAGCCAGAATGCTGCGAATGCAGCCCCTCGCGCCGGTCCCGGCGTCAGCGTTGACGTTGCAAACCAGACGTGCGTCGGATGAAACGCTAGTTGCAGTAGTAGTCGCTCCCGTAGTCGAGCAGGTAGTGGTCCGAGACCCAACCCTTTATGCCGTTGTAGGTAACGAAGCTCCAGCTGTAATCCCCGTAGACGGTGTCACCGAGGTCATAGCAGCCGAGGTTGACCTGGGCGTGGTTGGGAATGGTGTAGAGCTTCGTGCAGGAGGTGTGCGGCCCGCTCCTCAGCGCCAAGCCGTCAAAGGCGCCGAAAACCGTATCATAGCCAGGGTCCAAGTCGATCTTACGGTGCTCGGTGGTCGAGCAGCTGGCAAAGGCCGGAGATGGTGCAACTAAGACAGCCCCACGGAAGCAGTCAAGGACGCTGCTGCAGCGGTAGCCAGCAGGCGGTTCCTCAAGAACCCAAACGTCGACACAAACATCTCCCCGCTCAAAGAAGAAGAAAACCTGCAGTCAGGAACGTAGCTTTGTCATCTGTTTCCGTCAAGGTCATCATCGCCGACGGAACACAGCCGAAGCGGAGGCCGCAGGGGGCGGTTTAGCAGTCGGAGAATTCCGAGGAGAGCGGGAGATAAGTGGAGAGATCCGCCCGGATTCCGCTGACCCGGACGCGACCCTAGTGACCGCCTCCGACCAGCCGAGGCGTCCGGTGGCCACCGACAGCCAGGTGGTCGGGTCCATTTCCACCACGTTCAGGGGCGTTCCGCGGGTGTGTCGCGGCCCGGCCACGCACTGCATCGCACCGTAGGGTGGAACCCGCACCTCCACTGATCGGCCGGGGCGCCCCGCGAGGACGGCCAGGAGAGTCCGGACCGCTTCCAGGAACACCGGCCGTTCGGGCGCACGCCGCTCGTCCCGCGGGCGACCTTTAGATCAGGATGGTCGGGCGCCGTCCTGCCTTCGTCTCATTTGTCGTCTCGCTCGTTAGCGTACGGGGCGCCTGTAGACGAACGGCCGGTCGAGTTGGCCTAGGTGGCGAACCAGCCCGATGAAGCGTGTATGGGGCCGAGCAGACTTGGAGACCGTGCCTGGGCGCTGCTCACGCCGGCCCTACCGCTGCTGGTCTCAGTTGTGGTCTCTTTCAGCAACGTACGAGGCCGTCCGGGGGAGGCCGGACCAGGTTTCCCGCCCTGCTCATGGCCCAGTCGGTTGAGGTTGAACGCCGGGTCGCAGACCTCGGAAGCGTGTGAGGTTCTAGTGTCCTGAGTCGTTGATTCGTTGGTAGATTAATGGCGTGGGCGATGGTCGTGGTCCGAAGTTGGCGATTCTGGCGTTGACCGCCGAGGAG
>NZ_JBVJJA010000110.1:0-1837 GCF_055586005.1 Micromonospora sp. NPDC051924
AACAGCGTCCGCTCGGGATGGGTCGGCATCTGAACGTCGAGGCTGGGTGCCGCGGCGACCGCGGCGCGAAAGGCGGTCGACCGTTCGTCAATGAGCCGCAGCTGATCAGGAAACGTCAAAATCTTTTGCACTCCGGCTTTCTACCAGTGTGCTCCAACAACCGGACAACGATTTTCGCAGCCGACGCGGCAGGCGCCGCAGCACCGGGGCGCCAGGGTTCCACCTGCCGTGACCTGCACCGTCCCGATGAAAAAGGCTCATGGTTGGGCGCCAGCCGGTTGTCGACGTTGTTGGGCGATGACCGCGTGCTCGGTGTGTGCTCCACCGGTTGGAGCAACGGCGGGTCAAAGCAGTGGGCGCGGTTGGGCAGTCCTGGGCACTCGCGGCTAACCGCTGGCAGGCACCCTAGGGCCTCGCGCCCTCGCAGCTCAGGGGATAGAGCATCGGTTTCCTAAGACGCTGCTCGATCCACGCCCGCAGGTCGATGACCTGCATCCCGCCTGCTTCTACCTTGCGATTGCCAATCGTTGCAGGTAGAAGCTGTGCTCGTCAGCGATACGCCAGCGGGCTGGCTGCAGGAGTCGTTTGGCCCTTTTCGCGCGTTGCCCTGCCGGACCTGAATCGCGACGGCCTCGTCCATGAGTTGGTCGTGCCCGGCGATGACCCGGGTCGTACCGGCCCCGACCACGGTGCAGTGCGCCGCCGTCAGCACCGTGTTGGGGGCGATGACAGTGCCGGTGCACCAGCCGACGCCGGCATTGTTGTCCGGGTAGGTGACGACGCCGACGATTCACGGGTACTGCGAGGCGCTGACGGTGCTGCCGCCGACGATCCTCGGGTTCGCGCCGGTGGTCGTCGACTGGAATAGCGGACCTTCTGACCTGAGGTGGGCGGGGTGAACGTCCCCGTCCGGAATTGCGGCAGCTTGCTCGACCCGGTCGGCCTGGGCGCTCGCCTCGTACGTTCCGCCGGCCAGCGCGGCCAGCGCGGCCTGACCGGCCGTGCCGGGCGCGGCGGCCGCCGAGATCCGATCGATGCTCGTATTGACGAATGTATATTGGTGGTTGGGCTGAAAAAGTATCTCCCATATAGAGCTGTGTGTATCTCGTCTTGAGATCTTTACCCATCGTGTCTGCCTGTAGACCGGAGGGTGACGGGTGAAGAAGAGAGCGCGGGGGCCCCTGATCGGGGGTCTGGCGTTGGCCTTGGTGGCCACGTTGGGCGGGATGGAGGTCCTACCGGACCGGAGTCCCGACCACACTGACAAGACGGCGAGCGCCAAGGACGATGAGCGAGGGTTCCTGTCCCGCCTTGGTGATGCCGCGCGCGGCCTGGTGGACGGCGGGCCGGGTCGGGCGAAGCCTGAGGTGATCAGCGCTGGGCTGTTCCGGGACGAGAAGCGCCTCGTTGGCCGGAAGTGGCCGCCGCAGAAGCGGGTCAAGGAGTTGACCGGCAAGCGGACCGAGAACGCCAGGGTCTATCAGCTGTCGGACGGGCGGTTGCAGGCGGAGATCTCGGCGGTGCCGTTGCATTACCAGGACGGCAAGGGCGACTGGCAGCCGATTGACACCACGGTCCGCCCGGCGAACGAGCGCGGGTACGTGCAGGGCAACCGGACGAACTCGTTCACCAGCCTGTTCGGCGGCAGCTCGGACGAGCTGGTGCGGTTCGAGCGGGATGGCCGGAGCATCGAGTTGGGCCTGGCGGGCGCCGCCAGGGGTGTGACGCCGAAGGTGTCCGGCTCGACGGTGACGTATCCGGGTGTGGCCGGTGGCGCGGACGTGGTCTACGACGTGACCAGCACCGCGTTGAAGGAGAAGATCGTCCTGCGGCAGGC
>NZ_JBVJJA010000111.1:0-1638 GCF_055586005.1 Micromonospora sp. NPDC051924
GGATTCCTGCTTCCCCGCGCGGTGCCGGCACGAGTGCCGGTCTTACCTGCGCTCCACAGGCGTTTGAGTTGTCCCAGCGTCCCTGGGCCAACACGTTGAGTGCCGCGTTGACGTCCCGGTCGTGGACCGCGCCACAAGGGCAGGTCCATGACCGGACGTTCAGCGGTTTGGGTCCGTCGAGGCGGCCACACACCGAGCACGTCTGTGACGTGGGCGCGAACCTGTCGATCTTTCCGAAAGTCCGCCCCCACCGGGCGGCCTTGTACTCCAACATGGCCGTGAACGACGCCCAGCCGGCGTCGTGTACGGACTTGGCCAGCCTGGTCCGGCCGAGACCGGTCACGCACAAGTCCTCGACGTACACCGCTTGGTTGTCGCGGATGATCGTCGTGGACAGCTTGTGCTGCCAGTCCCGCCGGGTGTCGGCCACCCGCGCATGGGCGCGGGCGACCTTGACGACGGCCTTCTTGCGGTTCTGACTGCCCCGCTGCTTGCGGGACAGGTCTTGCTGCAACCGGCGCAGCTTGCGGGCCGCGCGGCGCAGGAACTTCGGTGCCGCCACCTTCGTGCCGTCCGACAGCACCGCGAAGTGCGTCAGCCCCAGGTCGATCCCGACCTCCGACTCCACCACGGCAAGCGGCTCGTCCGAGGTGGTTACGACGAACGAGGCGAAGTACCGGCCCGCCGCGTCCCGGATGATCGCCACGCTCGACGGGTCCGAGGGCAACGAACGTGACCAGCGCACCGCGAGGTCGCCGATCTTCGGCAACCTCAGCCGGCCGTTGTCCAGCACCTTGAACCGGCTGTTCCTGGTGAACCGGATGGCCTGCCGGTTGTCCTTGCGCGAGCGGAACCTTGGCGGCGCGACCTTGCGGCCCTTGCGCTTGCCCGAGACCGAGGCGAAGAAGTTGCGATACGCGGTGTTCAGGTCCGCCAGGGCCTGCTGCAACACCACCGCCGACACCTCGGAAAGCCACGCCCGCTCCGGGGTCTGCTTGGCCTCGGTGATCAGGCGACGGGACAGTTCGGCGTCGGAGACGTACTTCTCGCCCGCCTCGCGGGCCTGCTGGCGCAGGTGCAGCCCGTCGTTGAACACCACCCGCGCGCAGCCGAACGCCCCAACCAGCGCTTCCTGCTGGCCCGACGTCGGATAGACGCGGAAGTTGTACCGGAGCTGCACGACCACGAGCGTACCGTGTTGGTTTATGGCTGACCTTGAAGGCATTCGCACTGGCAGGCATTGCGTTTTCGCGCTGCACGCTCACTTGGTCTTCGTCACGAAGTTCCGGCATCGGGTGTTCGCCGACCGGCATCTGGTCCGGCTGGAGGAGAACATGCGGGCGGTATGCGCCGACTTCGAGTGCGAGCTGGTCGAGTTCAACGGCGAGGACAACCACGTCCACTTGTTGGTCAACTTTCCGCCCAAGGTCGCCCTGTCGAAGCTGGTCAACAGCCTCAAAGGCGTCTCCTCACGTCGGATGCGCCAGGAGTTCCCCGACCTGGCGCGCCACTACTACCGAGCCAACAAGCTGTGGTCAGGCTCGTACTTCGCCGGGTCCGTCGGCGGCGCACCCTTGACTGTCCTGCGCCAGTACATCGAGCAGCAGAACCGGCCGGCTTAGAGCACGCTCGGGCCTA
>NZ_JBVJJA010000112.1:0-1509 GCF_055586005.1 Micromonospora sp. NPDC051924
CAACGCCGTTCAGTTAGGCGTGGGAGAGGCCGGTCAAGGGTGTGTTGATCAGAGAGTGAGAAGCGGAGTTCCGGTATCAAGGTTTGTCACTCCAAGACAACCCAGAACCAGGAACTCCGCTTGGTGGATCAGATTGCCATAACCCGGACGGTCACGGTAGCGGCGGGGCCGTTCGCGGCGGGTCACCTCGGTGAGCTGACCCGGCTGTTGCCGTTCGAGATGATCGATGAGGTTCTGACTGCGACCCGGCGTACGCAGCAGCGGATCCGGCTGCTGCCTGCCCGGGTCGTGGTCTATCTGCTGATCGCGGGTTGCCTGTTCGCCGATCTGGGCTACCGGCAGGTGTGGTCGAAACTCGTCGCCGGTCTGCGTCCGCTGCCGGTGCCCGATCCGTCGGGCAGTGCTCTGCGCCAGGCCCGGCAGCGGCTGGGCTCGGCACCCATGCGGGCCCTGTTCGAACTGCTCCGCGGCCCGGCGGCTACCAGTGCTGCCATGGTGTGGTGGCGGGGCCTGATGCCGGTCGTCATCGATGGCACCGTACTCACCGTCGCGGACTCGCCGGCCAACCTGCGCCGCTACGGCAAGCAGCGCGGCAACAATGGCGGTTCCGGATATCCCACGCTGCGGCTGAGCGCACTGCTGGCCTGCGGCACCCGCTCGGTGCTCGACGCCGTGTTCGACCCACTCAGCACCGGCGAGATCGCCCAGGCTGAACATCTGGCCCGCAGTCTGCGCTCCGGGATGCTGTTGCTGGGCGACCGCAACTACGCCAGCGCCGACCTGATCACCAGGATCACCGCGACCGGGGCCGACTTGCTGATCCGCTGCAAGAGCAGCCGTAAACTGCCTGTGCTCGGCCGCTACCCGGACGGATCCTGGCTATCGGCCGTCAGCGGCCTGCGGGTCCGCGTCGTCGATGCCCGCATCAGCATCACCACCACCGGCGGCAGCCACACCGGCGACTACCGGCTGATCACCACCCTGCTCGACGCCCGCCGCTACCCGGCCGGCGACCTCGCCCGGCTCTACCACCAGCGCTGGGAGATCGAGACCGCCTACCTCGAACTCAAATCCAGCATCCTCGGTGGACGAGTCCTGCGAGCCCGCACCCCCGACGGCATCGACCAGGAAATCCACGCCCTGCTGATCACCTACCAGGTGCTACGCACCGCGATGGCCGACGCCACCGACAGCCGACCCGGCCTCGACCCGGACCGGGCCAGCTTCACCACCGCTCTCAACGCCGCCCGCGACCAGATCACCCTGGCCGCCGGCGTCATCGCCGACACCGTCATCGACCTGGTCGGCGCCATCGGCGAACGCGTCCTGGCGAACCTGCTACCCGATCGCCGCATCCGCACCAAAACCCGGATGATCAAACGTTCGAACTCCAAATACCAGGCCCGCGGACCGAACATCGACCGCCGCACCTACAAGGCCACCACCAACATCGACGTCGTCACCAACGAACCTTGACAGGCCAGCCACCGGCCTAACTGAACGGCGTTG
>NZ_JBVJJA010000113.1:0-1485 GCF_055586005.1 Micromonospora sp. NPDC051924
CGCGGCGGTCCGATCTTCGAAGCCTCGGAGTACGCGTACAACAACGACCGGCGGGACTACAACCTGCCGAAGCTGGTCGTCACCTACGGGCGGCCGGGCGTCGGGGTGAACCCGCCGACCACGATCACCTCCACCGGCGCGGTCCTCGACTGGCCGGCGTACGTGGACCCGTCCACCGCCACCGGTGACGACATCGTCGAGTACCAGGTGCACCGCAGCATCCACCAGAACTTCACGCCGTCGGCGGCGACCCTGATCGCGCCGGTGTCGTCGGCCACCCGGTCGTACCAGGACACCACGGCGGTGCCGACGGCGGCGGACAACACCGACCCGATGGCGCGGAAGTTCTACTACTACATGGTCGCGGTGAAGACGCGCGACGGGCAGGTGATCGCCGGGCCTTCGCAGCCGGCGATGCTGCCCAAGGCCGGGCAGATCACCCGGATCTACCGCACCGGCCAGACCGACACCACACTCTCCCAGACGCGTCCGACCGAGAATGTGGACGTCTACGACGGTGACCCGTACGTCAGCCCGGGCAACAACTCGTCCTACTACGGCGACACCCGCGGCCTGATCAAGTTCGGCAGCCTCACCGGCATCCCCACCACCGCGAATATCGTGGGCGCCGAGCTGCGGATGTACAACACCTACCTGTATCCCGGCACGGACACGAACGAGTACGTCGACGTCTACAAGCTGACCAAGAACTTTACCGAGACGAAGGCGACCTGGGGCACCTACGACGGCACCAACGCGTGGGCTGCTCCGGGTGGTGACTACGACACGTCGTGGAAGGCCAGCTTCAACGGGTTCACCAACGACCCCGAGTGGGAGACCTGGGACGTCACCCCGGCCGTGGACGGCTGGGTGAAGAACTCGGCGACCAACTACGGTCTCCTGCTACGTCAGCGGGACGAGACCAACCAGACCGCACGGGCGATGCTGCTGTCCTCCGAAGGCGCCGAGCCGCTGCTGCGCCCGACGCTGGAGGTCACCTACCTGGAGCAGACCGCGGAGTCGACCTACTACGCCGCTTCCACGCCGGCCCTGGCCACCGCAGACTCGACCTACGCCGTCCCGGTCACCCTGTCGAACCCCACCCTGACGGCGTGGAACCCGACCGACTGGGAACTGGCCTACGACTGGAAGCGGGCCGACGGTGTCACCGACGGCGCCGACGCCAGCTACGAACTGAAGACCGCCCTGCCCGCCACCATCCCGGCAGGCGGCACCCTCGACGTGTCCGCGCAGGTGAAGACCCCGCCGTCGTCGACGGAGGGCAACAAGCGCACCGACTACGTCCTGCAGTGGGACCTGCGCAACAAGCTCACCGGCAAGAAGCTGTCCGAAACCACCCCGGCGATCCAGCCGCTGCCGCAGAACGTGGCGGTGGAGGAGCCGACCTCCGACCAGCTCGGTCTGGAGAAGTTCTACTCGTACGCGGGGAAGAACACCGGCGCCGGCGGCACCCTGATGAACAAC
>NZ_JBVJJA010000114.1:0-1483 GCF_055586005.1 Micromonospora sp. NPDC051924
GGGTTGGTGGCCGGCGATTCTTGTCGTACGGGTGGTGTTGGGTCGGGTTGTGCCTCGTCGTCGGGATCCGTCTGCGTCTCGGGTGGTGTATCGCACGGCGCGGGTGGCGTTGCGGGTGACGTCGGGGCAGCGGCGGCGGTGTTTCGGGTTGCTGCGTTCGGCTGGTGATGTGTGGGCGTGCGTGTTGGAGGTCAACGCGTGGCGGCGCCGCCGCCGTGACGCCCCGTTGAGTGGCTATCAGGCGTTGTGCCGGGAGCTGTCCGGGTCGGGGCCGGGCACGTTCGGTGAGCTGGATAGCACGGGGGCCCGGTCGGTGTTGCGCCGGTTCTCCGACGCGTGGTTCGCCGCGGCGAAGCGCCGTAAGGACGGGGACGTGTCGGCCCGGTTCCCGCGTCGGCGGCGTCGGTTGGTGCCGGTGCGTTGGTATCACGGCACGTTCACCCTCCAGGGGCGTCGGGTGCGGATCCCGGTAGCCAAGGGCGGACTGCCGTTGTGGGTCAGGCTGGCGCGGGAGGTGCCGTATCCGGTGGAGCAGGTCCGGTCGGTCACCCTGTTGTGTGAGGGTGGCCGGTTGTTCCTGGATGTGACCGCCGAAGTCCCGGTCGCGACCTACCTGCCCGGCCAGGGCCCGGACCAGGACCGGGTTGCCGGGGTGGATCTGGGGATCATCCACCCGTACGCGGTGGCCGGGCCGGACGGTGCGGGCCTGCTGGTGTCGGGGCGGGCGATCCGCGCGGAGCATCGGATGCATCTGGCGGACACGAAGGGCCGCCGCCGGGCGACGGCGGGGTGTGCGCCGAAGCCTGGTCAGCGGGGTTCGCGGCGGTGGCGCAAATACCGCCGCCGGGCCCGGCTGGTGGAGGGCCGGCACCGGCGTCGGGTCCGCCAGGCCCAGCACGAAGCCGCCCACACGGTGGTGTCCTGGGCGGTGACGCAGCGGGTCGGGGTGCTGCACGTCGGCGACCCACGCGGGGTGTTGAACATTGATGCGGGGCGGCAGCACAACCTGCGGCTGCGGCAGTGGCAGATCGGCCGGCTCCTGCAGATCCTGATCGACAAAGCTGTCCTGGCCGGCATCACCGTCCACCTGGTCGACGAGCGTGGCACCTCGTCCACCTGCCCCGCCTGCCGGCGGCGGGTACCGAAACCCCGCGGCAGGACCATGTCCTGCCCGCACTGCTCCTTCACTGGACACCGTGACCTGGTCGCGGCCGCCACCATCGCCACCCGTATCCCGGGCGGCGGACCCACCACCCCCACACCTGTCGTGGTGCCCGGGGTGGTCACGCACCGTCGAGCCGGCCGACACCTGCCCGGTGCCGGCCAGTCCCGACGTGACCCCCGCCGCCCATCCCAGGCGGCGCGAGGATCAGGTGGCCCGCGGAAGCCCGCCCCACCAACCGGTGGGGAGTCGCTCGCCACACGGCGAGGACCCACAACGCTGCACCGGAAACCCGGTGAACGTCAGTGGACACCGCACTAG
>NZ_JBVJJA010000115.1:0-1448 GCF_055586005.1 Micromonospora sp. NPDC051924
CCTGGTTTCAACCGGTCGTTGCAACGCCTGCTGGTTGGAGTGACCGTAACTGCTCGTCGAGAGCTTCGGCGGGCGTCTTCCAGCCGAGGACCTTGCGGGGTCTGCTGTTGATCGCTGTCTGGACGGCGAGGAGGTCTTCGAGGTCCCAGCGGGACAGATCGGTGCCCTTGGGGAAGTACTGGCGCAGCAGGCCGTTGGTGTTCTCGTTCGTGCCGCGTTGCCAGGGCGAGTGGGGGTCGGCGAAGTAGACCGCAATGCCGGTGTCGATCTTGAACTGGACGTGCGCCGAGAGTTCTTTGCCGCGGTCCCAGGTCAGGGATCGCAGCAGTTCCTCGGGCATGGCGGTCATCGTCGATTGGAGCGCGTCCTTCATCGCGATGGCGCCGTAGCCGCCGAGTGCGGGCCCGTTCTTGACCGGCGGGACGGTTCCGTAGCCTTCGAGGCGGGGAAGGTGGACCAGGAGCGTGTATCGGCTGGTGCGCTCGACGACGGTGCCGATGGCGGAGCGGTTCAGGCCGATTATGAGGTCGCCCTCCCAGTGGCCGGGGACCGCTCGGTCCTCGACCTCGGCGGGTCGTTCGCTCAAGACGACATCGGCGGTGACGTGCCCTTGCGGCCTGTTCCGCGAGCGTTCACGGGGCTTGCGCAGCGCCCGGCCGGTCCGCAGGCAGGCCACCAGCTCACGCTTGAGCGCGCCGCGTCCTTGGATGTAGAGCGCCTGGTAGATCGCCTCGTGGCTGATGCGCATGTCCTCATCGTCGGGGAAGTCGACGACCAGCCGTCGACTAATCTGCTCCGGGCTCCAGGCCGTCGCCCAGCGGCGGTCTGCGCGGTGCGGCTTGTTCAGCCCTTTCCAGGTCGTCGGAGGGCCTGCGGCAGCCGTCCCGTCGGGATGGCGCAGTTGCCCGCTCAGCCGTGTCTGCACGTACTCCTTCAGCCGCGGGTTGCTCGCCAGCTTCGCCGGCTTGGGTCGCCGCGCGGCTACCTGCGCCTTCCACTGCGCCACGGTGGCCCGATACTCGCGCTTGCCGCTGCGGGTCGCGGCGTTGCGCCGCAGCTCCCGCGAGATCGTGCCCGGGTCCCGCTTGAGTTCCCGGGCGATCGCGCGGACACCCTGCCCCTGCGCCTTAAGCAGAGCAATCTCCTCGCGCTCGGAGAACGACAGGTAGCGGCCGGAGGGCTCGGCCAGACTCAACGGCGGCATGCCGCCAGCGTGACGAAACCAACGCACCGCAACGGGCGTCGACACACCGAGCTCGAGCGCCGCCTCCTCAGTGCGCTTGCCCTGCGCGATCAGCCGCCAGAACGCGCGCTCCACATGCCGCGCCGGCATCGGCCTCCCCGGCGAACGCATCGACGGCCGCAACGCCCGATCCGCCTGCTGCTGACGTCGTGCCATCAAACACCTCCACGATCACGAGGTGTTGCGACGATCAGTTGAATTCGCC
>NZ_JBVJJA010000116.1:0-1367 GCF_055586005.1 Micromonospora sp. NPDC051924
CAGGGTCATTGCGTTCTCGGGTAACTGCTGGTCACGGCGATGATCAGGTCGTGTGAGTGGCGGTTGGCTTGGCGGGTGGCTCGGGCGATGTTGGTCGCGCCGGTGATGCGGTGCCAGCCGATCGCGGTGTTCCGCAGGGTTGCGATGACGGCGGGCCCGGTGCCTGTCCGGGCGTGGTGAAGGTCTTCACGGAACGTCACGTCGCGGACGTGATGGAGGCGGTTCTCGATGTGCCAGTGGCAGCGGATCCAGGTTTGCAGGTCGCGGGGCGGGGCGTGGCCTGCGGGCAGTGACACGGTCAGGTAGGCGGTCTCGCGGCTGGTCTTGCCGGCGACGATGCGGGTGCGGGTGATCCGCACGGCTTGTTGGGCGTGCGGGAAGGCGATGCCTCCGGGTGTGGCGACGGTGACGGCTTTGACGGTGCGGGTCTCGCGGCGGCCGTGGCCGCGGTCGCGGGTCCGGTCACCGACCGGGATCTGCGCCCAGGGCAGCCGTTTGAGCTGCTTGAACAGGGTCGGCTGGTTGGCCTTGACCTGCACGAGCAGGTGCGCCTGTCGGGCGGTGACCTCGTCGGCGTGCCCGGTCTGGGTATGCAGAGCGTCGGCGATGAACAGCACCCCGGCCAGGGTGCCGAGCACCTGTTCGACAGCGTCGAGCAGCGGCGCGAACGACGTGATCTCGTTGCTCTTGGCGTCCACGGTGACCTGAGCGAGCACGATCCCGGTGGTGGTGTCCAGCGCGGAGAGCAGATGCACCTGGCGGCCGTCGCCGCTGCGGGCGCCGCGCAGTGTCTTGCCGTCGATGGCGATAACCGTGCGGTACCGCCTCGGCCTGCCCGCCGCGACGGGAGTGCGGGTCCGCAGCCAGCCGGCCAGAATGGTGCCGAGCAGAGTGTCATCCAGGCGCGTCAGAATCCGCCAGACAGTGCTGCCGACCGGCACTCCTGCGCTGAACCCGAGCCGTTGCTGGGCGCGTTCATCCAGGTCGTGCAGCCAATCGGTGATCGCGGCGAACGACGACGCCCCGGCCATGACGGCGCAGACCGCCACCGCCAACAGCGCGGTCAGCGGGTAACGCACGCCCCGTGGGTCGCGTGGATCAGGAACAGCGGCGAGCGCGTGCAGCAGCGCGCCGTGTTCACCGTCGGTGACCGGCGCGGCCTCGGCGATGGAGGTGGGTGCGGCTACGGCAAGCGCGGGGATGAGAGATGATGCCATCGGCGGGTGGGGTCTTCCTCGGAGTCGTGAAGCGTCGCAACTCCATGATCACCGATGCGGCCTCACCCGCTCCTGACGCCTCCACAGAGGCCGAACTCGTCTCGAAACTCCTGGCCAGCAACCCGCCCGCCGACTATGCAATCGCCCTGG
>NZ_JBVJJA010000117.1:0-1337 GCF_055586005.1 Micromonospora sp. NPDC051924
CCGGCTCGGCCTTGCCGTCCCCGTTGAAGTCGGCCACGACCAGCCGCCCGCCGACCGGCCCGAGGTTGTACGGACCGGAGGTGTACCAGCGGCCCGCGCTGGTGAGGCCGGCGTCGAAGACGTAGAAGCCGAAGGTGCCGTCGCTGATCTGGTACGCCATCACGATGTCGTCGGTGCCGTCGCCGTTCACGTCCCCGGAGGCCACCCGGTCACCGACGTTGGCCAGGTCGAAGGCGCCGCCGCCGGTGTAGTCGGCGGTGTGCGAGAAGGACGTGCCGGTCGACCGCCACCGGTGGATGGTCATGGTGCCGTCACCGTCGTCGTGCGCCAACGCCGGAGCCTGGCGGCCCGACCCGCCGCTGCACAACGCCCGCAGCTCGGCGAGGGTGCCGTTGAACACGTCCCGGTCCACGCCGCCGGACACCCCGGGCACGCTGCCGCTGGAGGTCCACTGCCACAGGGTGAAGCGCGACCAACCGGCCGGCAGGGTGCCGGGGGTGTCGGCGTACCGGGAGTGGAAGAGCGGGTAGCTGCCGAAAGCGGTGCTGCTGCCGGTGCAGGGGTTCCACCAGTTCGGGTTGGTGTAGATCATCGCCTGCTGGCCGGTGCGGAACTTGACCTGGTCGACGAACTGGCTGATCCAGGAGACCATGGCGCTGGTCGAGAGGCCGTAGCAGGTCGGCTGGCTCGACGACCACTCGATGTCCAGCATCGGCGGCAGGGTGGTGCCGTCGGTGCTGTACCGGCTGGCGTCGACCAGGCGGTCCGCCTGGCCGCGCGGGTCACCCTGGTCGGGCCGGCCGAAGTGGTACGCCCCGAAGTAGATGCCGTTGGCGCGGGCGCCGCTGCGGTTGGTGAGGTAGGTCGGATCGCTGTAGGCGGTGCCCTCGGTCGCCTTGGCGTATGCGAAGTCGACGCCGGAGTCCGCGACCGCCCCCCAGTCGATCGTGCCCTGGTAGTGAGAGACGTCGATGCCGGTGACGAAGTAGCCGGTGGGTGCGGCGTGCGCGGCCACCGGGGGCAGGCTGACGGCGACCAGCGGGAGGGCCATCAGCGAGAAGGCCCTGGTCACCCAGGTACGGATACGCATGATGCTGTCCTGTCCGTGCGAACCGGCCCAGCGGGGCCGGGGAGGAATGCGGGAGTGGGTGGAGCGGCCGTGGGGGGGGGGGGGGGGGGGGGGACGACCCCCCCCCCCCTCCCCCCCCCCCCCTCCCCCCCCACCCCCCCCCCCCCCCCCCCCAGGCCGGTGCGCCGCAGCAGCTCGCGCACCTCGTCCACCAGCCCCGGCCGGCGTACCTGCTGCACGGCCAGGTTGACGCTGACGAACGGGGCGG
>NZ_JBVJJA010000118.1:0-1285 GCF_055586005.1 Micromonospora sp. NPDC051924
GACAAACCTTGATACCGGAACTCCGCTTCTCACTCTCTGATCAACACACCCTTGACCGGCCTCTCCCACGCCTAACTGAACGGCGTTGCGGCTAGCCTTGGGCGACATGACTGCGATCTCTAGTATGGTGACCCGCTTCGTGGCCGGCTCTGTCCACGCCTACGACTTCCCTGGGAGCCCTGCGGTGGAGTCGCCGGCGGTGCCGGTCGCCACGTTTCCCGTCGGCGCAGCCATCGAGGTGAAAGACCACGCGGTGGCGCCGAACCTACTGCGTGCGGTGTATGCGACGGCCGACGAGATGGTATGCACCGACCGCGAGGGCAATATTCTGTGGCGGCTCGGCTTCGGCCCTGGGGCGCAAGAGCCGTACAACGCCATAGCGAACTGTGAGTTTTCGCCGGCCGGGACGGTGGTGTGGCTTTACATGCCTGACGCCATGGCAGGGCGCGGTGACGGTCTGGACCATTGGCTCGCCATCGACGCCGAGACGGGGGCCATCATCGCGCGGACCGAACTCGACTGCGCCGGTCACGGTGGGCACCAGTTTGCCCACCCGGACGGTGTGCACATGCTGCTCGACGTCGGCGAGGGACAGGACGGTTCGCGGGTGTACCGCGGTCATCTCGACCGGGACGTCATCGAACTGACCGCCTACCCATGGACCGACCGCAGTCTCGTGAGTCTCGCCCCGGACGGCCACCACTTCATGACCGTCCATCACGACCAGGAGGACGTCGCCTTCCACGCATACCCCGATGGCGAGGTGTTGGTCCGGATCCCGGTGGAGTCCTTCGACTACGACCCCGACGAGGCGTACGTCGAGTGGGCCGGTGGCTATCTCGACTCCGAAACCGCCATCGTCACCCTCGGCGGGGAGACCGAGGACGAACAACAGTGGCACCGGCACCATCTCGTCGACGCACGCACCGGACAGGTACACCGAATGCTCGACACCCAGACCCGCGACGCGTACGACATCGAACCACTCGGCGACGGCTCGTGGCTCAGCACCGACGACGACCGGCTCCGGCGCCACACCCGATAACCGGCCCCGAGGCGCCGTGTACCACGCGCCATCGAATGATCTACAACCAGAAACTGGCTGAAGCGCACTGGAGCTGAAGCGCACTGGAGGCGTCTCCGGTGCATCCGCACATGCCGCTGATCGGGCGTTCAATGCGCGGCGAGCGCTGTGCTTGCCGGTTAACCCATCCGCGCTGGTCAGGGGCTCTTTCGGATCAGCTGGCCGATCTTGGCCTGTTCGAGCAGCAGCCCTTGTCCATCG
>NZ_JBVJJA010000119.1:0-1274 GCF_055586005.1 Micromonospora sp. NPDC051924
CGATGGACAAGGGCTGCTGCTCGAACAGGCCAAGATCGGCCAGCTGATCCGAAAGAGCCCCTGACCAGCGCGGATGGGTTAACCGGCAAGCACAGGATGGGTGACGCCCTGGTCCTCGTCGTCGTCGAACAACAGGCGTCCCCCAAGGGGCTCGGGGGCAAGCAGCTCTGCTGCGCGGCAGCGAACGCCCCGACCTTGACGACGAGCAATCCCGATGGCGATCGTCACCCCCTCAGCCGCTCATCTTCCTGACCCCCACAGCGTGGCCGCCCGGCCCGGCCCATGCCGGCCGAAGGTCGCCAGCAGGCCGGGGCCGGGCCGGCGCGGCCCGCTTTGCGGGCCGCCTTGACCTGGGATGACGGTGGTGCGCCCGGCAGGATTCGAACCTGCGGCCTTGGGATTAGGAGAAGATCAGGGATGGCTGGTCGGGCGGCTGTGTCCCTGGTCAGCCCGTCCGTGGTTGTCGGGCGACGTCGGCCTCAGCGGGCGGCCGTGGCTGTACGGATGGCCCAAGGCCGAAGCCCTGTCGGCAACCGTTGCTGTCGACCGCTTAGAGGCAGATCCAGCAGTAGATGCTTTCTCCGCTCGTGCGTGCTCTGCGGGCCAGCCCAACAAACTCCCGCAAACGCGACAGCATGACGTTCGGTTGCGTGTCGCTGTAGTAGGACAGCTCCTCGATGCGCGACCACTGCTCGGCCAGGCCCGGCAAGCGGTCGTCCGCGATTTCGGCAAGCGCATCCCGGGCGCGCTCGCTCAGTACGACGACCCAGGGTCCTTCGTACTCAGGGTCTTCGCCAGCGCCGTCCGGCCAGATGAGTCGTTCCCCGATCAGGCCGGTGGCCCACGGCACGTCGAGAGCGAATGAGACGACCTTACCGAGGACTACGGGCGGATCGATCCCCTTGCCGTCCACGGCATCCGCGACGGGAGAGCCTCCCTCTCGCACCACCGGGCCGCCGTCGGTAGCGGCCATCAGCTTTGCGACAGCCTCGTCCTCAGAAGCGCGGAAGTAGTCGTACAGAACACCCACAGAAGCCTCCCGATCGGCCGCCATGCCGCCACTTGTAGGACGACCGAGAGAACATATAACCCCGCCGCCAGGGGAGGCGGATCTCCTCATCGGGCACCCCGAGTTCCCCGAAATCCCCTTTGAATAGGTAGGAGCCGATGACAAGAACAGCTGAAGATGTGGACGCGGACGAGCTGATCGAGTTGTTGCATCTCGGCACCGCGGAGATGTACACGAACGTGGCCGCGGTACGACTGTTGGTGCG
>NZ_JBVJJA010000120.1:0-1236 GCF_055586005.1 Micromonospora sp. NPDC051924
TCAACGACCCCGACCTGCTGATCGCCGACGAGCCGACCACCGCGCTGGACGTGACGGTGCAGGCGCAGATCCTGGACCTGCTGGCCGACCTGCAGGAGGAGTTCCGCTCCGCGATCATTCTGATCACCCACGACCTGGGTGTGGTCTCCCAGGTGGCCGACGACGTGCTGGTCATGTACGGGGGTCGGGCGGTGGAGCGGGGGAGTGTGGAGCAGGTGTTGCGGCGGCCGCAGCATCCGTACACCTGGGGGTTGCTGTCGAGCGTGCCGTCGCTGCACGGCGACGCCGACGCGGACCTGGTCCCGATCGCGGGCAATCCGCCGAGCCTGATCAATCTGCCGTCGGGGTGCGCGTTCCACCCGCGCTGCCGGTACGCCGGCCGCAACGGCGACCGGTCCCGCACCGCAGTACCCGAGCTGCGGCCGACCGCCGAGCCGGGGCACGAGGTGGCCTGCCACCTGCCGGAGGCCGCCCGGCAGCGCATCTACCGCGACGAGATCGCCCAGGCGGGGGTGGCCCGATGAGCCCGAGCAACGCAGCGCGGAGGAGTCCGGGGACCGGATACCAGCGGAGGCGGCCATGACCACGGCGTCCGTCAACGGTCGGGCGAAGATGCTCGGCGAGGGCCGCAGCGCCGGCGAGCCCCTGTTGCGGGTGCGGGGCCTGACCAAGCATTTCCCGGTGCGGGACGGGTTCCGTTCCGGTGGGGCGGTGCGGGCGGTCGACGGGCTGGACTTCGAGGTCCGGCCGGGGGAGACGCTGGGCCTGGTCGGGGAGTCTGGGTGCGGGAAGACGACCACCGGTCGGATGCTGGTGCGGTTGCTGGAGCCGACCGCGGGCAGTATCGAGTTCGCCGGGCGGGACATCACCCACGCCCGGCGGCGGGAGCTGCGGCCGTTGCGGCAGGACCTGCAGATCATCTTCCAGGACCCGTACGCGTCGTTGAACCCCCGCCACACCGTCGGCCGGATCGTGGCCATGCCGTTGCAGGTCAACGGGATCACCCCGCCCGGCGGCATCAAGAAACGGGTGCAGGAACTCCTCGAGCTGGTCGGGTTGAACCCGGAGCACTACAACCGGTACCCGCACGAGTTCTCCGGCGGGCAACGCCAACGCATCGGCATCGCCCGCGCCCTGGCGTTGCGCCCGAAACTCATCGTCGCCGACGAACCGGTCTCCGCCCTGGACGTCTCCATCCAGGCCCAGGTCATCAACCTGCTGCGCGACCTGCAACGC
>NZ_JBVJJA010000121.1:0-1104 GCF_055586005.1 Micromonospora sp. NPDC051924
CTGACGTTGTAGATGCCGCCGCCGTCCTTGCTGGCCTTGTTCTTCTCGATGGTGCTGTGTTCGACCTTCAGCACGGTGTCGATGGCGGCGATACCGCCGCCGTTCTCGCAGGCGGTGTTGTTCTTGATGTCGGTCCAGCTGATGGTGACGAAGCCGCCGCTGCTGAACAGGCCGCCGCCGTTCTTGTCGGCGGTGTTGCCCTCGATGAGGGTCTTTTCGATCTCGACGGTGCCGGCCTCGTCGCGGCCGTCGTGGCCGTCGCGGCCGTCGGCGGTGACGTGCGCGTCGGGCTCCTTCTCCTCCTCCTTCTTCTTCTTCTTCTCCTCGCCGTTGGCGATGCCGCCGCCGTTGCCGCCGGCGGTGTTGTTGACGATCTTGGACTCGCCGCCCTTGCCGTCGCGGGACCCCTCGACCTCGAGGACGCCGGCGTTGAAGATGGCGCCGCCGTTGTCCTTGGCGTGGTTGTTCTCGAACGTGCTGCTCTCGACCTCGGTCCGGCCGAAGTTGGCGATCGCGCCGCCGTCGTCCGCGGCGCTGTTGAGCTTGAACGCGGTGTTCACCAGGTGGGCCTTGCCACCGCGCTCGACCAGCAGGCCACCGCCGTCGCCCTCGTGCTCGTCGTGCCCGCCGTCCTTGCTCGGCGGAGGCGGCGACGCGAGCATCGGCCGCTTCGCGGCCGGCGCCGTGGCGTCGGCCCCGGCCGCGCTGCCGGGCACGTACTTCGTCGGCGGTGTGTGCTTCTTCTGCTTCTTCTCGGCGGCGGCGCCGTTCTTGACGGTGACGTCCTTCAGGGTCAGGTCACCACCGTCGGCGACCCGGAAGATCCGGAATCCCTCCTCGGCCTCCCGCTTGATCGTGGCGCCCTGACCCTCGATGGTGATCTCCTGCTTGATCGTCGGCAGGCCCGCGTCGGACTTCTTGTCGAACTGGTCCAGCTCGTAGGTGCAGTCGGGAGTCAGCTTCAGCGTGCCACCCTCATCCCGGTTGGCCTGATCGAGGGCCTCGATCAGATCATCGTCGTCACAGGCCACCTCCCGCACCGCACCGGCCTCGCCCTTGTCCTTGTCCTTGTCCCGGTCCTTGTCCCGGTCCTTGTCCTGGTCC